>NZ_CP123387.1 GCF_040409955.1 Salipiger sp. H15
ATGGCCTATTCAGAGCCCTACGTCACGCTCCAGAACAATGTCGTGGATGGCGCGGAAGGCTCCCCCGATACGATGATCTCGGACCGTTTCGTCGAGGTGAGCGAGTTCTACAACTTGACCAAGCTGCAATACATGGCCGCTCCTGTCGTCATGTCGGGGAGCCAGTTTGATCGTTTGTCACCCGAAAATCAGACGCTGGTCATGGAGGTCGCTGACGAGGCCCGTGCTCATGCAATCCAGGTCTATCTCGATGGTTACGTCAAAGCGCTGGACGAGATCCGTGCGGCCGGGCTTGAGGTCGTCGAAACACCGAACGCGGAGCTCGTCGAAGCGACGCGCGATGTGGCCACGCAGTTGATCGCGGCGGCACCGGATGGCGAGGCGAACTTCAAACTCTTCGAGCAGGTGGCCGGCAAGTAATTCCTTGAACCGCATCTTACCTCACCTGACCTCTACCAAGCGAACTTGGTGAGCACCGCGCCAATTTGACTTTTCGCCTCCGAAGTCTTCTTCGGGGGCGTACGCAGTCGGGAGAGTACAACCCTACCAAGGGTGCAGCTTCAACAGCGCCCATAGCGCGACCAATGCACCCTTCTGACGGGGGACGCTTGGGCAAGGTCTGGGGGCGGCCGCGTTGACGAGGCGACGCGCCGCGGCGTGGCGGACCGTGGTCCATGCACTGACGTCCTCGGTTGAGCGCCACATCGTTTCGATTCGTGCTCCGCAGTCTTGTTCGCAGGCAAAGGACAGCTGAAACGCTGGATCCGCAAAGCCAGGCGCACATGAAGTCTTGGGTAACTTGTTTTCAAATAGGCAGAAAGTTCCGTCAAGTTTCCGCGCACAATAAAAAGCTAGTAATATAGCTTTTAATGTTTTAGCTCTCTCGCAGGAGGGATCGGCCGCCGCTTCGGGACCGGCTGATCGACAACTGGGAGAGGAGCCCCCTCATGCTTAGACTGCTCGTGAAAGCCCTGCCGACGCTCGCCGTCCTCGGCTTCGGCGCCACCGCCACGCTGGCGCAGGACGACGTGGAACTGCCGCGCTCGATGATCTGGAGCGCCTACGACGTCGGCTCCGGCGGCTACACCGAGGCGTCGGCCATAGCGAATGCCGTGCAGGGCAACTTCGACACGCGCATCCGCGTTCTGCCATCGGGCACGTCGATCGGCCGCCTGCTGCCGCTGCGAGAACAGCGCGCGCAGTTCGGCTTCCTGTCGAACGAGCTCTTCTTTGCCAGCGAAGGCACCGAGGAGTTCGCGACGCCCGACTGGGGTCCGCAGGACGTGCGCGTGATGCTCGGGCGGCCGGCCTCGGTGGGGATCATCGCCGCCGCCGACGTTAACGCGAAAAGCGTCGCCGACCTGCGCGGCAAGCGCGTCGGCTTCGTCAAGGGGAACCCGTCGCTCAACATCAAGACCGACGCCTATCTCGCCTTCGGAGGCCTGACCCGCGACGACGTCGAGCAGGTCTGGTTCGGCAGCTACGGCGCGCTCAAGGACGCGATCATCTCGAACCAGCTCGATGCAATGGGCATGGTGCCAACCTCGTCCTTCGCGCGCGAGATCGAGGCGAGTTCGCGGGGCCTGACCTGGCTCAACTTCCCGCCCGAGGACACCGAGGGCTGGAAGAAGGCCACCGACGTCATCAGCTTTGCCGAACCGCACAAGCAGACCACCGGGGCAGGGATCGACGAAGACCACCCGGTGTGGCTCTTGGGCTACCGATATCCGATGCTGGCGACCTACGCGGCGACCAGCGAGGAGGAAGTCTACAACCTCGTCAAGGCGATCGACCAGAGCTTCGACGGCTTCCGCGAAGCCACCGCCGAGGCGGCGAACTGGGCCACGGAAGGCGCCATCGTGCCGCCGGCCGACGCGCCGTTCCATGACGGGGCGATCCGCTACGCCAAGGAGATGGGCTACTGGACCGACGAGGCGCAGGCCTGGCAGGACGCCCGCCTGGCGCGGATCGAAGCGGTCAAATCGGCCTGGACCGAGGCGCGCGGCGCCTATGATGGCGATGATGCGGGCTGGCCCGAGTTCTGGGGCACCTGGCGCTCCGAACACCTGACGAACTGATCCCAGAGATCGCGTCCTGCGGGTCCGGCCTGATCGGACCCGCCCCATTCCCTACTTCAGAGCGTGAGCGAGGTCCGTGATGAGCGATCCGCAGTCCCTTCCCGTGTCCGACCAGCCGGACACCTCCCAGAGTTCAGGCGTCAAGATCGGCATGCTGCACGGGCCGACACGGGCGGTGGTGCTGGTGCTCGGCCTGATCGCGCTCCTGCTGAACGTAGACCGGCTCTTCAACACGCAGATGCTGATCGGCTACGTGCTGCTCGACACCGCGTATTTCTACCTGCTGACCGGCATCTTCCTTGCCATCGTCTTCCAGGTCTACCCGCTGCCGTACGACCGGTTCGGCAGTGCCGGGCGCATCGCGGACGTGGTTTTCTCGCTGCTCGCGCTCGGCGCGGCCTGCTATTTCGCCTGGAACGGCGAGCGCATCCTGATGGAGGGATGGGATCTCGTCGCGCCGACCAGTGCGCAGGTCATCTCCGGGGTGTTCTGCCTGCTGGTACTCGAGGCGCTGCGCCGGACCGGCGGACTGGTCCTGCTGTGCATCTGCGGCTTCTTCTTCCTCTTCCCGCTCTTTGCAGAGAGCATGCCGGGCTTCCTCTGGGGGCCGTCCACCGACATCCCCGGCCTGGTGATGATGCACGCGCTCGGCTCGGAGAGCATCATCGGCGTGCCGATGCGCGTGGTGGCGGGCCTGCTGATCGGCTTCCTGCTCTTCGGCTCGGCGCTGGTCGTGACCGGCGGCGGGGCCTTCTTCATGGCCTTCGCCGAGGCGCTGCTCGGCCGCACCCGTGGCGGCCCTTCCAAAGTGGCGATCCTCTCCTCGGGCTTCTTCGGCTCGCTCTCCGGGTCGGTGATCTCGAACATCGTCACCACCGGACAGATGACCATCCCGACCATGAAGAAGGTCGGTTACCCGGCGCGCTACGCCGCCGCGATCGAGGCCTGCGCCTCGACCGGCGGGGCGCTGATGCCGCCGGTCATGGGCGCCGTCGCCTTCATCATGGCCGAGAACCTCAACGTTCCCTATTCCACCGTGATGATCGCCGCCATCGTGCCGGCCGCGCTCTTCTACCTCGCGCTGATGCTGCAGACCGATTGCTACGCCGCGCGGCGCGGGCTTTCCGGGCAGCGCCCCGAGGACCTGCCGAAGCTCTGGCCGACGCTGAAGGAAGGCTGGCACTTCCTGCTGTCGCTGGTCGTGCTGATCTACCTGATCGTGGCGCGCGGGATCGAGGCGCAGGCACCCTTCTACGCCACGCTCGTCCTGCTGGCGACCAGCGCGCTCAACGGCTGGATCCGCGGCGAGAACCAGCTGACCCTCGGCCGGCTCGTCGATCTGCTGGATGACGCGATCCGCAACATCGCCAATATCGTCGGCATCCTTGCCGGGGTCGGGCTCATCGTCGGTGCGCTCAGCTACACCGGCGTCGGCGGCGCCTTCTCGCGCGAGCTGCTTCAATTCGCCGGCGACAACGTCTTCCTGCTGCTGCTCTTCGGGGCGCTCACCTCCTTCGTGCTCGGCATGGGGATGACCGTCAGCGCCTGCTACATCTTCCTGGCCATCGTGCTGGGGCCGGCCATGGCCGGCGCGGGGCTGAACCCGATCGCGGGGCATCTCTTCATCCTGTACTGGGGCATGCTGAGCTACATCACGCCTCCGGTCGCGCTGGCCGCCTTCGCCGCCGCGGTGATCGCCAAATCCGACGGAATGCGCACCGGCGTGCTGGCGATGCGGCTCGGGGCGGTGAACTTCGTGCTGCCGTTCATCTTCGCGCTGAACCCGACGCTTGTGCTGCAGGGGGAACCGCTCGACATCCTGCATGACGTCGGCAGCGCGGTGCTGGCGGTGTGGCTGATGGCCGCCGCAAGCGAGGGCTGGCTGCATTTCGTCGGCCGGCTGGGCATCCCGGCGCGGGTGCTGCTCGGGGCTGCCGCGATCACGCTGATCGTTCCCGGCTACCTGTCGGATGGCATCGGACTGGCGCTGCTCGCGGTCGCGGTGCTGGTGAACCGCCTGAGCGCGCCGGACACCCGCCGTGAGCCGGTCCGGTCCGTGGCCCCGTCCGCCGAGTGAAGAGGAAAGCCCGATGAACACCCACACAGCCCCCTCGCATGGCACCGTTCACCTCGAGGTCACCGACGGCATCGCCGTGCTGACCATCGACAATCCCCCGGTGAATGCCGGCTCCCACGCGATCCGCAAGGGCCTCATCGAGGCGCTGCGGAGCTGCGGCGAGGTGCGGGGCGCGGTGCTCGTCGGGGCCGGAAAGAGCTTTGTCGCCGGCTCCGACCTGCGCGAGTTCGGCGCGCCCCTCGCCTGGCCCGAGCTGCCGGACGTCATCGCCGCCTGCGAGGCGGCACCGTTCCCGGTCGTCGCCGCCATTCACGGCGTGGCGCTTGGCGGCGGGCTCGAGCTGGCGCTCGGCTGCGACTATCGCATCGCCACGCCGGACGCGAAGCTCGGCCTGCCCGAAGTGTCGCTGGGGATGGTGCCCGGCGCGGGCGGCACGCAGCGGCTGCCGCGCCTGACCGGGCGCATCGCCGCGCTCGAGATGATCTGCGGCGCCACCCGCATCACCGGGGTCAAGGCAGAGGCGCTCGGGCTGGTCGATGTGGTCGCCGAGGGCGATCTGCTGGCGGCGGCGAAACGGTTCCTCGCCGAGGATCGCCCCAAGCGCGTGGTGGCCGACCTTGCGGTGCCCGAAGAGGACGAGACCGCGCTGGAGACCGCTGCCGCGAAGGCGCTGCACAAGGGCAGGGGCCGGCCGAACGTGGCCGAGGCGATCCGCCTGGTGCGGGCTTCGGCCGATGCGGACGTCGTCGCCGTCCTGGCGGATGAGCGGGCCGTTTTCCAGAAGCTCCGCCTGTCGGAGGACGCCTTTGCCCTGCGCCACCTTTTCTTCGCCGAGCGAAGGGCGGGCAGCGTCGACGGGCTCGACGCCAAGCCTCGGCAAGTCTCGGCCGTCGGTGTCATCGGCGGCGGCACCATGGGGCAGGGCATCGCCCGCGCCTGCCTTGCTGCAGGGCTGCCGGTGACGCTCGTCGAGCGCGACGCCGAGGCGCTGGAAAGCAGCCTCGGTGCGCTGCGGGAGGCGTTGCAGGCCAGGCACGCGCGCGGACGGCTTTCGGAGGCCGCGCTGGCGGCGCAACTGAAGGCCCTTTCGGGAACGACGCGGATCTCCGATCTGACCAGCTGCGATCTGGTCATCGAGGCGGTGTTCGAGGAGCTCTCGGTCAAGGTGCCGCTGCTGGCCGAGCTCGACGCCACGCTGCCGCCCGAGACGGTGATCGGCACCAACACCTCCTATCTCGACATCAACGCCATGGTCGCGGACCTGCCGGGGCGGTCGCGCGTGCTGGGCCTGCACTTCTTCAGCCCCGCCGACGTGATGCGCCTGCTCGAGGTGGTGCGGGCCGAAACAACGGCGGATGACGTGCTGGCCACCGGCCTCGCGCTGGCGAAACGCCTTGGCAAGCAGCCCGTGGTGGCGCGCGTCGCCGAAGGGTTCATCGGCAACCGCATCTACGCCGCCTACCGCCGCCGCGCCGAGCTGCTGGTGCTCGATGGCGCCGCGCCGCAGGACGTGGACGCCGCCGTCGAAGCCTTCGGGTTCGCAATGGGGCCCTTCGCGGTGTCGGACATGAGCGGGCTCGACATCGCCTGGGCGATGCGCATGCGGCAGGCCGCGACGCGCGACCCGGCCGCGCGCTACGTCACCATCCCCGACCGGCTCTGCGAGGCGGGACGGCTGGGCCGCAAGACCGGCGGCGGCTGGTATGACTATCCCGAGAAACGCCCGGAGCCCTCGGCCGAGGTGACCGCACTCATCGACGCGGCGCGCAGCGAGGCCGGCATCACCCCGGGCGCCTTCGGTGCCGAAACCATCCAGCGCCAGCTGCTGATCGCCATGGTCAACGAGGCGGCCCTCCTGCTTGCCGAAGGCGTCGCGCAGCGCGCCTCCGACATCGATGTGACGCTTGTCAACGGCTACGGCTTCCCGCGCTGGAAGGGCGGGCCGCTGTGGTGGGCGGCGCAGCAGCCCGCGGACCGCATCGAGGCCGATCTCGACGCGCTTGAGACCGCGATCGGCCACGGCTTCGCCCGCGGCGCGGTGTCCGACACTCTCGAAGAGCTGAAGGGCTGAGCCATGCAGACCGTCTACATTTGCGACTACATCCGCACCCCCATTGGCCGCTACGGCGGCAGCCTCTCGGGCATCCGCGCCGACGATCTGGGCGCACTGCCGCTGCTGGCGTTGCAGGATCGCCATGACGGCCTCGACTGGGCCGACACCATCGACGTGATCTACGGCTGCGCCAATCAGGCCGGCGAGGACAACCGGTCGGTGGCGCGCATGTCGCTGCTGCTCGCCGGGCTGCCGGAGACCGTCTCGGGCACGACGATCAACCGGCTCTGCGGCTCGGGCATGGATGCAGTGCTGGCGGCCTATCGTCGGCTTGCCGTGGGCGAGGGGGACCTCGCCATCGCCGGCGGGGTCGAGTCGATGTCGCGCGCGCCTTTCGTCATGCCCAAGGCCACGAGCGCCTTCTCGCGCCAGTCCGGCGTCGAGGACACCACCATCGGCTGGCGGTTCATCAACCCGCAGATGCATGCCCGCTACGGCACCGACTCGATGCCCGAGACCGCCGAGAACGTCGCCGCCGACTTCGGCATCTCGCGCGCCGATCAGGACGCCTTTGCCCTGCGCAGCCAGCAGAAGGCGGCCGCCTCGCGCGACATCATGGCCGAGGAGATCATCCCGGTGGCCGTGCCGCAGCGCAAGGGGCCGCCGGTCATCTTCGATCAGGACGAGCACCCGCGCAGCACCACCGCCGAAAAGCTGGCGGCGCTGCCGGCCCCGTTCCGCGCGGGCGGCAGCGTCACCGCGGGCAATGCCTCGGGGGTCAACGACGGCGCGGCGGCGCTGATCCTTGCCACCGAGGCGGGAATGAAACGTCACGGGCTGACGCCTCTGGCGCGGATCACCGGCGGTGCCACCGCGGGCGTGGCGCCGCGCATCATGGGCATGGGACCGGCCCCGGCGACGGAGAAGCTCTGCGCCCAACTCGGTGTGACGGCGGACAGCTTCGACCGCATCGAGCTCAACGAGGCCTTCGCCGCGCAGGCGCTGGCCGTGCTGCGGCGGCTCGGGATCGCCGATGATGATCCGCGGGTGAACCCCTATGGCGGCGCGATCGCGCTTGGCCATCCGCTCGGCATGTCCGGCGCGCGGATCACCGGCACCGCCGCCCGGATGATCGCGCGCGGCGAGGGCAGCACCGCGCTCGCGACCATGTGCATCGGCGTGGGGCAGGGCATCGCCCTGTCGCTCGCCGCCGCCTGACTTCAGAAAGGACCGACCAATGGGTATCGACATCAGCTTCAACGGGAAAGTGGCCGAGATCACCATCGACGTGCCCCCCGTCAACGCCATCACCCTCGCCAATTACGCCGAGATCGGCGAAGCCTTCGACGCCGCCGACAGCTGGCAGGGGATCAACTGCGTGCTCTTCACCGGAGCGGGCGCGCGCGCCTTCTGCGCCGGGCTCGACCTGAAGGAGTTCCTTGCCGCGACCGTCGAGGAAGACCCGGCCCGCGGCCGCATCGTGCGGCGCTGCTTCAAGTCGATCCGGGACTGCGCGCTGCCGACCATCGCCGCGGTCAACGGCCCGGCCCTCGGGGCCGGCACGGTGCTGGCTTCGGTCTGCGACATCCGGCTTGCGTCGGAGACGGCGAAATTCGGCATGCCCGAGATCAACGTCGGCCGCTGTGGTGGCGCGTCGCACATGGGGCGGCACCTGCCGCAGGGCATGCTGCGCAAGATGTTCTTCACCGGCGAGCCGATAGACGCGGCCGAGGCCCATCGCTTCGGCTTCGTGCAGGAGGTTGTTGCCCCCGAGGCGCTGATGGAGGCCGCCCGTGCGCTCGCGGCGAAGATCGCCGAGAAGTCACCGCTCGGCCTGCGGCTCGGCAAGCAGGCGCTGAACCAGATAGAATTCCTGCCGGTCGACGAGGGCTACCAGATCGAACAGCAGTTCAGCACCATCCTGATGAAGACCGAGGATGCCCGCGAGGCGACCGCCGCCGTGGTCGAAAAGCGCAAGCCGGTCTGGAAGGGGCGCTGATGAGCCTGCACCCGATCAACGGCACGCGGCTCAACATCCGCATCGACCGCGCCGGGGACGGCGCGCCCTGGGTGGTGTTCTCGAACTCCCTGGTCACCGACCTGTCGGTGTGGGACGGTGTGGTGGCGCGGCTCTCGGGCTGGAACGTGCTGCGCTACGACCAGCGCGGTCACGGTGGCTCGGACGTGCCTTCGGAGCCGGTGGATTTCGAGCTGCTCTCGGAGGACCTCCTGGCGGTGATGGACCACGCGGGCGTCTCCCGCGCGGTCTGCGTCGGCCTGTCGATGGGCGTGCCGACAACGCTGGCCGCCTATGCCAAGGCGCCCGAGCGTTTCGCCGGCCTCGTCTTCATGGACGGCATGGCGAAATCCGCGCCAGCTGCGGTCGAGACCTGGGGCGCGCGGATCGATGAGGGCCGCAGGCTCGGCATGGACGGCTACGCCAAGGTCACCGCCGAGCGCTGGCTGACCACGCCCGCCCGCGCCGAGGCGCTGGCGGCGATGATCGCGGCGACGCCCTTCGACGGGTTCAAGGCCTGCGCCACGGCGCTTCAGGGTTACGACTATTCCGCAGTCCTACCGAGCATCGCGGTCCCCGCGCTGCTGGTGGCGGGGCTGTCGGACGGCGGGATCCCCGAGACCATGCGCGGCATCGCGCAAACCATCGGCGCGCGGTTCGAAGGGGTCGAGGACGCGGGGCACGTGCCCTGCTTCGAGCGGCCCGAGGCCACCGCGGTGCTGCTCAACGCATTCCTGGCCGAGGTGGAGGCCGCGGCGTGAAACTGCACTGGTCCCCCCGCTCGCCCTTCGTGCGCAAGGTGATGATTACCCTGCACGAGACCGGCCGGCTGGATGAGGTCGAGCTGATGCGCAACGTCGTCGCCAGCCACCTGCCGCCGAACCCGGCCGTACTGGCGGACAACCCGCTCGGCAAGATCCCGGCGCTGGTCACCGACCGGGGCGTGCTCTTCGACAGCCGGGTGATTTGTGCCTGGCTCGACGGCGATGGCGTGCTCGACGCCGGGGTCGACGCGCAGCGCTGGCAGGCGCTGGCCGACGGCGCGACCGACATCCTGCTGGCCTGGCGCACCGAGCTGCTGCGCCCGCAGGGCGCCTGGGACGCGATCACCGCGAGCTTCCGCGCCAAGATCGGTGCGGTCATGGCCACGCTCGAGGCCGAGGCAGAGGCGCTGGCCGCGCAACCTTTCGGCGTGGGTCAGGTGGCGGTGATCTGCTTCCTTGGCCAGCTCGACTTCCGCTGGGGCGACAGCGCCTGGCGGACCCATTTCCCGCGCCTTGCGGACCTTGCCGCGACCTGGGCCGAGCGCCCCTCGGTCGCCGCCACTGCCATCGTCTATGACGGCGCAGCGGGCGACGAGGTCACCGCCGGCATCCTGACTTTCGAAAAGGAAACAACATGAGCGGACCGCTTTCCCATGTTCGGGTGCTCGACCTGAGCCGCATCATGGCTGGCCCCTGGTCGGGCCAGATCCTCGCCGACCTCGGTGCAGAGGTCATCAAGGTGGAACGCGCCGGAGTCGGGGATGACACCCGCCGTTGGGGTCCGCCGTTCATGAAAGACAGCGAAGGCAAGCCGACTAGAGAGTCCGGCTACTACCTGTCGGTCAACCGCGGCAAGAAATCGGTCGAGGTCGACATCGCGTCGGCAGAGGGGCAGGAGCTGGTCCGCGACCTCGCCCGGACAAGCGACATCGTGCTCGAGAACTTCAAGGTCGGCACCCTGGCGCGCTACGGGCTCGACGAGGCGTCGCTGCGGGCGATCAACCCGCGGCTGATCTACTGCTCGATCACCGGCTTTGGCCAGGACGGGCCGATGGCCGAGGACGTCGCCTACGACTTCATGATCCAGGCGATGGGCGGGCTGCTGTCTGTCACCGGGGTGCCGGACGGCGCGCCGGGAGCCGGGCCGCAGAAGGTCGGGGTGCCGGTCATCGACATCATGACCGGCATGTACGCCACCGTCGCCGTGCTGGCCGCACTGGCGCGCCGCGCCGAGACCGGCAAGGGCGACTACATCGATCTTGCGATGTTGGACGTGGCCACCGCGATGCTGGCCAACCAGGCGATGAACCATCTGGTGTCGGGCGCGACGCCGACCCGCAAGGGCAACAAGCACCCGAACATCCAGCCGCAGGACATCTTCCCGGTCCGCGACGGGCACATCGTGATCGCCGTCGGCAATGACGAGCAGTTCGTGCGCTTCGCCGGGGCCCTCGGCCACCCGGAGTGGGCGCAGGATGCACGCTTTGCCACCAATGCCGCGCGGGTCGAGAACCTCGACGTGCTGCACCCGCTGATCTGCGACACGTTGCGCGACCGCGACCTCGCCGACTGGCGGGCGGATCTCGTCGCGGTGAAGGTGCCCTGCGCGCCGATCAACACCGTGCCGGGCGTGCTGGCCGAGCCGCAGGTGCAGCACCGCCGGATGCTGCGGCACCTGCCGCACCCGCTTGCCGGGACTGTCCCGCAGGTGGTCTCGCCGATGCGCTTTGCCGACGCGCCGCTGTCCTTCGATGCCGCACCGCCGCTGCTGGGCCAGCACACCGACGAAATCCGGGACCGCGTCGCCGCGGCCAAGGTGAAAGGATGACCAGCATGGGACGTATCAGCTTCCCCGCCCCGGAAACCATGTCGCCCGCGCAGAAGGCCGTTTTCGACGAGATCGTCTCGGGGCCGCGCGGCGTGCTTGTCGGGCCGCTGCGCGCGGCGCTGCACAATCCGGTTCTGGCGGACCGCTGGCAGCAGCTCGGCCGCGTGCTGCGGTTCGAGACGACGCTGCCGGCCCATCTCAACGAGTTGGCGATCCTGATCACCGCGCGTCGCTGGAACAGCCTGCTGGAATGGGCGATCCACGAGCGTGACGGGCTGAAGGCAGATCTGGACCCGGCCTGGATCGACGCCCTGCGCGTGGGCCGGGTGCCGGCCTTCGGCGACGATGCCGCGGCGGCCGAGATCTACGACTATGTCTGCCAGCTGCTGACGCAAGGCACTCCGACGCAACCCGTCTACGATCTGGTCTGCGCGCGCTGGGGCGAGGTCGGGGTGGTCGAGCTGACCGCCGTGGTCGGCTACTATTCGATGGTGGCGATGACCCTGAACGCACATGAGATTCCGGTCCCCGAGGGGGTCAGCGCCGATCTTCCCGTCACTCCCGGCGTCCTCTTCGACCTGCCGTTGCGCAACTGAGGGCGGCGGCCCGGGTTCCCCTCTTCCGGCAGCAAGTGTTATAAAGCTATAATATCGTCAGATATGCCCGGAAGGCGCAGGAAAACGAGGAACGTTCCATGCAGAAGCCCAGCTCGACCGACCTGCTCGAGAAGAGCAACGTCGCCCGCTACATCCAGCTTGCCTCGCTCTTTCGCGGGCGGATCGAGCGCGGAGACTGGGCGATCGGCGCGCGGATCCCGACGGTCGAACAACTGTCCAAGGAATTCGGCGTCGCCGGCATGACGATCCGGCAGGCGCTCGATCAGATCGAACAGGAGGGTCTGATCGAGCGGTTCCGGGCCAAGGGCACCTTCGTGCGTGCCCGGCCCGAGCGTGACCTCTGGTGCGAGGTGCAGACCGACTGGAACGGCCTGCTCATGTCGCGTGCCGACGCGCAGATCGAAGTGCTTTCGGACACGCCCGGCGCGACGCTCGCGCAGGCGGATTTCGACCATGGCACCGTCGCGCCGAGCTATCGGCACCTCCGCCGCCTGCACCGGCGGCAGAACGTGCCCTTTCTCGTCGCAGACGTCTTCGTCGACGAGAAGCTGCAGCCGCTGATCCCCGAAGAGAATTACTCCACCACCACCGCTATGCGGCTGGTGTCCGACTTGCCGGGCGTGCGCGTCGCCGATGCCCGGCAGATCCTGTCGGTGGCCTCCGCCGATGTCGAGACCGCGCAGCTGCTGCAGCTGTCGCTCAACGATCCGATCGTGCTGGTCCAGCGCCTGGCGATCGATGAAGGGGGTCGGCTGATCCTTGTCGCCAACGGGATCTACCGCGGCGACAAGGTGCGGATCGACATGAAGCTGCTCACCTGACTCTGTAGTGCGCGCATAACTGAGACCGCGGCGACTCTTTAAGTGACAAAGCTAGCTTAATGACATAATCTACCTCTCAAGGGAGACTTTGGGAGGAGAATCATGAGATTACTGGCTCATGGCGCGGTGCTTTGCTGCGCCTTCGCCACCGGTGCATTCGCCGACGAGGCGGCCTGCACCGAACTGGCGAAAACCGGTGGTGACAGATTGAAAATCACCGGGACCGCCTGGGTCCCGGCCGGACCCGATGCCGATGCCGGGCAGGATCTGCCAGCGCATTGCAAGGTCACCGGGGTGGTCGATGAGCGGCGCGGCGCAGGCGACGTTCTCTTCGGCGACCGCTTCGAGTTGCGTCTTCCTGAGGGCTGGAACGGGCGCTTTTACTTCCAGGGCGGCGGCGGGCTCGATGGCCGCGTGCGCCCGGCCTTTGGCGGCTCGCAGCCGACCGGCGAGCCGGCGGCCGTGGCCGAAGGCTACGCGGTGATCTCGACCGATGCCGGGCACGAGGACAAGGACAGCTCCTTCGGCCTCGATCCCGAGGCCCGCGAGGCCTGGGGCTATCAGGCGATCAAGGATGTGGCCGAGACCGGCAAGGCCCTCACCACCGGCTACTACGGCGATGCGCCGCACCACAGTTACCTCATCGGCTGCTCGAACGGCGGTCGTCAGGGCATGATGGCCAGCCAGCGGTTTCCCGAGCTCTTCGATGGCATCGTCGCGGGCGCGCCGGTGTTCCACCTGTCGCGCAGCCATGTCGATACCGCCTGGGGCCTGCAGAAGCTGACGGCCATCGCCCCGCAGGATGACGCGGGGAACCCGATCCTCTCCCGCGCCTTCTCGGATGCCGATCTCGAGCTTCTTGCGCAGGATATCGTCCGGCAGTGCGACGCGCTCGACGGGCTCGCGGATGGGCTGATACTTGACCCGACCGGCTGTGACTACGACCCCTCGGGGCTGGTCTGCGGCGAGGGGCAGGATGCCTGCCTGGGTGCAGAGAAGGTCGAGACGCTGAAGCTGCTGCACGAGGGCTCGCGCGACAGCACCGGCAAGCGCTTCTACGTCGCATGGAGCTACGACCCGGCGATCGCCGACGCGGGCTGGCGCAGCTGGCGCCTCGGCACCTCGGAAACCCCGGAGCCCAACGCGATCAAGGCAGGCCTGTCCAACAATGGCATCAAGTACGTCTTCCTGACGCCGCCGGACCCGGACTTCGACATCATCAATTTCGACTTCGACAGCGACCCGCAGCGCATGGAGGCGTCCGCCTCCTTTGCGGATGCGACCTCGACCGATCTTGCCGCCTTCCGCGATGCGGGCGGCAAGATCCTGCTCTATCACGGCACGGGGGATGCGGCGATTTCGGCCAATGACACCGCCCGCTACATGGCGGCGCTGCAGGCGGACATGGGCGAGGTCGGGGATTTCGCCCGCTACTTCCCGGTTCCGGGCATGGGCCATTGTCGCGGCGGGCCGGGACTGGAGTCCTTCGACGTGCTGCAGACCATCGTCGGCTGGGTCGAGGAGGGCAGGGCCCCCGACCGGTTGATCGCCACCGGCGCGACGATCGAGGGCGTGACCCGTCCGCTCTGCCCCTGGCCGACCGTGGCGACCTATGATGGCAGCGGTCCCACCGATGCGGCGGCCAGCTTCGTCTGCCGCTGAGTGCAGTGTCATCGCGCCGCGTCGCGCCGCAATGCCGCAAGGAGCAAGACGATGTATTACGATCCGCGCAAGGGCGACCACGGGCTGCCGCACAACCCCTGGACGGCGCTGGTGACACCGCGGCCGATCGGCTGGGTGTCGAGCCGCAGCGCCGCCGGAGTGCCAAACCTCGCGCCCTACAGTTTCTTCAACGCGGCGGCGACGCATCCGCCCTTCGTCATGCTCTCTTCGACCCCGCGCAAGGACAGCCTGTCGAACATCGAGAGCACAGGCGTCTTCGCGATCAACATCGTCGGCGCCGAGCTGGCAGAGGCGATGAACCGCAGCTCTGCGCCGGTGCCGTCCGATGTCGATGAGTTCGGGCTCGCCGGCCTGAAGGCGCGCGCCTGCCGCAGCATCGACGCGCCCTGCGTGGCGCAGAGCGCCGTCGTCATCGAGTGCATCCTGAACCGGGTGATCTCGCTCTCGCCGAAGAGCGGGCTGCCATGCGACACGCACATCGTCTTCGGCGAGGTCACCGGGATCGAGATCGCCGATCGCGTGATCCGCGACGGGCGGGTGCGCAGCGAGCTGATCCGCCCGGTCTCGCGGCTCGGCTATCTCGATTACGCGGTGACGGAGCAGATGTTCGAAATACCGCGTCCCGGGTCCTGAACGGACCCGCCCCCGGCTCACCCCACGCCGGGAATGGTCGCGGACAGTGTGGGGCCCTCGGAGGAGTACACACATGAAGACGAGATTTGCGGTGATGGGCCTTGCCCTCGCCCTGGCGATGCCGTGCCTTGCGCAGGCGCAGGTCGAGGAGAAGACGGCGATGAACGGCGACGCGCAGGTGGGCTACTCGGTCCGCGGCGAGGGGCCGCTGGTGGTGGTGATCGCCTCGACCGGCCGCAGCTCCGGCGAGCTTGCGCCGCTGGCCGACAGGCTGTCCGAACGCGGCTACCGCGTCGCCCTGCCGGAACCGCGCGGCATCGGCGCCAGCACCGGCAAGATGACCGAGGTGTCCTTCCACGACTTCGGCGACGACTTCGCCGCGGTGATCGAACAGGAGGGCGGCAAGGCCATCGTCGCGGGCCATGCCTACGGACAGTGGATCGCCAAGACGATCGCCTCGGACCACCCCGAGATGGTCTCGGGCCTGGCGCTGATCGCGGGCGGTGCGAAGTCCTGGCCCTCGGAGCTTTCCGAGGCGATCACCATGATCAACGATCCGGACTCGAGCCGGGACCAGAAGATGGAAGGGCTGCTGCTGGCCTTCTTCACCGACGAGCAGAGTGCCGAACCCTGGCTCGAGGGCTGGCACCAGGACGTGACGGTCAGCCAGCGCGCGGCGCGCAAGCTGACCAACCGCGAGGATTACTGGGCCGGCGGCACCGCGCCGATCCTTGACCTGCAGGCGGGCGCCGATCCGTTCCGGCCGGAAAGCTCGCGCATGGAGGTGCGTGACGAACTGGGCGATCGCGTGACGGTCACGGTGATCGACGGCGCCAGCCACGCGCTTCCGGCGGCGAAGCCCGTCGAGACCGCCGATGCCATCGCCGATTGGGCGGACGCACTCCTGCAGAAGTGACTTGGCGCCTAGGCGCCGCACAGCGGCGGCGGCGGCACCAGGGCCCGTCCCCGTTTCGGGACGGGCATCACAAGAAATCGCATGCAGCATGAGCTTCCCAGGAGGAGACGGGATGAGACATTCCAGGATGAGAATACTGCCAGTGGCATTGATCACGGCGGCCACGGCGCTGGCCTCGGCGGCGTCGGCCGAAATGAGCGAGGACACCTGCAGCGCGCTTGCAGAATTCGCCTACCCCGATCTGCGCATCGAGGTCGCGGAGTTCCTCAGCGGCGCGACGATCGACGAGACGGCCTTGCCGGACCACTGCCGCGTGGAGGGCTATCTAGAGGAGCGCGTCGGCAGTGACGGCAAGCGCTACGCCACCGGCTTCGAGCTGCGCATGCCGGTTGCGTGGAACGAGCGGTTCTACTTCCAGGGCGGAGGCGGCACCGACGGCTCGATCAGGCCCGCGGTCGGGGTGAACACGATCGGCCATCCTCAGGCACTCACACTCGGCTTCGCGGTGGTGTCCACCGATGCGGGGCACAACCTTGGCGATCGTGCGGACACCAGCTTCGGGCTCGAGCCGAAGGCGCGGGTCGATTGGGGATACAACGCCATCGACCTGACTGCCACCGTGTCCAAGGCCCTGCTGCAGGCGGCCTACGGGATCTGGCCCCGATATTCCTATTTCATGGGCAACTCCAACGGCGGACGGCAGGGACTCATCTTCGCGCTAAGGCATCCCAACCAGTTTGATGGCATCCTGGCGCAGAATCCGATCAGACAGCAGACCCGCGGACATGTGGCGGGGGCCTGGAGCGTGCGTGTGCTCGCAGAGCGGGCGCCGAAGGACGCCGCCGGGAAGCCGATCTTCACCCAGTTCCTCGACGATGCCGATTTCGCCTTGCTGACGCGCGAGATCACCGCCCAATGCGATGAGCTTGATGGCCTGAAGGACGGTGTGGTCGACAGCGCAAGGCTCTGCAGTCCCGACTTTTCCGCGCTGGAGTGCCGCGATGGCGCAACGGAAGAGTGCCTGTCACGGGACCAGATCGACGCCTTCACCCTGATCCACGAGGGCCCGGTCAACTCCGCGGGCGAAGAACTCTACGTACCCTTCGCCTATGATGCGGGCTCGGACTTCATGGGCTGGCACATCGGCGATGCGGACGCGTTCCCGAACAATGGCCGCAAGGCGCGGAACACCTCGATGCACAATGTCTTCCGCGACCCGCCGGATCCGGATTTCGACGTCTACGGCTTCGACTTCGACACGGATCCCGTCTCCATGAACGCCGCCGCGCAGTTCACCGACGCCGCTTCCGCCGATCTTGACGCGTTCAAGGGCGCGGGCGGAAGGCTGATCGTGGTGCATGGCATGGGCGACAGCGGGATCTCGGCCGTAGACACGACCCGCTGGTTCGAGACCGTCCAGAACCGCTATGGCGCAGAAACCGGGAGCTTTGCGCGCCTCTTCCTGCTGACCGGCGTCCGGCACGACCGGACGGGCTCCGGCCCGCACGTCTTCCCGGGCCTCGATATGCTCATGGCGTGGGTCGAAGACGGGAGTGCGCCGGACCATCGCTCGGTGAGTGGCGGCACGCCGTCGCGGGAGCGTCCTTTGTGCGCCTTTCCGGGTTACGTCACCTGGGAGCCAGCCACCGAAAGTTGGGGCTGCCAAGAGTAGCACGTTGTGCCGGACCACAGGTCCGGCACGCCCAACCTGTCGGCGAGTACCATGAACACGCCTGGAGATCAGATACGATGATCACAATCCGACCCTACAAGAGATGGTCTCGATATTGAGGGGCGCTTGGGCCGCACCTCACTTGGCATTTGATCGGACACGTGGTCGCGCGAAATTTGGCTCCGCCGCGGCGACCTGTTTGAGCCGGGACATCTTGAGATGCGCGCGGTTGCACGGAGCACGAGCCGCGCTTTTCAGTTTTCCCGGCGCATCACGAAATGACCCGCGCTCACCTCGTCATAAGTGCGAACGGGTGGAACGAAGTCGAGGGGCCTGACCGGCGTCTTGATCTCGCCTGACAGCCCGGAGCGCCGCGCATGGCGTCGTGAAGGATCTGCCACGGGAATAGCTTGGATCAGCTTCTGCGTGTACGGGTGGCGGGGGTCTGCAAGCACTTTGGCACGGGGACCGATTTCGACGATTTCGCCCAGGTACATCACCGCGATGCGGTGGCTGATGCGTTCGACCACGGCCATGTCGTGCGAGATGAAGAGGTAGGAGAGCCCCAGTTTCTGCTGCAGGGCCATCATCAGGTTCACCACCTGCGCCTGGACCGACACATCCAAAGCCGAGACGCTTTCGTCCGCGACGATCAGCTGTGGCTCGAGCACCAGTGCCCTTGCGATGGAAATCCGCTGCCGCTGGCCGCCCGAGAATTCGTGCGGAAAACGTACCGAGAGGGCAGGGTCGAGCCCCACGGCATCAAGAAGTTCGGTGACCTTGTCGCGGGCTTCGGCGCGGGAGCCGAGCCCATGCGCCAGGAATGGCTCGGCGATGGCGTCGCCGATGCGCATGCGCGGGTTCAGGCTGCCGAACGGATCCTGGAAGATCATCTGTGCCTTGCGCCGGAGTTGCTTGAGGCTCGCAGGGTCCTTGCGATCGATCTTGCGACCCTCGAACAAGATCTCACCCGAGGTCGGCACGGCGAGTTGCAGAATGGACTTGCCGATCGAGGACTTGCCGCAACCGCTCTCGCCCACAAGCGACAGTGTCTCGCCGGGCAGGATGCTGAACGAGACGTTCTCGACCGCGTGCACCCGTTCGCGGAGCCGGGCAAAGGCGCCTCGGCGCACGTCGAAACGGGTCGTGAGGTTGCGAAGTTCGAGCACCGGCGTGGTGTCGTGGCGCACTGTGTCGGGGATCGGGTCCGAAATCCGGATCGCCCCGCTTTTCATGTCGACGCGCGGGAACGGGCGCGGGGAGGGCTCATCCGTCATCGAGCCCAGAACCGGCACCGATGCCAGCAGCGCACGGGTGTAGGGCGTACTCGGGCGGGAAAAGATCTCGGGCGTCGGAGCCTGTTCAAGTAGGTCTCCGCGGTACATGACCAGCGTGCGGTCGGCCATTTCGGCGACCACCCCCATGTCGTGGGTGATGAAGAGCACGCCCATGTCGTTCTCGGCCTGCAGATCCTTCACGAGATCGAGAATTTGGCCTTGGATCGTGACGTCGAGCGCCGTCGTCGGTTCGTCGGCGATGAGCAGGCTCGGCCGGCTCGCGAGCGCCATGGCGATCACGACTCTCTGGCGCATCCCGCCCGAGAACTGGTGCGGGTATTCGTCGAGCCGTCTTTGCGCCGAGGGAATGCGCACCTGGTCCAAAAGGGCCAGCACCTCACGCCGAAGGGTGTTGCCCTGGATCGCGCCGTTATGCGCGCGCACCGCCTCTGCCACCTGGTCGCCGACGGTGAACATCGGGTTGAGGCTGGTCATCGGCTCTTGGTAGATCATCGCCATGCCACTTCCGCGCACCTGCCGCATCTCGCGGTTGGAGAGGGTGTCGATCCGCTGCCCGTCCAGACATATGGTCCCGGTGACCCGCGCGATGCGCGGCGGTAGCAGACGCATCAAGGCAAGCGAGGTCACGCTCTTGCCCGATCCGCTCTCGCCCACGATGGCCAGGGTCTCGCGCGGCGCGATGTCGAAGGAGACCCCGCGCACGACTTCATTCCAGGATCCATCCGTGCGGAAGGCGACCGAGAGATCGTCGACCCGAAGAACCGGGGTCGCGGCCGCGTGGGACTCAGTGGAAACGGCGGTCGAGGTCATCATGCGTTTCATCCGTGCTTCGAAGTTTCGCCTTGGTGAGGTCAATGAGAAAATCCGCAAGGGCGCGAACCTTCGCGGGGGTCGTCTTTTGCGCCGGAAAGACGATCGAGATCGGCTCGGCCTCGGTCTCGAAATCCGGCAGCACCGGCACGAGCGCGCCGGAGCGGATATCGTCGTCGAAGAGCCACCAGGTAGCCTGGCTGATTCCGATCCCTTCCAGCGCGGCGGTTCTAAGAATGTCCCCGCTGTCGGTGGTCAGATTGCCGCTGACCCGCACAACGCTCTCGTCCCCGCGCACGTCGCGGAAGGACCAGTGCGGTCCGAAAGCACCGATGATGCAGTTGTGCGCGCCAAGATCATCGGGGCTGCGCGGCGTTCCATGCTCGCGGAGATACGCCGGCGAGGCCACCGTCTTCTGCGGGCCTCGGACGAGAATGCGGTTCATCAGCCGTGAATCCGGCAGGCGCCCCGAATGGACGACGAGATCGTATCCGTTCTCGATGGGGTTCGAGGTCTTGCCCTTGAGCGCGAGATCGACCGAGACGTTGGGATAGCGGCGTTGGAACTCGGGCAGGGCAGGCAGGAAAGTGCGCCGCGCAAAGGCCGGGGGCATGGCGACATGAATCGTTCCACTGGCGCCTGCGGCGTTCTCCATGATCAGGTCCTCGGCAGCCTCGACCTCGGCGAGGATGAGTTTGCAGCGCTCGAAATAGGCTTCGCCGGCCTCGCTGAGATGCATCTGCCGCGTCGATCGGACCAGCAGCTGGACGCCGAGGTGATCCTCGAGGCGCTGCACGTATTTCGTCACCGCCGCGGAGGACACCAGCAGACGCCGGCTGGCAGCGGTGAAGCTGCCAAGTTCCGCGACCGTCACGAAACAGAGCATGTCCTGGAACTTGTTCACGATGGGTTTTCGCTCGCCGCTCATTTGTGGATCACCTTTACGAGCCCGTCGCCCGAAAAGTAGTCGACATGTGAATGGCAGCGCATTAGGGTGCCGCTGACGACCGCTCTCGAGGTTGGTTCAAACTTGCAGATACGGACACCTCGTATCTGTCAAAACTGTTCTCACAAAAATTGCTATTTAGGTTTTCAGGAACCTGCAACAGTCTCGGGCTGTCCCTGACCGTGGCATGTGTCGCGACGGGACACGAGGCGAAGAGCGTCATGCTGTCCAACGCAGGACCGGCCATCATTTGGCCGACGTTCTGCAGGAAGGGCTGATGGGCGCTGCGGCCTCCCAGTATAAAGAACCGCGACCAACAAGGACGGACCCATGATCAAGATTTTTCGCCGTGGCCTGCTGGCCGCGGCCCTGGCAACGACTGCCCTGAGCGCACTCCCCGCTTTTGCGCAGGACCACGGCACCAGCATCGTGATCGCCCAGCAGATCGATGCGTATTCGATGGATCCCGCAAAGCACTCCGCATTTCCTACGGCCAACATCCTCTTCCAGGTCTATGACACGCTCGTGACCATGGGGCCGGATGGCGAGCTGGTCGGATCGCTTGCGACCTCCTGGAGCAATCCCGACCCGCGAACTTGGCGCTTCACGCTGCGCGAGGGGGTCAGCTTCCAGAACGGCGAGCCCTTCAACGCCGAGGCCGTCAAGTTCACCTTCGACCGAGCGCTCGACCCCGAGTTCAAGGCACCCTATGCCTCCCGCATCTCGGCCATCACGAGCGTCGAGGTCGTCGATCCCTATACCGTCGACATCAAGACCGCCGAGCCCTATCCGACAATGCTGTTCTCGCTCTACGAGGCGTCCTTTCCCACGATGATCGTGCCGCCGAAATACGCGGCGGAAGAAGGCGGAGCGCTGATCGCCGCGCATCCGATCGGCACCGGACCCTACCGCTTTGTCGAATGGAAGAAGGACGAGCAGGTCGTGCTCGAGGCGAACCCCGACTACTGGGGCGAGGCACCCGAGATCCAGACCGCCGTGTTCCGCCCGATCAAGGAGACGCGCACCCGCATCGCCGAGCTGCGAAGCGGCGGCATCGACCTTGCAGCGGACATCCCGCCCGAGGATGTCGAGGCGCTCGACGCCGGGGACACCAAGATCGAAGTCGTGCCCTCTGACTTCCTTTATTTCTTCGTGCTCGACACCACGCGCGAGACGCCGCTGCAGAACAAGCTCGTGCGTCAGGCGATCAACCACGCCATCGACGTCGAAGCCATCCAGGAGGCTCTGCTTGGCGGTCTTGGCCAGCGCATCGCGCTGACCCTGCCCACCAACGCCTTCGGCTACGACGACAGCTGGGAGCCCTATGCCTACGATCCCGACAAGGCCCGCGCGCTTCTGGCAGAGGCCGGCTACCCGGACGGGTTCACCATCAAGATGATGTCTCGGCAGGGGCGCTTCCTCAAGGACGCCGAGATCGTGCAGGCCGCCGCGGGCTTCCTCGCCGAAGTTGGCATCACCGCCGAGATCGAGTTCGTCGAGCCGGGTGTCTGGGGCCAGATCTCCGAGAAGAAAGGCCGCGAGGGCATCATCTTCCCGGGCTGGAGCGGCCGCGATCCGAACCTCGTGTGGTATCCGCTGCTGAAATCGGGCCTCTACCAGAGCTACTACAGCAACCCCGAACTCGATGAACTGCTGGATGCGGGCGCCGCGACGCTCGACTCCGACGAGCGGCTCGAGATTTACGGGAAGGCCGCCGCGATCATCAAGGAAGAGGCGCCCCACGTGCCGATGATCCAGCCGCCGCTGATCTATGCCATGGACCGCGCGCTTGTCTGGACCCCGCGTGGGGACGGCATGATCGACCTGCGGGGCGCCAGCTTCGCGAACTGATCGCCTCCGTCCGGCCGCGTGGACCAGCGCCGCGCGGCCGGCCCCCCCTCACTGAAACTGCCCGCCGGATTTCCCACCGACATGCTCACCCACATTGCCATCCGGATCCTCTACGCCTGCGCCGTCGTTCTCGGCGTCTCGGTAGCGGTGTTCTTCCTGGTCAGGATCGGCGGAGATCCGACCACCCTCTTCCTTCCGCCCGAGGCGAGCCTCGAAGAGATCGCCCGCTTTCGCACCCTGATGGGCTTCGACCAACCGCTGCACGTGCAATATGCAGACTTCCTCATGCGCGCGGTGCAGGGTGATTTCGGCAACTCCATGCGCTATGACCAGCCCGCCATGCAGCTCGTCCTGGAGCGCGTGCCCGCGACGCTGGCGCTTTCGGGGGCCGCGCTTCTGCTGTCGATCGTCATCTCGATCCCGCTCGCCATCCTTGCCGCCACCAACCGCGGCTCGGTGATCGACCGCGCCAGCCTTCTGGTCTCGTTGATCGGGCAGAGCTTTCCGGCGTTCTGGCTGGCAATCATGCTGATCCTGCTGTTCTCGGAAAACCTGCGGTGGCTGCCGCCATCAGGACGGGGCGGGATCGAACATCTGGTGATGCCTGCCATCGTGCTGGCAACCTACTCGACGGCGATCATCACGCGGCTTCTTCGCTCGTCGATGATCGAGGCCCTGCAGTCGGATTACGTGCGCACCGCCAGAGGCAAGGGCGTCAGCGAGGCGCGGATCGTGTTCCGGCATGCGCTTCGCAACGCCGCGATCCCGACGCTGACTGTCATCGGCCTGCAGGTCGGCGCGCTGCTTGGCGGGGCGGTGATTACCGAGGAAGTCTTTGCCTATCCCGGCATCGGACGTCTTGCAATCCAGGCCATCGCGACCCGCGATTTCGCCGTGGTGCAGGCCTTCGTGCTGCTCATCGCGGTGACGATTGTCGTCATCAACCTGCTCGTGGACCTCTCCTACGGTCTGCTCGACCCGAGGCTGCGGACCAAATGATCCTCGCACTCCGACGTTTCCTCGAAAGCCGCCTCGCCGGGCTCGGCCTGCTGCTGCTGGTGGCGATCATCCTCTGCGCCCTCTTCGCGGCGGTTCTGGCCCCCTACGACCCCCAGGCGCAGAATATCCTCATGCGCCTCAAGCCCCCCATGTGGGAGGGTCGCGACGGGCTGCACCTTCTGGGCACCGACGCGCTTGGCCGCGACATCCTGAGCCGCCTTCTCTACGGCGCCCGGATCTCTCTGCTCGTCGGGGCCGCTTCGGTGGTCATCGCGGGGCTTCTGGGCGTGGCGATGGGACTGCTTGCGGGGTACGAGCCGCGCATTGCCGGGCGCGTCCTCATGGCCGTGACCGATGTGCAACTCGCCATCCCGTTCCTCGTGCTGGCGCTGGCGGTGGCCGCTGTCGTGGGCTCGAGCCTCTTCAACATCATCGTCATTCTCGGGCTGACCAACTGGGTCCAGTACACCCGCGTCGTCCGGGCCGAGGCGCTGGCACTGCGCGAGCGCGAATTCGTGCAGGCTGCGCAGACGCTGGGCCTTGGCGCGACGCGGATCCTGCTGCGCCACCTGCTGCCCAACGTCATGTCCACTGTCATCGTGATCTCCAGCCTGCTGGTTGCCAAGATGATCCTCTTTGAATCCTCGCTGAGCTTCCTCGGCCTCGGCGTGCCGAATTCGACCCCGACCTGGGGCACGATGATTGCCGATGGGCGCGACTACATCTCCCATGCCTGGTGGGTCGCCACCTTCCCCGGGATTGCCATCTTCGTGACCGTTATCGCCATCAACCTCGTGGGCGACCGGCTGCGCGACATGCTCGATCCGCGCCTGCGGCAGATGGAGGGCTGACCGATGGCCGGATACGAGATTCTGCTGAGCGGCTTTCCCGGGTCCATCTCGCGCGGTTACCTTGGCTGGAGCACGGTAAGCCTGCTGCATACGCCCGAGGGGCCGGTGCTGTTCGACACCGGCGCCCACAACGATCGCCCTGGGCTCATGGCCGCGCTCCGGGAGCGCGGGCTCGATCCCGAGGAAATCGCGGCGATCCTGCCGTCGCACCTGCATTTCGATCACATCGCGAATGCCGAGTGCTTCCCTAACGCGCGGCTCCTGTTGCACGAAGATCTTCTCGATGCATTCGAGCGCTACGGGCCGCAGGACCCTGCCATGCCGATCTTCCTTGTCCGGCAGATGCTGGGCGCGATGCCCGTTGCCATGCTGAGAGACGAGCCCGAGCTCTGGCCCGGCGTCCGAATTCTTCGCACGCCGGGCCATTGCGAGGGGCACATCTCGCTGCTGCTCGACCGCGGCGAGGCGCGCACCGTGCTGGCGCAGGATGCGGTCAAGCATCGGGGCGAGCTGGCAAGCGGCGTGTCCGACATGGCGCGCGATCCCGTTGCCGCGCGCGCGAGCATCCGACGCATCCGTGACCTTGCTGAGGTCGTTGTCCCCGGCCACGACGTCCCGCTGCGTGTTGCGAAAGACGAGCTCGAGCCGCTGGCGCCGCTGCGGTCCAGCGTCACCTGCACGATCAACGGCAGCAGCATGGAGCTCACCTTATGAAGCGCGTCCTGCTGGAGAACGCGGCAATCCTGACCGGTGCCGCAGGGCCCTTCTTCACCGACGGGGCATTGCTGATCGAAGGGTCGAAAATCGCCTGGGTCGGTGATGCGGCGAAGCTGCCCGAGAGCCTGCCCCGCCCGACCGAGCGGCAGGATCTCGGGGGCCGGGTGGTGATCCCCGGGCTGGTCAACACGCATGCGCATGGTGGCCTGTCTGCGCAACGCGGATGCTGCGACGACGGCGATCTCTTCGAATGGGCGGGCGCGCTTGCCCCGCACACGTCGCACCTCACGGTTTCCGACAACCGACAGTCTTGCCGGCTCGCGATCCTCGAAATGGTCCGCAACGGCATTACGACCGCCTGTGACTGCACGCGCTACGGGGCAGGGGTGTTTGCCGACGAGGCCGCGGCCATCGGGATGCGCTCGCTCAGCGGGGCACTCGCGAACTCGCCGGAATACCGGCGCACGGGCCGGCCCAACTGGCCGCTCGCCCGGATCGAGACCGAAGAGGCGATGACACGGCACGCGGGAGATGCGCGGGTGCGGTTCTACCTCGGAGCGCACTCGCCCTATTCCTGCACGCCGGAGCTCGTGACCGAGGTCAAGCGTGCCGCAGATGCGCTCGGGCTGCCTTTCGTCATCCATCTCGCGGAAAACCGGCGCGAGACCGAGATCACCATGGAACGCTACGGCGTGTCGCCCACGCAATGGCTGCACGATCTCGGCGCGCTCGACGCGGGCGCGATCCTTGCCCATTGCGTGTGGATTTCCGAGCGCGACCTTGATGTGCTCGCCGGATCCGGCGCCGGCGTCGCGCACAACCCGACCAGCAATGCCAAGCTCGCCTCCGGCGTGGCCCCGGTGCCAGCCTTTCTCGAGCGCGGTATCCCGGTCGGGCTGGGGACCGACAGCAGCCTCTCCAACAACGCCCTGGACCTCTTCCAGGAAATGAAGCTCTCGGTCCTGCTGCAGCGAGCGACGCGGCTCGACGGTTTCGCCATGAACGCCGAGCAGGCCTTTGCCATGGCCACCTCGGGCGGCGCGCGCGTCCTGGGGTGGGGTGCCGACATAGGCACCCTCGCGCCGGGCATGGAGGCTGACCTCGTGGTGCTCGACCTGCACCACCCGCTCGGACTCACGCAGGATCGTGTGGTCTCGGATCTCGTCTACCACGCGCGGCCTTCGCAGGTGCGCGCGGTCATCGTGGCAGGCGATCCGATTTACGAAAACGGCCGCTTTGCCAGGGTCGACAGCGAAGCGCTTCTTGCCGAGGCGCGTGCTCATTTCTCACTCTCCGAAAGGAACCAGCCATGACTGACGCCCCCATCGGCCTGATCACGAGCGCCGCGTCCGAAAACCTTCTGCATGATCGGCGATCCCACATCGTGCCAACCCCCTTCGGGGCCGCGGAGGTGCTGACCGGAACGATCGGTGGCCGCGAGGCCGCGGTGCTCTTGCGCTATGGGCCCAATCTCAAGATCCCCAGCCACAAGATCAACTTCCGCGCAAACATCTGGGCGCTGCGCGAGCTCGGGGTAGAAAGCATCATCTCGCAGAACGCGATCGGGTCGGTGAACGCGGCGATCCGGCCGGGGGATATCGTGGTCCCCGATGATTTCCTCGACAAGACCAAGGCCCGCCCCCAGTCGCTTTTCGACGAAGCGGATTGCTGGGTCCGGGTGGACTTCACCGAGCCCTTCTGCCCGCATCTTCGGGCCGAGCTCATCGCGGCCGCGACGGCGCTGTCGGATCGGGTGATCCAGCGCGGCGTCTTCGTTTGCACCGAGGGCCCGCGCTTCGAGACCCCCGCCGAGATCCGCCAGTACCAGCGCGAAGGAGGAGATATCGTCGGCACGCCGCTTGTGCCGGAGGTGATCTTTGCGCGGGAGGCCGAGCTCTGCTTCGCCTCGATCGCGCCGGTGATCAACTTCGGTGCCGGCATGGCTCCTGCCGTGGTGCATTTCGGACCCGGCAGCATGAACGAGCAGTACTACACCGGCGGCCTGCACGATCTGGTCGAGGAAACCATCCTTGCCGCCGTGCGCAGCCACGACCCCCGGCGCAATTGCTCCTGCGCAAGCGCGTTGAACGGCGGATTTCATGGCGATGCGCCCGAGTGGCTCAAGCGCAGGGCGCCGACGGATGCGTGATCACCGCAACAACCGAACTGTCAGCGAGGAGGAGACGGGTATGGAGGAAATCAGAGGGATGCACCTCGGCCTTTCGATGAGGCGACTGGGATATCACATTGCAGCCTGGAGACACCCCGACGTGCAGGCCGATGGGCAGGAAGACCTTGCTTTCTTCGTCGAAAGCGCACGGCTGGCGGAGGCTGCGAAGTTCGACTTCGTTTTCCTCGCCGACGGCCTAGCCGTCCGTGCCGACGACACGCCGCCGGGCTCGCTTGCGACCTCGCACGAGAACGTCGAGTTCGAGCCGACGACACTGCTTGCCGCGCTTGCGCCGCAGACCTCGCATATCGGCCTGATCGCGACCGCCTCCACGACCTACAACGAGCCATTCCATATCGCGCGCCGCTTTGCCTCGCTCGATCACATCAGCGGCGGTCGTGCGGGCTGGAACATCGTGACATCGTGGTCCGAGCAGGAGGCTTGGAACTTCAATCGAGCCGAGCACCTCGACCGCGAGACCCGCTACGAGCGAGCCGCCGAATTCGTGGACGTGGTCGCAGGTCTCTGGGAAAGCTGGGAAGCGGGCGCCTTCCTGCGCGACAAGGACAGCGGGCGGTTCTACGACGAGGACAAGCTTCACGTTCTCAACCACAGGGGGCAGCACTTCAGCGTCCGTGGCCCGCTCACCTGCTCCCGTACGCCACAGGGGCGTCCGGTTGTGGTCCATGCCGGCGCCTCTCCTGCGGGGATCGAGATCGCCGCGCGCCACGCGGATCTGGTCTACACCAACGACTACGACATCGAAGTCGCCCGCGATTTCCGGGCGCGCCTGCGGAAGCGCACCGCCGAGATGGGCCGGGACCCTGACAGCATCAAGGTGATGGTCGGTGTGCAGCCCGTGATCGGCGCCACCCGCGCCGCGGCCGAGGCGCAGCTCGCCGAGCTTCAGGCGCTTGTGCATCCGCTTGCGGCGATGGCGGGGCTCATCAACCTGATAGGCGATCTCGATGAGCTCGATCTCGACGCGCCGTTCCCGGAGAGCTTCGCGCTCTCCCCCCGGTCCACGTCCAACGCCCAGAAAGCACTGCAACTCGGCCGCTCGGAAGGTCTCACGCCGCGCGAGCTGTCCATGCGGCTCGCAGGCAGGGCCGGTCTGCGCCAGATTGTCGGGACCGCCGAGGATGTGGCCGACGATCTCGAGAGGTGGTTCCAAGGCGGTGCCTGCGACGGTTTCAACCTGTGTCCAACCCACTCCCATACAGCGATCCGCCAGTTCACCGAGCGGGTTGTGCCGATCCTTCAGGACCGAGGGCTGTTCCGGAAGGACTACACGGGCAAGACGCTGCGCGAGCATCTGGGCGCCGCGGCGCCAAGTGTCATCGAAAGACCGAGCGCCTACGCCACCGCGGTCAATTGAGAAAACGACAGGAGCCGTGCCGGTCACGGCTCCTGCCCCCGAGAAGGGCCGCATCAGCCCGGCGGCAAGTACACTGTGATGTCGCCGGATATCAGCGAAACGCGCTTGCCTTGCGGGAAATCCGCGAAGGAGCTCGGGGGCTTTCGCGCCAGGGCCCGGTGCGAGCTGGCCCATGGAATGCGCCGACCCGCCGGCGCGACCATCGCGCATTTGCGGTCGCGGTGGCAGGCGATCTGACCTGCCCAGGGTCCCAAACATGTCGACGGACCTCGCTTCATCATGATCTTGTCAAGGATGCTCGGCGAAGGCTTGGCGCCGATGGAACCGCTGACCTGGCCCACCGTCATGCAGCGCCGGAATGGACGCTCTTCGAACATCCGGGCGACCACGCCCATCTCGCTCCACCGCTTGCGGCGGTTGTAGAGCATCTTGTCAGGCCGGGCATTTTCGGAAGGAAGGGCCCCGCCGCCGCGTCTTCTGCGCTTCGGCCAGGCGGAAAAGGTTGTTCATACAAAACGTCTCGATGAGGAGGGGCATCACGGCAACTGCCTGAACTCAAAGGAGGCTTAGCCTCGGTCGCTGACATGCCCCGGAATGGCTGCGATGGATACCGGGTGGCGACGCTCTGTCCTGCATTGAAGACAAATTGCACGGACTCCCATCGTGTCCTTGACAAGCACCATCCTGTATAACAGGTTTGTCTCACATCATGGGCGCTTGTCGCCCTGTGCCGGATCAGGAGGAGGAGCTGGCATGACCTACGACACCCGCCGCCGATGGGCGGCGCTGGCCGGGCAGGGGGGGCTCGATCCTCGTCACGCTTTTCGGCCTGCTGATCCTGACCTTCGTGATCGGGCGCATCATGCCCACCGACCCGGTCCGCGCCATCGTCGGCGAGGACGCGACCCGCGAGGTCTACGAGACTGTCTACCGCCAGCTCGGGCTCGACCGGCCGATGTGGGAGCAGTTCTTCGTCTACCTGCGCGACGTGGCCAGCTTCAATTTCGGCACCTCGATCCGCACCGGCCAGCCGGTGCTTCAGGACATCGTTCACGTGTTGCCCGCGACCATCGAGCTGGCGACCTTTGCCATTCTCTTCGGCGCCGGGGTCGGCATCCCGCTCGGCGTGCTCGCGGCGGTCAAGAAGGACCGCTGGCAGGACCAGCTGATCCGGATTTTCAGCCTGATGGGCCACTCGATGCCGATCTTCTGGACCGGGATGATCGGGCTGCTGATCTTCTACGCCGCGCTCGGCTGGGTCGGCGGTTCGGGGCGGATGAGCCAGTTCTACATCGGCCTCGTGCCCGAGCGCAGCAACTTCCTGCTGATCGACAGCGCCATGGCCGGCGAGTGGGACGTGTTCCGGTCGGCGCTCAACCACATCGTGCTGCCCGCCTCGCTGCTCGGCTATTCCTCCTCGGCCTACATCACCCGGATGACCCGCAGCTTCATGCTCGACCAGCTCGGGCAGGAATACGTGACCACCGCGCGGGTCAAGGGGCTGAGCCGCCGCCAGACCATCTGGCGCCATGCCTTCGGCAACATCCGCGTGCAGCTCGTCACCATCGTGGCGCTGGCCTATGGCGCGCTGCTCGAGGGGGCGGTGCTGATCGAGACGGTCTTCGCCTGGCCCGGCTTCGGCCAGTACCTGACCTCCAACCTGCTGATCGGCGACATGAACGCGGTGATGACCTGCGTGCTGATCGTCGGCGTGATCTTCATCGCGCTGAACATCCTGTCCGACCTGCTCTACCGCATCTTCGACCCGAGGACCCGATGACCATGTCCGAGACCACTCCCGCGGCCGAGACGCGCCGCCGGATGCCGCAATCGCTGATCGCCGCCGGGAACATCCTGCGCTTCCTCGCGAAGACGCCGACCTCGGCCTTCGGCCTCATTGTGCTGGCGGTGCTGATCCTGACCGCGCTCTTTGCGCCGCTCATCGCCACGCATGATCCCTACCTGCAGGACCTCACGAACACGCTGGCGCCGCCCGACGCGGCGCATCTCTTCGGCACCGACGAGCTGGGGCGGGACATCTTCTCGCGCCTGGTTCACGGCTCGCGCATCACCCTGACGATCATCTTCCTCGTGACGATCGTCGTCGGCCCGCTGGGGCTGCTGGTGGGCACGGTGGCGGGCTATTTCGGCGGCAAGACCGACGTGGTGCTGATGCGGGTGACCGACATCTTCCTGTCCTTCCCGTCGCTGATCCTGTCGCTGGCCTTCGTCGCGGCGCTGGGGCCGAGCCTCAACAACGCGATCATCGCCATCTCCCTCACCGCCTGGCCGCCGATCGCGCGGCTGGCGCGGGCCGAGACGATGACCTTCCGCAACGCCGACTACATCTCGGCGGCGCGGCTGCAGGGGGCGAGCCCGGCGCGGATCATCTGGAAGAGCATCGTGCCCATGTGCCTGCCCTCGGTGCTGATCCGCCTGACGCTGAACATGGCCACGGTGATCCTGACGGCGGCGGGACTCGGCTTTCTCGGGCTCGGGGCGCAGCCGCCGATGCCGGAATGGGGCGCGATGATCGCCACGGGGCGGCGCTACATGATCGACAGCTGGTGGCTGGTGACCTTCCCGGGCCTCGCGATCCTGTCGGTGAGCCTCGCCTTCAACCTGCTGGGCGACGGGCTGCGCGACGCGCTCGACCCCAAACAGATGATGAAGCGGTGACGTCCATGACCAGCGATCCCATCCTCGACATTCGCAACCTCTCGCTGCGCTATCCCGGCGCGGTGGAGCCGGCGGTGCGCGGCGTCAGCTTCGCCCTCGGGCGCGAGCGGCTCGGCATCGTCGGCGAGAGCGGCTCGGGCAAGTCCACCGTCGGCCGCGCGATCCTGCAACTGCTGCCCGACGCCGAGATGTCCGCCGACACGATGCGCTTCCGCGAGGTCGACCTGCTGCGCGCCTCCGAGGCGCAGATGCTGAAGCTGCGCGGCGCGCGCATGTCGATGATCCTGCAGGACCCCAAGTACTCGCTCAATCCGATCCGCCGCTGCGGCGACCAGGTGGCCGAGGCCTACCGCACCCACGTGCGCTGCTCGAAACGCGCGGCGCGCGACAAGGCGGTGGAGATGCTGGCGGCGGTGCAGATCCGCGACCCCGAGCGGGTCTATGACCTCTATCCGCACGAGGTGTCGGGCGGCATGGGCCAGCGCATCATGATCGCGATGATGCTGCTCACCGGGCCCGAGCTGGTGATCGCCGACGAGCCGACCTCGGCGCTCGACGTCACGGTGCGGCTGCTGGTGCTGAAGATCCTCGACGACCTGGTGAAGGAACGCGGCATCGGGCTGATCATGATCAGCCACGATCTCAACCTCGTGCGCAATTTCTGCGACCGGGTGCTGATCATGTACGCGGGCCGGGTGGTCGAGACGCTGGACGCGCGCGACCTCGACCGTGCCAGCCATCCCTACACGCGCGGGCTGCTGGCCGCGCAGCCGCGCATCGGCGGCGCGCGCGCGCCGCTGCCGGTGCTGCAGCGCGACCCGTCCTGGACCATGGAGGCCCCCGCATGAAACCGCTCCGCATCGAGAAGATGTCGATCCGCTTCGGTACCGTGACGATCCTGCCCGAGGTGAGTTTCGAGGTGGCGCCCGGCGAGTGCTTCGGCCTCGTCGGCGAAAGCGGCTCGGGCAAGTCGACGGTGCTGCGCTGCGCGTCGATGCTGCTCGGCTCGTGGAGCGGCGAAGTCCTTGTCGGGGACCGCCCGGTCCGCGAGATGGGGCTGATGGAGCGCTGCCGCACGCTGCAGATGGTGTTCCAGGACCCCTACGGCTCGCTGCACCCGCGCCATTCGGTGCGCACCACGCTGGCGGAGCCGCTGAGAATCCACAAGCTGGACGAGCCCGAGCGGCGCATGGCGCAGGCGATGCGCGACGTCGGGCTGCCGGTCGAGTTCCTCGACCGCTACCCGCACCAGCTGTCGGGCGGGCAGCGCCAGCGCGTCGCGATCGCCCGCGCGCTGATCCTCGAGCCCGAGGTGCTGCTGCTCGACGAGCCGACCTCGGCGCTGGACGTGTCGGTGCAGGCCGAGATCCTGAACCTGCTGGCGCGGCTGCGCGAGGAGAAGGGCTTCACCTGCGTGATGGTCAGCCACGATCTGGCGGTGATCGACCACATGTGCGAGCGCTTCGCGGTGATGAAGGCGGGCGACATCGTCGAGGTGCTGCCGCGCGCGGCCATCTTGGACGGCACGGCCCGGCACCCCTACGCGCAGGAGCTGATCGCCGCGAGCCTCGCCTACGAGGGCGCGGCGTAAGTTCACTCGGTGTCAGGGTGATGACCCCTTCCCGCCGTGTGGCGGGGAGGGGTTTTTCCTTGGGCGGGAGAGGGATCGCGGCAAGGCAAAGCGAAAGGCGCACCCCGAGGGATGCGCCCTGTGCCTTTCCGGTGTCGCCGCGTTCAGCGGGTCTTCACCACGTCCTCGAAGCGCGACACCCAGGGGTCGATGATCACCCCCGAGACATCGTTCTGGAAGGCCGCGGTCACCACCCGCTCCGAGAACGGCTGGATCGAGGTCACCTTCTGGTCGATCAGCTCCTGGATCTTCTGGTACTCGGCGATCTGCGCGTCGGCGTCGCGCTCGACCAGCGCGGTCTCGATCAGCCCGTTCAGCTCGGCGTCCTGGTAGGAGGTGCGCCAGCTCTGGTAGTTGGTCAGCCCCGCCTCCTGGCTGTTGTCGGGGTTGTAGACCAGCGCGCGCAGGTTGCTGTCGGGGTGCGGCTGCTGGCCGCCGCCGCCGCGCCCGACCAGCAGCTCGAACTGCCGGTCGCGCATCGCGCCGTAGATCTGCCCGCCGTCGCCGGTGATGATCTCGGCCTTGATGCCCGCCTGCGCCAGCGTGCCCTGGATCGCCGTGGCGCTGTCGAGGAATTCCTGCGTCGAGATCACCCGCAGCGTGGTGTCGAACCCGTCGGGGAAGCCCGCCTCGGCGAGCAGCGCCTTGGCCTTCTCGACGTCCAGCGCGTAGCCCGGATCGGGCAGGGCGCCGAAGGCGGTGGAGTTGATCACCCGCTGCCGCTCGACCCCGAAATAGGGCATGATCGCGCCGTTGATCCCCTTGTAGTCGATGAGGTAGCGCAGCGCCTCGCGCACCTTGGGATTGGCGAATTTCTCGTCGGCGACCGAGGCGGCGAAGTAGTAGAACCCGGCGCTCGGCTCGGTCTCGACGGTGATCTTGCCATCCGCCTCGAGCGCGCGCAGGTCGGGTGCGGCAAGGCTGAAGCCGACGTCGATGTCACCCTGCTGCAGCCCCAGCCGCTGGCTCTGGCTCTCCGGCAGGTGGCGCATCAGCACCCGCTTCATCGCCGGGGCCTCGCCCCAGAATGCGTCGTTGCGGGTCAGGATCACGTATTCATTGGCGCGCCACTGGCCCAGCGTGAACGCCCCCGAGCCCGCCGAGTTGTTGGTCAGCCAGGCCTGCCCCTGATCGTCGCCCGCATGTTCCTCGACCAACTTGCTGTCGAGGATCGAGCCGATGCCCGCCTGCGAGATGTACATCAGGATCATCTTGGGATCGCCCGCCTCGGGCATCACCATGCGGAAGGTGTGATCGTCCACCACCTGGAACTGCTCGTCCACCCGTTCGGCGGTGAAGCCGCGCGAATTGAGCCCCGAGGATTGCGCCTGGCCCAGCGTCATCACCCGGTCGAAGCTGTATTTCACGTCCGCCGCCGTCACCGGGTTGCCCGAGGCGAAGGTGGCATCCGGGCGCAGGTGGAAGGTGATGCTGAGGTTGTCCTCGCCGACCTCCCAGCTTTCCGCGAGGCGCGGCATCAGCGCCTTGCTCTCGGGGTCGAGCTCGACCAGCGCGTCGTAGACGTTGTTGAGCACCTGCACCGCCTCGCCGCCGGTGATCGCGGCGGGGTCCATGGTCAGCACGTTGGTCATGGTGAAGGCGACGATCAGCTGGTCGTCCGGCGTCTCGGCGAGCAGAGGGCTCGCCCCCGCCAGCAGTGCCGAAAGCGCCACGCCCGTCAGGAAATGTCTCATAGGTTCTCCTCCCAAAGCTCTAGAGACCCGCGCCGGTTCAGCAGACGCGGTTGTTTTCGATGAGATTGAAATTGATGTCCTCGCCCAGACCGGGGCGGTCCGGGACATGGACGTAGCCGTCGCGGTCCATCGGGTCGGACAGCGTGTTGAGGTAGTCGAGCCCGTCGTCATACTCGAGGAACGGGTGCAGAAGGCCGCGCTCGTACCACTTGCAGTTCTTCGAGGCGGCGACGACATGCAGGTTCATCGCGGTATTGCCATGCACCTCGCATTCCATGCCGAAGGCCTCGGCGAGGTGCATGGTTTTCATCGCCGGGGTGATGCCGCCGACGTCGTTGACCCCGGTGCGCAGGATGTCGCAGGCGCCCGAGGCGATCCACTCGGCGCGGTGCCAGTGCTTGCCGGCGGCGCTTTCAGGGCCGACCACGGGGATGTCGAGATTCTCGGTGAGCCAGCGGTAGGAGGACATGGACTGCTCGTCCATCGGCTCCTCGATCCAGGCGAACCCGAGCTTCTCCAGCCCGCGGCCGAGCTCCAGCGCCTCGGTGCGCTTGTACCAGTGGAAGGCGTCGATCATCAGCGCGATGTCGGGGCCGACCGCCTCGCGCACGGCGGCGCAGGCCTTCAGATCCATCTTCACGTCCGGCGCCCAGCTTACGGGCGGCATCCAGGTGTGCAGCTTGATGCCCTTGTAGCCGCGCGCCACCAGCGTCTCGGCGAAGCGGCCGTAATCCTCGGGCGTGGCGAGCCCGCCCTCGATCTCGTCGCCGCACATGATCGAGCCATAGGCCAGCACCTTGTCGCGGTAGCCGCCGATCAGCTTGTAGACCGGCTGGTTCAGCGTGCGCCCCGCCAGGTCCCAGAGCGCGCAGTCGATCACCGCCAGCGTCCGGTCGGTCAGCTGCGCCGCCGAGCCACGCTGCCAGTGTGCCAGCTCCTGCCAGAGCCGCTCGCGGTCGCGGTGGTCCTGCCTGATCAGCACCTTCTTCACGAACTTGTCGATCACATGCGGGCGGGCCACCTCGGGCGGGCAGAAGGAATGGCCCTCGACCCCGTCCTCGCTGCGGATCGTCACGATGGCCTGCTGCACCTCGTGCTCGGGGCCGGGGTGGGCGTGGCCCGCGCTGTCGGAATGGCGGCGGGTCTTGTGCCGGAACACGCGCACGGACACGTCGGTGATGATCACGGGGGTCTCCTCCTCTCCGCGCGGTCCGGGAACCTTGCGGCTAACCTGTATAACAGGAAGGTATGACATATCCGCGCAACCGGTCAACGGGTTTTGCGCGACGCTGCGTCCGTCATCGCGCATGTCCCTGCGAAGTTGTCTGATTTTTCTGGCGCCTCGGCCCGAAATCCGGGTATCCTTCCTGTTGTACAGAAATGCGCAGGCGCGATGACATGACCGACGTGAACGCTCTTCTTTCATCGACAGGGCAGGCGCCCGACGCGAATCCGGCCCGCACCCGGGCCGACCTCATCGCCGCCGGGCTCCGCCGCGAAATCGAAACCGGGCGGTTCCGCCCCGGCGACCGGCTGCCCAGCGAATCCGAGCTCACGCGCACCCATTCCGTCAGCCGCACCGTGGTGCGCGAGGCGCTTGGCCTGCTGCGCTCGGAAGGGCTGGTCGAGGCGCGCAAGGGATCGGGGGTCTTCGCCCTCGACCCGGCGCAGGCGCGGCGCGCGCAGCCCTTCGCCGATCTCGACATGGAGCGGCTCTCGGGGGTGATCGAGCTTTTCGAGCTGCGCTCGGCCTTCGAGATCCGCGCCGCCGGGCTCGCCGCGACGCGCCGCTCGGCGCAGCAGATCGACGCCATCCTCAAGGCCAACGCGGCGGTGTCGACCGCCTTCGAAGAGGGCGGCAACACCCGCGAAGCCGATTTCGGCTTCCACTACGCGATCGCGCAGGCGACGCAGAACAAGCGCTTCCCGGAGTTCCTCGCGCTGATCCGGCCCGGTATCGTGTCGCGGGTCGAGCTCGAGGCCGGGAGCACCGGCACGCCGCGCGCCTACACGCCGAACCCCGACCTCGTGCAGGAGCACGCGCGCATCGTCGACGCGATCATCGACGGCGACGCCCCGCGCGCCGAGGCGGCGATGCAAGCGCATCTCGAGGGCAGCCTCGGGCGCTACAGGAGCTTGCTGCGCAGCGGCCCGGCCTGAAGCAGGGCAGGTCGAGGCGGTCTCCTTTGCATGCATGCGCCACATGGCATGGAAAGAAAGCCACGGCCGGGTCAGGGTGAAGCGCGCCAGAAGCTCGTCGGGCAGGGCGCTAAGGGCGCCGCCCCTTGCGATCTACGAGGCGATCCGTGACCGCGAGCGCCTGTTCGGCGGGCGAGTTCTCCCCGCCACTCTGACCGCCATGCACGGCCTCAGTAGGCCGCGCGGTAGATCTCGTGCACGTCGGCGACGCTCATCTCGCGCGGGTTGTTGTCCATCAGCCGCCGGATCGCATGGGCCTCGCCCGCCCAGCCCTCGAGCGCGGCCTCGGCGGCACCATGGGCCGCAAGGCGCATCTCCACCCCCAGATCGGCGCAGAACCGCTGCGCTGCGTCGCGTAGCCGGTCCTCGTTCGAGGCGCCGTTGAGCCCGAGCGCGCTGACGATCTCCGAGGTCTTCTCGGGGCGCATCGGCTGGTTGTAGGCCAGCACGTGCGGGAAGATGATCGCGTTCGCCAGCCCGTGCGGCAGCGACAGCCGCGTGCCGAGCGGGTAGGCCAGCGCGTGCCCGGCGGCGGTGTTGACGGGGCCGAGGCAGAGCCCGCCGTAGTAGCTCGCCAGCATCATCCCAGCCCGCGCCTCGGCGTCGGCGCCGTTCTCGACTGCGCGGCGCAGGTACTTCCCGACCAGCGAGAAGCCGAGCCGCGCGTAGCCGTCGATCAGGTCATGGGCGCGGATGTTGGTGAAGGCCTCGACGCAATGTGCCATCGCGTCGATCCCGGTGGCGGCGGTGACCGCCGGGGGCACGGAATAGGTGAGCTCGGGATCGAGGATGGCGATGTCGGCCAGCAGGTGCGGGCTTTCGACCGCGATCTTCGACTTGGTCGCGGGGTCGGTGATGAGCGCGCGGATCCCCGCCTCGGAGCCGGTGCCGGCGGTGGTCGCCACCTGCGCCAGCCGGCTGCGCCGCCCGGCCACCCTGTTGGGCCCGGCGACCTCGGCAAGCGTCTGCGTGCCGTCCCACAGCGCCGCCACCAGCTTGGCCACGTCGAGCACCGAGCCGCCGCCGAGCCCGACGACGAGGTCGGGCCGGTGCGCGCGGGCCGCGTCGAGCACCGCCTCGAAGGCGGGCACGTCCGGCTCGGGCGGCACGTCGGCGATGACCTTGACGTCGCCGGTCAGGCCGAGCCGGTCGACGTATTGCAGGGTCGGGCCGCTGGCGATGACCAGCGGGCGCGCCGCGCCGTCGGCCCAGGCGCCGAGCGTGCGGGCCGCGCCAGTGCCGATCTCGAGCCGCGCGGGCTGGTGCAGGGTGATGGGGCGATCCATGCCGGTCATGGCGGGTCTCCTTCGTGCAGGAACGGGGGGCTCAGGCGCCGAGCCCGGCAAGCGTGGCGGCGTCGAGCCGCACGTGGCGGATGGCCCGCCGGTAGAGCGTGTAGGCGATGTCGAGCCCGCCGTCGGGGCGCGGCAGCAGCACCGGGTAGGAGAGCTCCTTGTTGCGCCCGTCGAGCGAGTCGTTCGACAGGCAGGTGCCGGGGCTGTCCTCGACCACGTGGCGGACCGGGAAGCTGCGCCCGCCGTCGCGCGACAGGCAGAGCGCCAGCGGAGCGCGCTCGACGCCCCAGACGGGGCGGCAGCCCTCCTGCGCCTCGGGCCGGTCGTCGCCCTCGTCGAGCTCGTCGTAGAGCGAGGCGCGGCGGGCATCGGACTGCGCCGCCGAGACCGGGTTGCAGACCAGCGCGAGGCGCCCGTCCGCGAGCAGGGCGGCGCCGACCGAGCTGTTGTTGTTCGGCACGTCGGTGGGCGCGGGGGCGCTCCAGCTGCGCCCGCCGTCGCGGCTCTCCGAGCGGTGCACCCAGTCGGCCTGGCGGCGGCGGTAGAAGGCGGCGAGCGAGCCGTCCGGCAGCGCGACCGGGCTCATGTGCACGGCACCGGGGGAGTCCGGCACCTCGGTCACCTCCCAGCTGGCGCCGCCATCGCGGCTGACCGCCATGGCGGCGGTGTCGAAAGCGCCGGTCCAGCGGATGCCGGGGCGGGGGTTGCAGCGGAAGAGCGGCAGCATCCAGGCGCCGTCGTCGCGCAGCAGCGGCGCGGCGCGGATGAACGTGCCGGGCGGCAGGCCGGTGTCGCGGGAGGGGCCGGAGACCAGCCGGTCACCCTCGCGCCGGACCGGGCGCATGAAGACCCGCGACTCGTCCTGGTTGCCCGCGGGCTGCGCGGTGTTGAAGAGCCAGATCGCGCCGTCCGGCGCGACGAAGAGCACGGGGTTCTGCTCGGATCGGTCCGGATCGCCCGTCAGCCGCGCCGCGGGACCCCACTGCGCCGCACCCTCGTCGAGGATGCAGGCGTGAATCGATATGTCGGACTTGCCTTCGAGCGTGCCGCCGAACCAGGCGCAGGCCAGCGCCCCGTCCGGCAGGCGCGCAAGGAACGCGGCGTGGTTCTGTACCGTCGGGGCGGGGAGGATCGCCTCCTGCCCGCCGGGCCTCGACACGAGCGTCCCGGTCATCCGGTCCGCGATTTCCTCCGGCGTCATCTGCGCCCCTCCCTAAGCGTGATTCCACCCCGAGAGAACAATTTGGCAGACAAGTTGTCAAGTTGGACGCTGACCTATCAAATCCATGAACCCCACGGAAATGCGGGATTACTTCAGATAATCCAATAGAATAGCGCTCGATATGAAGGGATGGATTGGTAAGAACCAGAATCTCGTTTGACATGTGTTTGCAAGTTTACCAATATCGATCCACCGCAACTGGCCGAGGGAGGAGACCCATGCCAGGCTTCGGAACGACCCAAGCACAGCCCCGTTTCCGATGCGGACTCCGCGCGGATCACACCATGTCTTGGCGGCGCTTGTCCGCGCGTGCAGCCGCGCTTCCCCTGGCGGGATAGAGCTGCAGGATTTTCAGGGAGGAGGAACACATGAAACACATCACGGCCCTTGCCGGGCTCTTGCTGGCCAGCACCGCGCTGTCACCGGCCTTTGCGCAGGAAAACACCGATGTCACCGTCGTGCTGGGCGAGGAGGTCGATCTCGTCGAGCCCTGCATGTCGACCCGGTCGAACATCGGCCGCATCGTCCTGCAGAACATCTCCGAGACGCTTACCGAGCTTGACGTGCGCGGCGACAAGGGGCTGATGCCGCGGCTCGCCGAAAGCTGGGAGATGACCGGCGACAAGACCTGGCGCTTCCACCTGCGCGAGGGCGTCAAGTTCTCGGACGGGTCGGACTTCGACGCCGAGGACGTGAAGCACAGCTTCGAGCGTGCCGGCAGCGACAAGATCACCTGCGAGATCTCGCGCTACTACGAGGGCATCGACATCACCCCCGAGGTGGTCGACGCGCACACCATCGACTTCACCACCGAGCCGGCGCAGCCGATCCTGCCGCTGCTGATGTCGCTGCTGACCATCGTGCCCTCCGAGACGCCGATCGAGTTCACCCGCGATCCCATCGGCACCGGGCCCTACACGCTGGCCGAATGGAATCCGGGGCAGGACATCAAGCTGGCCCGCCGCGACGATTACTGGGGTGACGAGCCCGCGGTGACCGGCGCCACCTATCTCTTCCGCAGCGATCCCGCCGTGCGCGCCGCGATGGTGCAGACCGGCGAGGCCGACATCGCGCCGTCGATCTCGGCCACCGACGCCACCGATCCCGAGCTCGACTTCGCCTACCCGAACTCCGAGACCACCTACCTGCGGATCGACCAGAACGTGGCGCCGCTGGGTGACAAGCGGGTGCGCGAGGCGCTGAACCTCGCCATCGACCGCGAGGCCTTCATCGGCACGATCCTCGCCGAGGGCACCGAGATCGCCACCGCCATCACCCCGCCGACCACGCTGGGATGGAACCCGGACGTGAAGGCCTGGCCCTACGATCCGGACAAGGCGCGCGCCCTGCTGGACGAGGCCAAGGCCGACGGCGTGCCGGTCGACACCACGATCTCGCTGATCGGGCGGACAGGCAACTTCCCCGGCGCGACCGAGGTCTTCGAGGCGATTCAGGGCATGCTCACCGACGTCGGCTTCAACGTCGAGCTGCAGATGGTCGAGGTCGCCGAGCACGAACAGTACTACTCCAAGCCCTATGTCGAGGACCGGCCGATCCTCGTCGGCGCGCAGCACGACAACTCGCGCGGCGATCCGGTCTTCTCGATGTACTTCAAGTACCACTCGCAGGGCCGGCAGTCGGGGATCAACGACCCCAAGGTCGACCAGCTGATCGACGCGGCCACCGCGGCGACCGGCGAGGAGCGCAGCGCGCTCTGGTCCGAGCTCTTCGCCTACCTGCATGACGATGTCGTCGCCGACGTGCTGCTCTTCCACATGGTGGGCCACGCCCGCGTCGGATCGCGCATCGACTTCAAGCCGACGATCGCCACCAACAGCTCGCTGCAGCTGTCGGAGATCGGCTTCAAGTAAGAGGCCGCCCGGCGCGCGGAGGCTCCCCCGCGCGCCGGCACCCTGACCTCAAGACTGACCAAGACACCCGGAGGCCCCCATGCCGTCCATGCTCGGAAAGCGCGCCGTGTCGAGTTTCATCTCGCTGATGGTGCTGATCGTGCTCGTCTTCTTCCTGTCGCGCCTGACCGGCGACCCGGCCGCGCTCTACCTGCCGGTCGATGCCTCCGAGGAGATGCGGCAGAACTTCCGCGAGATCCACGGGCTGAACGATCCGGTGCTCGTGCAGTTCGGTCACTACGTCGCGGACCTCGTGCATTTCGATTTCGGCGACAGCATCCGCAAGGCCCGCCCGGCGCTCGAGGTGGTGCTGGAATCCTTCGTCTGGACGCTGCAGCTGGCGCTGATCACCATGACGCTGGTCACCGCGGCGGCCATCGTGCTCGGCTCGCTCGCCGCCTTCCATGTCGGCTCGTGGCTCGACCGCGCCGCCTCGCTGCTGTCACTGATCGGAGCCTCGGCACCGGACTTCTGGATCGCCATCGTCGGGATCGTGCTCTTCTCGGTGTCGCTGGGTTGGCTGCCGACCTCCGGCACCGGCTCGGTCTGGCACTGGATCCTGCCGATCGCCGTGCTGTTCATCCGGCCTTTCGGGCTGATCCTGCAGGTGGTGCGCGGCTCGATGATCACCGCCTTCGGCTCGGCCTACGTGAAGACCGCGCGGGCCAAGGGGGTGCGCAACCGGCCGATCATCTTCGTGCACACGCTGCGCAATGCCATGCTGCCGGTGATCACGGTGATCGGCGACCAGGCCGCGGCGCTGCTCAACGGCGCGGTGGTGGTCGAGACGATCTTCGGCTTCCCGGGGGTCGGCAAGCTGATGATCGACTCCATCCTGCAACGCGACTTCAACGTGATCCTCGCCGCCATCATGGTCACCGCGCTGGCCATCTTCGTCATGAACCTGCTGATCGACATCGCCTACGCGCTGCTCGATCCCCGCATCCGGACCTGAGGGATGCCGATGACCGACACAACCACCGAGACCGCCATGGCCCGCCCGCACACAGATCCCAAGGAGCCCGGAAAGGCCCGCCGCTTCCTCTCGATGCTCTGGGCCGACAAGTTCGCCTTTGCCGCCGCGCTCTTCCTGCTGCTGATGCTGCTCTTCGCGATCTTCGGCCCGGCGCTGCTGGAGGGTGTCGCCTCGAAGCAGAACCTGCGCGCCCGCAACGCCGCGCCCTTCACGCTCGACCGGGGATTTCTCTACCTGCTCGGCGGCGACGCGCTGGGGCGGCCGCTGCTGGCACGGATCATCGTCGCGGCGCAGAACACGCTGATCATCGCCGCCGGCGCGGTCGCCGCCTCGATGGTGATCGGCTCGACGCTGGGGCTGATCGCGGGCTACGCCGGCCGGACCACCGGCGAGGTCATCATGCGCCTTGCCGACGTGATCATGTCCTTCCCGTCGCTGCTGCTGGCGGTGATCGTGCTCTACATGCTCGCCCCGTCGATCGGGAACCTCGTGCTGGTGCTGGCGATCACCCGCATCCCGATCTACCTGCGCACCACCCGGGCCGAGGTGCTCGAGGTGCGCGAGCGGATGTTCGTGCAGGCCGCGCAGGTGATGGGCGCCTCGAACGTGCGGATCATCTTCCGCCACATCCTGCCGGTGATCCTGCCGACGCTGCTGACCATCGCGACGCTCGACTTCGCCTTCGTGATGCTGGCGGAATCCGCGCTGTCGTTCCTCGGCATCGGCATCCAGCCGCCCGAGATCACCTGGGGCCTGATGGTCAGCCAGGGGCGGCAGTACCTGACCAGCGCCTGGTGGCTGGCCTTCTGGCCGGGCCTCGCGATCATCCTGACCACCATGTCCCTCAACCTGCTCTCGAGCTGGATGCGCGTCGCGCTCAACCCGACGCAGCGCTGGCGGCTCGAGCTTGGAGGCAAGCGCAATGGCTGACCATCTTCTCGAGGTGCGCGACCTGTCGGTGCGCTTCCACACCGCGCGCGGCACGGTCAACGCGGTCAACGGCATCTCCTGGCATCTCGACCGGGGCGAGACGCTGGCCATCCTCGGCGAGTCCGGATCGGGCAAGTCGGTGTCTGCCTCGGCGATCATGAACCTGATCGACTGCCCGCCGGGCGAGATCACCTCGGGGCAGATCCTCTTCGAGGGGCGCGACCTGCTGACCCTTGGCGACGAGGCCCGGCGCGAGATCAACGGCCGCCGCATCGCGATGATCTTCCAGGACCCGCTCAGCCATCTCAACCCGGTCTACCCGGTGGGCTGGCAGATCGCCGAGGCCGGGATGACCCATGGCGAGCCGCGCGACGCCGCCTATGCCCGCACGCTTTCGCTGATGCGCCGCGTCGGCATCCCCGAGCCCGAGGCGGCGATGAAGAAATACCCGCACCAGTTCTCGGGCGGGCAACGGCAACGGCTGATGATCGCCATGGCGCTGGTGCTCAAGCCCGACATCCTGATCGCCGACGAGCCGACGACGGCGCTCGACGTCACGGTGCAGGCCGAGGTGCTCTCGCTGCTCGAGGAGCTGCAGGAAGAGACCGGCATGGGCCTGCTGCTGATCACCCATGACCTCGGCGTGGTGGCCGAGGCCGCCGACCGGGCGGTGGTGATGGAGGGCGGGCGCATCGTCGAGACCGGCACGCCGCGCCAGCTCTACCATGACGCCCGCCACCCCTACACGCGCAAGCTGTTGGCGGCGGCGCCGGGTCGTGGCCAGATGCGCATTCCCGACGAGCGTCCCGCGCCGATCCTGAAGGTGCGCGGCCTGACCAAGACCGGCGCGGCCTTCTTCCGCGCCGGTGCGCGAGCGCGCGGTCGACGTCAGCTTCGGCCTGCGCGCCGGCGAGACGCTGGCGGTGGTCGGCGAGAGCGGTTCGGGCAAGTCGACCATCGCGCGGCTGATGCTGCGGCTCGAGGAGGCGAGCGGCGGCGAGGTGCTGTGGAAGGGCGAGGACCTGCTGACGAAGTCGCGATCCAGAGGCGCTGAAGAAGGAACGCAAGGACCTTCAGATCGTCTTCCAGGACCCGCTCGCCAGCCTCGACCCGCGGATGACCATCGCCGAGATCATCTCCGAGGCCTGGGTCATCCACCGCGACATCCTGCCCAAGGCGCGCTGGCGGGCGCGGGTGACCGAGCTGCTCGAACAGGTCGGGTTGAAGCCCGAGCACGCGGGCCGCTACCCGCACCAGTTCTCGGGCGGGCAGCGCCAGCGCATCGCCATCGCCCGCGCGCTGGCGCTCGAGCCCGAGCTGATCATCTGCGACGAGGCGGTCTCGGCGCTCGACGTGTCGATCCAGCCAGCATCGCCAGCGCATCGCCTTCATCGCCCGACCTTCCGCGCGATCCGCTGGTCATGCAGAAGGGCGAGATCGTCGAGCTGATCATCTGCGACGAGGCGGTCTCGGCGCTCGACGAGATGGGCAAGGGGCTGGGCGCGGGGATGACCGGATGCGCTGTCTGATCCAGTGCGCAGGTCACGGAGAACGCCGGGCCGCGCGCCTGGCGCTGGCGGGCTGAGATGGGCAAGATCCAGGCGCATTCGGGCAGGGGCTCGGGGTGCAGGACCAGGCGACCTTCTACCGCTCGGCGATCCTCGGGCTGGTGGTGTTCATGGCGGTCGACACGCTCAGCCACGTGCTCGACGCCGAGAGCGAGGTGAAGAGCGCCGCCCGCGCGGGCGGGCTCGGCGCCTTTCTCTATCTTGAGGTGCTCGACGCCTCGTTCAGCTTCGATGGGGTGATCGGGGCCTTCGCGCTGACCCAGAACCTTTTCCTCATCGCGATCGGGCTCGGCATCGGCGCAATGTACGTGCGCTCGATGACCATCATGCTGGTCGACCGCAGGACGCTCAGCGAGTTCCGCTTCCTCGAGCACGGGGCCTTCTACTCGATCCTCGCCCTGTCGCTGGTCATGTTCGCGCAGAGCGTGGTGCACGTGCCCGAGGTGGTGACCGGCCTGCTGGGCGCGACGATCATCGGCCTGTCGCTGGTCTCGTCCATACAGTTCAAGCGCCGGAGCGCGTGACCCCAGCTTTCGCGGAGGCAGCAGCTTACGTCTGAGACCTTTGGCGCAAAGCCGGTTGTCGGTCTGCAATGGCGGTGCTCCGGTCACGCCGCCCAATGGGAATGTACGGGAGCATGTCTTTTCGAAACGAGGTGGAAATTCAGAAAGACTGGCGAGCATGAGAAACCCGAAGTTCGCGCCTGTTCGTCCGCCGGCCGCCATGACCGCTTGTGGGCGCTGATTTGTCAGCGGGTCAAGGTGACGCGCTCCTTACTATCGTAGCGCCGTGCTTCATGTTGGGACCCGTCTGAAATGATAGTCCGGTCGGGTGCGGGTCTTGACGAAGGTCAATGAGAGCCTGCAAGCGGTTATAAGTACATAATTCTCATTACAAGCGAAAGAACAAATATCGAACATTTGCCTTGCCGCGCCCCACTTTGGGCATCTATTCACACGACAAGTCTCGGGCAGAAGCTAGCGCAATCTGCCTGGGGTTGAAATCTCCCCTTGCCGAGATTCGCTCCTATCCCTGACAGTGGGAAAGCGGCTCACTTGCATCGAGCGCAGCGCAATACTCGCCGCGCTAGAGCCACTCCAACATGTCCCCGCTGCATAGTCACACGTCCCACGCTGCATTAGCAAAAGTGGGAAGAAGAGGTATAGGTCGTCACTTTCCCCTTTGCCAACTAACGTCCATACGCCGGGGAATATCCATGTTGCCAAGCTCGCGGTTTATTCGAACCCGCTGGCGAGCTCTTTAACTGTCGCTCTCCGCTCGAGTTGCATATTTGTGACAGATTTAACTGCCGTTCGATCCATATTTCGCTTCTGGGGTGTCACTCGCCAGTCTCGTGCTAGCAATCGGCGAAATATTGCCGGTCAATTGCCAGACCAGCAGGTTATTGCAAGCTCACGAGATCCGAATGACTACTGCTTTTCGTATCGTAATTGGTGGATTGTTCGCTTCCGCCCTTCTGTCGCTTCCCGCCAATGCCCAATCAGAATGTGTTGGGGAATATGCCGCGCAAAAGCGCGATCTCGTCAGCGGATTTGCAACCGCCGGAAAGACGGCAAGACGCCTGACAGCGCGTCTCGACGCGCAGGAGATGCGCATCGGAAAGCTGAGTGGGAAGACAGGCGTCGAGCTGATTCCACCAGCCCCAGAGCTTCCCGATATCGCGCCACTGCAAAGCGACGAGGTCGCTGGCTGCACCGAACCCATGGATGCCGAGGCCTCCCGTCTGGAGGGACTGACCAGAGATCTCGAAACCTTCGGCGCAGCGCTCCAGTCCCGCGAGGCCGTGATCGCGCAGATCGAGGTGGGCGAGTTGCCCGCGCGCCCCGTCGAGACCTCGCCCGCGACCACATCGCAGGCTCCCGAGGGCGTGCAGGCGGAAGAGCCCGAGACGGCCGTCGCACAGCCTATGCCCGCAGACGAGACGCCGGCCGACGCCCCCGCGATCGAGACAGTCGAGACCGTGGAGGCGGGCGAAGCGGAAAGCTCAGATAAAACAACGGCCAAGGAGCCAAGCGCACCAGCACAGCCGCTGCTGACACCCACGTTCACTCCGCTGGCGCTGGAGGATGCGCCGGACCTTTTTCAGAGGGTGATCGCGCTTCCCGGAATGATGCTCAGGCCCGAGCCCGGCGAGGGCGAAGACGTGCAGGCTCTTCCGGTGTTCTCGGTTCTCTACGTGTTTGAACGCCGTGACATCGCCGGCGTCTCCTGGCTGCAGGTTGGCGGATCGCTGACCGACGGTCCGCAGGGCTGGGTCTCTTCCGAGCGCGTCCTCGACTGGTCGACGATGCTGGTCATGCAATTTGCGCCTCGCGGCAAGCGAAATCCGGTCCTGTTCTTCGACAACGACGGCTCCCTTGTCGACATGATATCCGGTCCTTTCTACCAGACGGAGTCAACCGCCCTTTACCAGAGCCTGATCGACGAGCGCGCCAAGATTGCCGATGACCCCGCGCACGAGGCGCAATGGCCGACGCAGCTGATTGCGGTCGAACCCGAAACCGCAGTGCGCTTCGATGACCGCCCCTACCTGCTTCCCATCCTCGATTGGCGCAGCGAAATGTTTGACGGCACCGTCGACACCACACTGGTAAAGGTTGCCGCGGTTCCCTCCGCGCTATCCTCTCGGATCGGGACCCGCGACGAAGCGAGCATGACAGCATCAGCGACGGCCGCCGCCCTCGAGGACGATGAATTCAGGGTCGGCGTGGTTTTCGCGATCGACACCACGATTTCTATGCGACCATTTATCGAACGCACCTATCAGGCAATTCGGGGTTTCTACGACGCTTTCAGCCGATATGAGACGTCGCAATACGTCTCGTTCGGACTGGTGGGATTCCGCGATACGCTTGAATCCAATGGGGACGCGCTTGAATACGTAACCCGCGTATTCCAGCCGCTCGATCCTGAGGTCCCGGTCGCGAGCGTGCTGAGCAACATGGAGCAGATGCGCGAAGCACGCGCGTCGAGCCTCGGGTTCGCAGAGGATTCCATCGCCGGTCTCGTCGATGCCATCGACCAGAACGACTGGTCGCCCTACGACGCGCGGCTCGTGATCCTAGTCACCGACGCCTCGGCACGGACCGACGCGCGCTCGAAATACCCGGACATGTCGCTCGAGCGTCTGCGCGAGAAGGCGCGGTCGCAGAACATCACCCTTGTTCCCATCCACCTCCAGACTCCGGCGAACAGCAAGGGAGACGCGGAGGTCGCGCGTGCGCAGTATCGCGTCCTGTCGCAGACCGGCGACCTGTCGGACGAGAAGTATATTCCGCTCGACGCCACCACCGACGAGGCCTTCGCGCGCGAACTGACGGCCATGGCCGAGAAGATCGCGGCACAGATCATGGTGGCCAACGCCGGCATGGTGGTGCGCGAGCCCGACGAGATGGAGCCTGTGCCCGAGCCGCTGCCCGCCACTGCGGCGCCGCGCGCGCCCTCCGAGGGACGCCTGGCGGAAATCGTCGGCAATGACATCTTCCGCGCGCAGCTGGAAAGCCTGGGGCGGGTGGAAGGCAGCGCCGCGCCTGCATTCCTGGCGGGCTGGGCCTCGGACCGCGACCTGTCCAATCCCGAAGTCGAGACGCTCGAGGTTTCGGTCTATCTCACCCGCAACCAGCTCTCGACGCTGGACAAGCGCCTGAGCGAAATCATCGGCGCCTTCCGCGAAGGCGGCTCGGACCCGCAGACCTTCTTCGCCAACCTCCAGTTCCTTGCCGCCCAGACCACGACCGACCCCGACAGCCTGCGCCAGGGCGACCGCGCCGCAATCGAGGCGATCCTGCCGGGGTTCCTGAAAAAGCTGCCCTACCGCAGCCAGGTGCTTCGCCTTGACCAGTCGTATTGGGCGTCGATGTCCGTCGCGCAGCAGCAGGAGTTTATCGAAGCGCTCGAGTCCCGCCGCCGCATCTACTCCGACCTCTTCGGGCAGACCGAGATCTGGGCTGACTTCGGAGCGGGCGATCCGGGGCTGGAAGCGACGCCGGTCCGCCTCGTGAACCTGCCCTGAGTTACGACGACCGGACATGACCCACTATCTTGAACTTGACGGCCTGGCGCTCGCCAGGCCGCCCCGGGCCGGCAGCCCGGGTTACCGGCTCGACGTGTCGGAACTCCGCATCGCACCGGGCGACCGCATCGGCATCGTGGGGGTCAGCGGCTCTGGAAAGAGCACGCTGCTGGATCTCATCGCGCTCATTCGCCGCCCCGACGAGGTTCAACGCTTCGCGCTGATGGGTACCGAGGTCAGCCCGTGCCTGACCGATGGCAGATTGGAGGCACTGGCTCCGCTCCGGGCCCGATCGGTGAGTTATATCCTGCAGGACGGCGGTTTGCTTCCCTATCTGACGGTCGTTAGCAACGCGCGGCTGGCCCGGCGGCTGGCCGGCTCCCGCGAGCCGATCGAACCCTATGCCGCGGCCCTGGGCATCGCCGCCCTGCTCGGCAAGCTTCCGATGGCCCTCTCCGGGGGACAGAGGCAGCGCGCGGCCGTGCTTCGCGGGCTTGTCAGCGGCGCGCCGATCCTGCTCGCGGACGAGCCGACCGCGGCCCTGGACGACGCGAACGCCCAGGCAACCATGGCGCTTCTTGCAGGTCTTCCAGAAGACCGCGCGGTGATCGTGAGCAGCCACCAGGAAGCGCTCCTGCGAGCAAACGGGTTCCGGCTGATGCGATTGTCCGTGCACGATCACGGCGACGGAACAATCTCTACTTGCCTTGCGGACGCGGCATGACCCCCGTGGTGCTCTTGCCGATCCTCGCACTGCGCGACCTGATCCACGGCTGGCGCTCGGCCCTGTGCCTGATGTCCGCGGTGGCCGTCGCGATCCTGCCGGTGCTGCTCCTGGGTGGGCTGGGACAGGGCGTGGTCAACACGCTGATCGACCGCCTTCGCTCGGACCCGAGAATACTCGAAATCCGGCTGCACAGAGACCTGCAGCTCGACAGCACTTGGTTCAGCGCAACCGCAGAGGACCCGCGGGTCGGTTTCCTCCTACCGCGCGCGCGGTATCTCGCGTCATCGGTGCGGATGCGCGGGGCGGATTCGAAGGCGATGCTTGAGCCGAGGCTCGTGCCCAGCGGCCCGGGCGATCCGCTGCTTGGGACTCTTCCCGCGCCAAGCGGTCTGGCCGAAACCGTGCTGACCGAGCGCCTCGCGCTGTCTGCCGGCATTACGGTTGGCGACATGGTCACCCTGACCATCCTGCGCCAGGTCGGCGAGCGCCGCGAAAGCGCCACCGCCGACGTCCGGGTGATCGGAGTCCTGCCGCGCGACCAGCTCCAGAGCGACGACATTCTCGTGGATCGCGCGCTGGAAACCGCGGTCGAACGCTGGCGCGAGGGCTTCGCGGTCCCTGAACTGCTCTGGGAAGGCGCGCGAGAGAGCCGCGCCGAAGACGCGGCACATCGCAGCTTTGCCAGCTTCAGGCTCTATGCCCGCGATATCCGCGACGTTCCGGGGCTGCGGGATGATCTCATGCGGCAAGGTCTGGATGTCGCGACCCGCGCCGAGGAAATCGAGACCGCGCTGGCGGTCGAGGCCGGGCTGGGCTGGGTGTTCTCAGTGGTGACGGTGCTTTCGGTCCTCGGCTTCGTGCTGACGCTCGGGCTGCACCTGGCGGCGGCCGTCCTGGAGAAGGCCCGGGAATTCGCGCTGCTTCGACTCCTTGGCCTTCGGGCCCGTGCCGTGGCCCTGCTTCCGTCGTTGCAGGGCGGCGTGATCGCGGGAACAGGCGCGACGGTCGCCTGCCTAGGTGCCTGGGCCGTCCAGCCCATTGTCAATGACCGTCTCGCCGGGCTCGGGGGACTCGAGGGTCCGATGATGGTCCTGACCGTGCCGAACCTGCTGGCCGCGGTCGCGCTGACCGCGCTGGCGGGAGCGCTCTCGGGCTCCGTCGCGGGCTGGCAGGTCGCAAGGATGCAGGTTGCGGAGGGATTGCGCCGTGACTGATCGCCTCATGCCGCTTGTCGCCCTTGTCCTGGCGCTCGCGATCGCCCCGTTGCCCGCGCGCGCCGCGGCCTCCCCGGTATCGGACGACTGCCAGATCGACGATCCCGCGGCCTGGAGCATGGCCCGCACCGCGCTGATCGCGGCAGGAGAGAAGGACCTGAGCCGCATCCCCTGCCCCGAACCCGCCGCGCCCGGAACGCTTCCGGTCGAGCTGAGCCTGCCGATGCCCTGCGGTCGGGCGATGCTGTTCCGCAGGGTCGACGTGCCGGCGCGCAGCGGCCTCGACCAGGTCAACGGGCGTTTCGGGCAGGTCATCGACATCGATGCCGAAACCCCGCAGTCGGTCCTGTCGAACAGCCCTTGGAACGCCCCCGTCTCTGGCTCGTTTCCGCTGGATGAAGGCGGCAATCCGCTCGGGTCGGACGAGCTGACCGAGATGGTGGCCCGCGGTTACTACCTCGCGAAATACGAACTGACGGTGCCGCAATGGCTCGCCTTCGACATGGGTCTGCTTTCGGCGCAACCGGCCGAGGCCCTGGCGTCGGACGCCGCGGCTTGCGCGGGATACAATGCCGCGCTTTCGGAAATGAACCTTCGGCAGATCGAGGCGAAGGGTGGCCTGTCCTGGTTCGATGCCACCGACTTCGGCCGCGCCTACAACAGCTGGCTGCTTGCACTGGACCGCGCGCGGCTGAGCGCTTCGGAGCAACCCTTCCTGCCCTGGAACCAGGGCGCCACGGGATATCTGCGGCTGCCGACCGAAGCCGAGTGGGAATTTGCCGCCCGCGGCGGCTCCGCCTTCGCGACCTCGCAGGCGCGCGGTCTGCGGCTCTACCCCGTCGCGGGAGCAGACGGCCAGCCCCCACGGGACCCGGCGCTGGACGAGGTCTGCGCCTCACCACCCCGCTCCGACACCCCGAAACTGGGCGCCGTAGGCACCAGACTTCCGAACCTCCTTGGGCTTTACGACATGCTGTGCAACGCCGAGGAGATCGTCTTCGATCTCTTCCGTCCGACCCGGCCCGATGGGCTTGGCGGGCAAGTCGGGGGCGTGATCACCAAGGGCGGCTCTTCCCTTGTGGTCCGCGAATCCAACACCATCGGCCGGCGCAGCGAGGGAGCCGCCCTGTTCACCCTGCAGGGCGAGGGGCGCAATCCCGCCATGGGCGCGCGCATGGCGATCGCGGCACCGGTCTTTGTCGGACGCCGGGATCAGGGCGCCGCGCCGGTCGAGGGCATGGCGAACAGCGCGCAGGAAGCCGAGCTCATGGCGGCCCGGCAGGCGATGCTCGAGGGCGGCGTCTTTGCCACCGGCGATACCACGAGCCTGACCGAAGAACTTGGCCGCCTCCGCAAGGAACTCAGCAACGGCGCCCTCTCGCGGGACGAATTGCAGCGCCAGACCGACGCGTTGCAGGTTGAGCTGGACCGGATGAACGTTGCGCTTTCCGAAAAGGAGCGCGAGGCGGTGCGCTTCTCCATCCGTTCGGGGATCGTCACCGGCAATCTCATTGACCGGATCGGACGCAACATCGGCATCGCCCTGTACCAGCGCGCGCGCCTCAGCCGCGAGGCCGCCGAGGCAAAGCTCCCGGCGGCGGACCGCGAGAGCCAGGACACGCGCATCCTGACGCTCCTGGCCGCGAACGAACAGCGCATTGCTGATGCCTACGATCTTTACCTGCAGGTGCAGAGCGACCTGGCATCGCGACCTGCCGCGCTGGTCGACGCAGCGCTCGCGGATGTCCGCGCCGCCTTTGCCGCCGACGACGCGCGGACACTGAGCGGCAGCCTCGACCTTCTGAACGCCCATCTTGCCGACCTTCGGCGACAGCGCGGCCAGATCACGCAGGGCCTGCGCGACGCCTGGCTGTTGGCGCTCGATGCGACCCGCGCCGAGCGGCTGGCCACCTACCCCGATTACCCGTGACGGTTTTGACAAGGAGAATGAGACAATGACTGCCCCCAAGTTTGCGCGCCGCTTGCTGCGACTTCCCGCCGTTCTGGCGATCTCGGCCATGGCGCTGCAAGGCTGCTCGCAGAACATCGCGATCGACCCCAAGTCCCGCGATACCGCGGACTCCTGCGGCGCCTATTATGACACGATCACCGCGGCCCGTTCGACCGAGATCAACAAGCAGATCAACAACGCCATGGCCGGCGCGGTGGTCGGTGCGCTTCTCGGCGCGGCGCTGGCCGGCAACGGCAACCGCGGCCAAGGCGCGCTGATGGGGGCTGCGGCGGGCGGCCTTGCCGGCTACGCAGGCACCTATCTTGACCAGAAACGAGCGCGCTCGGCAGACCAGAGGGCGCTTCTTACGTCGATCGACGGGGATGCCCAGGCCGAGAACAAGCTGGTCACGGAAACCGGCAAGGCTGTGATCGGCCTGCGCCAGTGCCGCGAACACCAGCTTGCGGACCTGACCAAGCGGGTGCGCGCCGGCAAGATCGACAAGACCACGGCTCGTGCAGAGCTGGCCAGCCTCAAGCGGCGCATCGCCAATGACAACAAGGTGGTCTCGGCCTCGTTCAACGGGATCAACCAGCGTGTAGATGTCTACGTCGATGCCAGCGCCGCCGCGTCTCAAGTCGACCGCGCAAGCTATCTCGCGGGCAAGAATGCCGGAGCGGCAGCCCGGGCCGCGACGCCGAGCGTGACGGGTGTTGCAAGCAACCTGACCGCGCAAAAGGCCGCGGACCAACGTATCCGTGCGAGCCTCGAGGCCGACGTGCAGGCCGTCGAGAAGCTGCTCGGATGACAAGGGGTGCGCGCGGCTTCCGGCGCGCAGCGGTGCGGGGCTTCGGCCCCGCACTCGCGGCGCTGTGCGTTCTCATTGCGGCGCTGCCTGCCCGCGCCGACCTGCCGATCGAAATCATCCGGGCATTCGGCCTCTCTCCGCCGGTGACGTCGGGGCGTGACATTGCAGATGTGCAGCGCGACCTGCTGTGGATCGGCCACTATCAGGGGCAGGTCGACGGCCTGAGCGGGCCCGAGACGACCACCGGCGTCCGCGCGTTTCAGACCAGTATCGGGCACCCCGAGACGGGCAGCCTCGACTCCGAGGAGCGCGCGATCCTGACCGAGCGCGCGAGGGCGACCCGCGAAGGGATCGACCTGCAGATCGAGGAGTCCGACTGGACCGGCATCCGGATGCCCGTTCCCCGGGGCTATGTCGGCCCCGGCAAGGTCGATGGCAACGACCTGCTCGATATCGACTTCGCGGGCACGGCGGCCGTGCCCTTCGGCATCCGCCAGATGCGCATGGAGAACTCGGCCGGCACGATCAGGGCCCGCGATCTGGCCCGAAGTGTCATCAAGGGCGAGGAGGACTCCGAGGTGCTCAGCGCCGGCGAGGCGCAAGGCGTCGGCTATTTCCTGACCCGGGTGGATGACCTGAAGCTCTTCGCCATCATCGAAACCCGCCAGGGCGAAACCAGGTCGATCATCATTTCGGCCTCGGCGTCTCAATCGGGACCGATGATGCCGGTTATTGCCGAGGTCCTCGAACGCACCGAGCTGTTTGCGCGGGCGGGGGTCCCCTTCGGCGACGTGCAATGGCGGGTGATGAGCGGGGACTACCCGGGAATGGAGGGCCGCCCCGATTGGTTCCGCAGCATGACGGCCTCGGGATCGGGGTCGCTTGTCTCGACCGAGGGGCACGTGCTGACGAACCACCACGTGGTGGCCGGGTGCGACCGCATCACCGTGCAGGGCCAGCCGGCGTCGCTTGTCGGAGCAGATGTGCGGCTCGATCTGGCCCTCGTGCAGGTTCCGCGCTTTACCGGGCGCGAGCCCATCGCCTTCCGCGAAGACGCCGTCGTGCTGGGGGAGCGGGTCATCGTGCTGGGCTATCCGGTGTTCAGCGTCACGCAATCGCTGAACGTCACCGAGGGGCTCGCCTCCAGCACCGTGGGATTCGAGGGCAGCCGGCTTGGCCTTCAGATCTCGGCCCCCGTGCAGCCGGGCAACTCCGGCGGCCCGGTGCTTGACGGGCGCGGCCGGCAGATCGCGGTCGTGGTCAGCAAGGCCGGAGCCGGACTGCGAACACTGGTCGGTGTCGAGAACATGGCCTGGGTGATCCGCGGCGATGTCGCCACTGAATTCCTGCGCCGGTACGAAATCAGATACCGGAGCGCCACCGGTCGCGTGGAAGGGCGTGGCCTCACCACCGCCGAAATCGCGACGCGCCAGCGTGCCCAGGCGCTGCGTGTCGAATGTCATTGATCCCGAGAGACCCCCAACCTGATGCCTGAATCGCTTCAACGCCCCGCCCTCGCCCGCACCCGGATTGCCACCGGTGCGCTCCTCTTTGTCCTGCTTGTCGTCTCTGCTGCCTGGTTCTCGGCGATCGCGCTTCGCTTCGGGATCGACGCGATCGACGTGCTTCGGGAATTCGGGATCGAAGACGGCCTGGAGATACTTCGGGGTGACCTGCAGGACATGGTGCTTGCGGGAACCGAGACCGGCATCGGCGAGGCCTTTGCAGGAAATGACGTCTTCCGCTTCGCGATGCTCACCCTGGCCGGTTTCGATGCCACGATCCTTTTCCTTTCGGTCTTTGTCGCCAGTTGGCTGGCGCTGGCCTGGGCATCCTTCCGGCTGATCGGTCGCGGCCTGCTGGAGCTGACACCGGAACTCGATCCGGTGGACGTACCCAGGGCCTTTTCCGAACCCACCGCCGTCGCCAGGCAGCTGCGCAACCGCGAAATGAAGGTCAACAATCTGACGAAGACCGAACGGCTGATGCTCGGACGCTACGGCCCCTACCTTCCCGAGGAGCTGCTTTCGCTCGCAAGGTCCCTGTCGCGCCCCGCCAGCCAGATCCTCGGACAGGTCGGACGCATGCTGTTCTTCGGGGCGCTGACGATTTCGGTGATCCAGGGAATGCTGGTCTTTGCGGGGGCGCAACTGGCGATCCCCTTGCCGCCCGTCGACACGCTGCTGCGCGCACTGTCCTTCCAGGCCGTGGGCCCGCTTGCCTTCTGGACCGCCGTGGCCGCCGTCTTTGCCGCCCTCGTCACGGCGCTCGATTTCAAGTTCCTGCGCGCCATCCTTCCGAGCCGCCAGCCCGAGGCGCAGCTGACGACCGAACCCCTGCGCGACCTGTCGTGGAACGGCACCCCGCCACAGCTGATCACCGCAATCGAAACGGACTTCCAGGCAGAGGCGGCGGCGCACGTGCTGCGCATGACCGTCCTGAAGGGGAACGATGTCTCCCGCACCAACTTCACCGACCAGAGCGACTTCCAGATCGAGTTGCTGATCGAGGCACCCTGCCGGCCCAATCCCGCCTATTTCGCGCGGAGCATGCAGCGGCGCGCCATGATCGGCTATGCCCTGCATTTCGCCGCCGCCGCTCTCCTGCTGCTGGTGCTGTGCCCAAGCCCGCTGCGCGATCTGTTCGCCGGGCGGCCGGTGGAGGCTGTGGCATTCCTTTCCGCCACGGTGCACATGGTGCTGGTGATCGCACTGTCGCGCCGGATCGCCCGCACCGGCTCGCGCTATCTGGAAGAGGCTGAAAGGTTCCTTGATGAAACCTGGTTCGACGCACCCCTGGCCCTGGTCACGCTGAGCGGCACCGTCAACACGCAGCGCGTCATGACCGGAAAGTCCCTCACGGATTCGACGGGCACCGAAACAAGCCAGCAGGAGATGCGTTTCAACGCCGCGATCTACACCGCCACGGCCGCATCCTTCGCCCCGGACATCGATGGGTCGAGGAAACTGTGGTCCTTTGCACCCGATGCGGCAAGCGAGGCGCTCGGCACCTTTATCGCCACGACCCTGCTGCGCGAGGGGGACGTCTCTGTCCTGAAGACCGCCCGGCGCACCCTGCGCGACACCGAGGATGCCCAGGACATGGTGACCGACCGCCGCAGGCTGCGTGAGCAGTCGGCGCTGCCGGTGCCTCTTCAGCAGATCGACGAGCCGATCTGATCCACCTAGGAGCCCTACCAGGCCGCTGAAAAAGCTCTGAGGAGCGCGCCTCTCGCCTCGCTCGCCAGACCCCGGTGCGCCGCCTTTTCACCAGATCGACGAGACAGCCTGAAAATTGACGCGCTTTCGCATCGAAAAGGCGGCATTCGGAGTTTTGCAGCACCCTTTTAAGGTTCGACCTCGAACACTCCTGGAAAGAAATGCGGCACATGCGCTTCGAGCCCGGAAGGATTGTGCAACTGCGGCAAACTCGGGCCGCTCCGCGTCAGGAGAGACCCAGATCCCGGGCTTTCAGGGCCGCCTCGACGCGGTTTCTCACCTGCAGCTTCTGCAGGATGTTGGTCATGTAGTGCTTGATCGTCTTCTCCTGCAGGTCGAGCGCCCGGGCGATCTCCTTGTTGCTCTGGCCGAGCGCGACGTGGCGCAGGATCTCGGCCTCGCGCTCCGACAGGTCCTCCACCTCCTGCGGCAGGGACGTCTTGCGCCGGTCCTGCAGGGCGGCGAGCACGCGCCCCGCCAGCGCCGGAGGCACGTAGGAGGCGCCGTCCGCCACCCCCAGCAGGATGCCGGTCAGCTCGTCCGCCACCACCCCCTTCAGCACGTAGCCCCGCGCGCCCGCCTTCAGCGCGGCGAGCAGGTCGTCGTCGGCCTCCGAGGCGGTCAGCATGACGATGGCGACCGCCGGGAAGCGGCTCGCGATGGCGCTCGCCGCGGCCAGACCCGAGCCCGGCATGGAGATGTCGAGCAGCACGACGTCGGGCATGTGGGCCTCGACCGCGGCGATGGCCTCGTCGGCGGTGCCCGCCTGCGCGACAACGGCGAAGCCGCCGTGTTCCTGCAGCGTCAGGACGACACCGCCGCGGAAGAGCGGATGATCGTCCGCCACGACGATATGGACCTTGCCCGTCATGCCTGCGCCTCCGCGGGCAGGGTCATGGTCAGCTGCGTGCCGCCCTGCGGGCCGCTCTCGACGGCGAAGCTGCCGCCGATGCTCTCGACCCTTTCGTGCAGGCCCGAGAGCCCGAGCCCGGAGATCCCGCGCAGGGCGGGATCGAAGCCGGGGCCGTCGTCCCGGACGCGGATCACCATCTGGCCCGCCGCGCTTTCGGCGGTGACCTCGACCCGCGCGCCGGGGGCATGGCGGAAGGCATTCATCAGCCCTTCCTGCACGAAGCGGTAGATGCAGATCAGGAAGGGGTGCGGCGTCGGCGCCGCCAGCGGGCCCTTGCGCTCGAACAGCCGCTCGACCTGCGCGCCGGAGCGCCGCTCGTGTGCCCGGACGGCCAGATCCAGCGTCTCGGCCACCGAACGGCCATCGAGTTCCGGCAGCGTGAGCCCGCTGCAGAGGTCGCGCACGTCGCGCAGCGCCTCGTCGAGGCAGTCGCGCAGCTGGCGGGCCTCCGGGTCGTCCGAGGTGACCCCGGCCCGCCGCATCAGCGCGTCGAGCCTCAGCGAGGCCAGCGCGAGCGCCTGCGCCGGGCCGTCGTGCAGCTCGGCGCTGACCCGGCGCATGTAACGTTCATTCGTGGCGCTCACCCGCTGCGAGGCGCCCTGCACGCGGGTCCGGAGCGCCTCGTTCTGCGTCGAGATGCGCGCCAGTTCCTCGAGCTGCAGCGTCAGCCGCCGGGTCTGGTCGGCGATGGTCCGGCTGCCGGCGCGGACGATGCCGAAGAGCGCGAGGAAGGTCATGCCGGTGACCAGGGCGACCACGGCCCAGGCACGGGCATGGGCGGTGCGCAGGTCGTGCTCCAGCTCGCTGGCGTCGAGGTAGAACTCCGCGACGGCGATGATCTGGCCGGTCACGATCGAGTGGATCGGGTTGTAGACCTCGAGCAGCGGCACGCCGCTCTGCAGCTCGCGCTGGCTCTCGGCCTCCTCGAGCTCGTCGAAAGAGGCGTTGAGCTGGCCGTTCCAGGCCTCGATCAGCTCCTCGCTCGGCGGGAAGCGCTGGCCGATCAGGTCGGCGTCGCTGCTGAAGGCGAGCAGCCCGCCGGGCCGCCAGATCTTCACCGAGATCACCCGGTCCGAGAGCGGCGGCTGGGTCAGCAGCGCGGTCATCCGCTCGATGGTCTGCGGCGAGAGCGACTCCGCGCTCGCGAGTTCCTGCGACATGGGGGCGATGAAGCTTTCCATGTAGACGGCGCTGGAGATCGCCGAGTTGCGCACGACGCCGGCCTTGATGCTGCCGCTGACGATGGAGCCGATGACGGCCATGCCGACCAGCGTGACCACGCTGCCCGCCATCGCGAAACGGTGGTGCAGCGGCAGGCCGGCCAGCCGCCTGCGCAGCGCTGCGAGCGCGCCCTTTCCACGGGCCGGAGCGAAGTCTGCCTGCGTCGTCGTCACGAGCGGTCATCCCAGTTGCGATGGTTCATCAGGCGATCACGGGCGCCCGAATGCAAGCCTCATCGGACCAAGGTCCGAAACCTGTCCCGCCGGAGGTCGGGCGCGCCGGTCCCCGAGGTCCGGCAGTCCGCGGCAGGGGTCCGGCCCCGGTCGCCATCTGCGGCCCGCGGGTGCCAGATGGGGGCGGCCAGGCATCGGTGCCTGTGCCAGTCGGAGGACCCAATCGATGATCAAGTTCCTGAGATGCGGCCTTGCCGCCGCCGTGCTGAGCACCGCCGCCATCCCCCTTGCCCCGGCCGCGGGACAGGCCGCCCCGCAACTGCTGAAGGCGGGCTTCGACCTTCCCCTGATCAAGGGCGCGACGCTCCTCCTTGTCCGCAAGGGCAGGGGCGCCGACGATGGCGCCGGGCATGATGCGGGCGACGACAAGGGCGGCCGGAAAGCCGGCAAGGGCCGTGGCGCGGACGATGCGCAAGGCGACGACCGCGGCGGCCGGATGGGTGGCAAGGGCCGAGGCGCAGATGACGCGCCCGGTGATGATAGAGGTGGCAAGGGCGGGAAAGGCCGCGGCCGCGATGACGGTCCCAACCACACGTGACGTCCACCCGGGCCAAGGTCTCGTCCGCCTTTGAATTTCTTGCGGCGGACGAGCCTCGCCAAACAAAGGCGCACTCTGCGCTGGAATGAATCCGCCGTCACGCCCAGTGGTGCGTTTACACCTTAGAAGTGCGGGCAGATAATGGTGACCGCGTCACTGGGTCACCCAGCCCCGAGCCTGCGTCGAGTGCAGCACGGCAGAGTCCGAGCGAACTTGGCTTGCGCTTGTGGCGTTGGGTTCATCCCTTTGCGCGCCACAGGCCGGTCATCAATCCAAGGCGTTCTTGTAGATCACGCCATCCTTCATGATCAGTGCGAAATTCGCCTCCGGATCCGCAAGGAGATCAAGGTCCTCGAGCGGAGTCCCGTTCACAAGAAGGAGGTCGGCATATGCGCCCTCCCCGATGACGCCGAGCTTGCCCGGATAGGGAGTGCGCGGACCGGACAAGGCGATGAGCTCTCCCGCGCGCGACGTCACCTGCACGAGGATCTCGAATGGCGTGAACCAGATCCCGCGGTCTACGGCATACCTCATCGTCTCCTCTTCGATCATCTGACCGTGCTCGATCACCTTGACCCCGGCATCGATGGCGCGACGAACCGCCTCGCTGTTGTAGGCGTGGGCACCGACGTAGGTGTTCCAGTCCGCGGCTGCCTGGACCGCGGCTTGCATTTCCTTGGGGGTCATCTGCTTGGAGTCGATCGGGTCAACGGGCACGTTGGCATCCTCGATGACCGCCTCGTTGACCCCGTCGAACACGTGCACGTTCGTGAAGAGAGTCTTTGAAGTGCCGTCCTGTGCGAGAGCGGGTGCAGCGCAAAGCGCAAGTACAGCTGCTGTCAGAAGGTCCCTCGTCTCGTTCCCCCCACGTGCCGAACGGGATGAAGATAGATGGCGCCGTGTTGGCCTGCGTTGATCGGCGTCACCTTACTCCACGTGGACGGCTCAACTCCGACCTGCGGCAAGAATGTCTTTGCACCGCTGGCCCATGGCAGTTGCCTCGCTATCCCCGCCGCTCCAGAAACGAAATGTCCTCCTCGTCCGCGCAAAGGTGGCCAGACGCTGCGCCGCCGCAAGTCCGCTCGGAGGCCATTCCTGTCCGTATCATGCGGCGTATGCGGAATTTTTGGATGCGCCTGAATTGGCCCTATATCCACATCACCCGATGAAACGCGAAGGAGGCTCCTGCATGGCCACCACCGGAAAACAGCTGTTCACCACCCTCGAGGCCGACGGCACACTGACCGTCGCTCTTGAGGACGTTTCATTTGCCGACCCCACCCGCAACCAGGTGCTCGTGCGGATGGAAGCCGCGCCGATCAACCCGTCGGACCTCGCCATTCTCGTCGGCGGCGCCGACATGGAGAACGCGGAGTATACGCCCGGCAAGTTCGTGGCCCGGATGCCCGAGACGGTGAATGCCGCGTCGAAGGCGCGGCACGGTCTGAAACTGCCCGCTGGCAATGAAGGCGCCGGCACGGTCATCGCCGCCGGCGACAGCGACGCCGCGCAGGCGCTGATGGGGCAGCGCGTCTCCTGCGTCCCGGGCAACGCCTACAGCCAATACTGCCTCGCCGATGCGGACATGTGCCTTCCGCTGGGCGAGCATTCCGCCGAAGAGGGCGCCAGCGCCTTCATCAATCCGATGACCGCGCTCGGCTTCGTGGAGACTGCCAGGGCCGATGGTCAGGATGCCATCCTGCACACCGTTGGCGCCTCGAACCTCGGCCAGATGCTGACACGCATCTGCGCAGAGGACGGCATCGGGCTGGTGAACATCGTGCGAAAGACCGATCAGGTGGAACTGCTGAAGGGGCTCGGCGCCGAGCATGTGGTCAACTCCTCCGAAGAGGATTTCATGGACAAGCTGGCCGACGCCATTCGTGCGACAGGCGCCTTCTACGGCTTCGATCCCGTGGGGGGCGGCATGCTGGTCGATACCGCATTCCGGGCGATGGAGCGGGTCGCAAGGGAGCAGATGGCCGAGTATTCACGCTACGGATCGAACCAGCCGAAACGCATGTTCATCTACGGCCGCCTCGACACCAGCCCCACCATCCTGACACCCAGCTACGGGTTCGGCTGGACCCTGTCGGGCTGGCTGCTGTTCCCGTTCCTGCAGTCGGCCGGGCAGGAAACCGTGGCCCGGATGCGTCAGCGCGTGCGTGACAACCTCACCAGCACCTTTGCCAGCAGCTACAAGTCTCGGGTCACGCTGGAGGACATGCTCACCAAAGACGCCGTGCTGGACTACCGCGCAATGCGCACGGGCGAGAAATATCTCGTCACGCCCTGGGCCTGATCCGCAGGCCAGAGCGGTGCCGCCCGTCGCTGGGCGGCGCCGCAGGTGGGCTCAGAAGCTCGAGAACCTTCTTCGCCGCAGCGCTTGATGAAGCAGGGTTCTGCCCGGTTACCAGCCGGCCATCGGCCACGGCATGAGCCTGCCAGTCGCCGACACTCTCGAACTCTGCCCCGAGCTTACGCAGCTTGGTTTCCGGCAGGAACGGCACCACGTAGACCAGCCCCACGGCCTATGTCTCGCTGACGGTGAAACCCGCCAAGCGTCGCCAGCGTGACCTCGTCGCCCGCGTCAAGGAAGGCTTAATACGGGCTTTCAAGTACTTCGTACCAGACGCCAGTGGGATTGCCGGCCTCGCCAAGGACATCGGCCGCGGTGGACAGCATCAGACTACGTGCCGGTTTCAGGTCTCGCTGCGCTGTCTCGGAACGTCCCGCGAGGGTCTCTGCAGGAGCATCCCCGGCCTGATATGGGGCGAATTCCCAGATCGAGAAATTGATGCGCAGCATGTCCGGTATCGACAAGCTGGACACATGACCCAGGACAGTTGCGAGGAACTGCAAGCAGGGTCGGACGCATAGCCTTTCTCCGTCACGTAGGGTCTCTGACAAGCCGGCCGCTGATCTACCGCGCCACCTCCACTTCCGCCAAAGCGGCCACCAGGCGATGCAGGAACTTCCGGGGATATCGATCCGTCTTCGCGAAGCCCTCGACGGTGAAGCCGGGATCCACGTCGAGAAGCCCGCGCATCGCAATCGCTGCGGCATCAGGCTCGCCGAGTTTGACATGCGCCACTGCGAGGTAGGCGTAGGGCACGCTGAATGCGGGGTTTGCCTGGATGGTCAGGCGCGCATAGGCCGCCGCCTCCTCGAAGCGCCCGGCAAACAGTCCGGCGACCGCCAGTGCGCAGAACGGATGGTATCGGAGCGGGTCGTCGAGCGGGCTCAACCGCAGCGCCTTCCGGGCATGTTCGACCGCCCGTTCGTCGCGCCCGCAATGCGCGGCCGCCATGGCGCTTAACCCGTAGACGAGCGCCGAACTCGCGTTGATCGCCAGCGCCCGGTCGAACACGGCCAGCGCCGCGTCGTAGTCCCCGGTCAGCATGCTGCGAACGAAGGCGCCGAAGCTCATGGCCTGCGGATCGTCGGCGTTTACCCCGAGCACCACGTCGGAGTGCGCCAGTGCCGCGGCGCGGTCCGCGGGATCGAGCCCGCCGCGGAAATAGCGCTGCTCGTGAAGCCATGCGGCATACCCGTGCGCCGGCAAGAACCCGGGATCGAGCGCGAGAGCGTCCTGAAGGAGCCGAAGCGCCTCGTCCGTGCCGCCGGCCTTGTTGGTGAGTACCAGTGGCACAGCCCTCAGATAGAGATCGTAGGCGTCGAGCCGGCCGGGTGCCTTGCGCCTCGCCCGGTCGATTTCCGCCCGGCGAAGCGACGGTTCGAGCACGCCGACGAGTCGCTCCGTCAGCTCGTCCTGCAGTTCGAACACATCCTCGACCGTCCCTTCAAACCGACCCGCCCAGATTTCGACCGCGCTGCCGCCGTCGATCAGGTGTGCGTTGATCCGCAGCTTCCGGCCCACCCGTCGCACGCTGCCGTCGAGCAGGTACCGCACGCCAAGCTCGGACGCGATCCGCCGAAGGTCGATGGACTGGCCGCGATAGGCGAAAGAGGAATTGCGGGCGATGACGAAAAGCCCCGGCAGCCGCGAAAGCCCGGTAATCACCTCCTCGGCCAGCCCGTCGACGAAGGAACTCTCGACCTCGCCTGCCATTGCGAAGGGCAGCACCGCGATCGAGGAGCGGCCCGGCGCCGTCGCGCGGTCTTCCGGCAGGTTCAGCCGATAGCCGCGCCGCGAGACGGTCTGCAACAGGCTCCGGTCGTGGTCGGCGAGGGCCTGGCGGATCGCGTGGATGCACTGCACCAGGCTGTCGTCGGTCACCGCCGCCCCGCGCCAGACCGCTTCGTGCAACTCGGCCTTGCTCACCAGCCGGTTGGCGTTGGAGATGAGGTAGCGCAACGCGGCGAATGACTGTGGCCGCATCAGCGAGGCGCCACCGTCGGGCCGACGAACCAGATCGCCTTCGAGATCCACCTCGAAGCCGTTCAGGACAACCTTGCGCGGCAACGACGCGTGCATCCCGAAGTCCCCGACAGAACCGCTCCTCGCTTCGAAGTTTAGCATGCACTGCGACGCGTTCGCCGAAATTTCGTCGAACGATCGGGACGCGCTCGTCACTTGCGGCCGTATGCGCCCTATTCTCGGCGGGAGTTCACGGCGCGAGGTGAGAAAATGAACCGGCCATGTCTTTCCGGGATCACCGTCGCAATGGCGCTCGCGGTCGGAACCTGCGCGTATGCCGAGGGTTTCGAAACGCGGGTCATGCAAGCGATGATCCGGGATATCGAATTCATCACACAAAATTCTTCGCTCGAATACGCCGGACAGGATCTGCCTGGCGTCACGGTCGTGTCCGCAGACGCCCTTCAGCAGCTGTTCCGTTCATCGGAGACCCATGTCTCGGCGAAGCAAGACGACAATTCCCCCGCACGTGTATCCGCCCTTTACGACCGCTTCGCGAACAGGATCTTTCTCGACGACATGAACGCAGTCGCCGGGCCCGCCATGCTCCACGAACTGGTTCACTATCTCCAGGCCATCAACGACAAGGAAGACATGTTCGTCTCTCACATCGTCTGCCTGGAGGCCGAAGCCTACGACGTGCAGGCAATCTGGCAGACCGAGAATGAGATCGATCTTGCGTCGAGGCCCCAGTACGGCTTCGTCACGACGCTGTTCGGGATCTGCAACGATGCCGACTTCTCGTGGATGGATGGCGCCTACGGACGTTGAAAAGGAGGCGTCAGGCTGACCTCAGCGGAAGTGCCTGAACAGCCCGCCGGCGATATCGGCGATGTCGAAGACCCGCGCATAGAGGTGTTCGCGCGCCGCGAAGGGAGCGGTATCCGACCCTGTCATGTCCCGCTCCACGGCGGTGACCAACCGGCGCAGACGTGCCTGATGGACACCGAGCCGGGTCTGGACGGGATCGGCCAGGATGCCCGCAAAGGCCGTGACGACGGCCGCCGTGACGATCAGCATCAGGGCGACCGTGACAATGGCCAGGGGCGAGGCGCCGACTGGGAAGGCGCCGTACCAGAGGCCGCCCAGTCCACGCCCGAGCGGGAAGTTCCCGATCGCGGCGTCCATGGCGTAGGTATCGGCCAGCGCAGGCGCCAGGGACAGCATGCCCGGCGTCAGGCGATGAAACAGCCAGGCCCCGAAGCAGATTGTCAGCAGCGCCGTGGTCATTTCGGCCACGGCCGACCGGGTGCCGGTGTAGGTCTTTATGGTCGCGGCGGCGCGTTCTGCCCGCCTGCGCGTCTCTTCCTCGCTGAGGGACGCGTCATCGCGAAGCGGAGGAGCCTCGGCGACGCGATCGGCAATGGAGCGCCCCGGACCGCCCGTCAGGGCAAAGACATGCTCGAGAAGCCCCTCCTCCACCGCGCGAGCCGTGCGCGTGGGCAGGATCAGGTGGATGCGCCCCAGAAGGCCTGAAGCGCGTCTCAGGCGCACCACCCGCATCAGGAGCGCGATGAGGCGGAGGACCGCATGCAGGGGCGCCAGGACGACGTTGAGCGGGGCACAGAGGATATCAAGGCCCAGGGCCCTGCGATGCAGACGGGCCGAGCCCGCGAAGGAGAAGGTCGACGCGACATGACCATCGATGCGCGCCCGCGCCTCGGCAAAGTAGTCCTCGGGCTCGGAAGGCCGGGTCGCACCGCGCTGCATTGTCGTCCTTTCACCGGACCGAGCCCCCTGCCCGCCCCGTTCGCAGATAAGACGCCCGCGGCCCGCTTCCAAGCGATGAGCAAGACGTCATGCGCCAAGAGGGCCCATCGCGGGCACATCAAACCGCCGACCAGGCTATGTCATCGCTTTCCCTGTCTCACAACCCGGAGGGATGTCAGTCGCCCCTGCCGTGCTTGTTGACTACAATCTCGTGGAGGCGGCCCGGCTCTTCGGGCTCGCCGAGGAGATCCGCGTGCATCGGCGGCGCCTGCTCGACGGCGCACCGACCTACCTATCGCGCAGGGAGTCCCCCGGCGCGCTTCCCGAACTTCGAAGACGACCAAGCGCCATCTTGCGCTTGCATACCCTCAGGGCTTTGATTTTCCGCCGCGACTTCGATCGCCGAGACCGGCCCCGAGCGGTTCAACCATGATCTCCTCGCCTCTGTCAGCGGCTGCTCAACGCGGTCTTCCGGTGGCACGCGCCCTGCCAAATTTTCGGGAATGGTCGCGCGTTGAAGCCCCGGAGGACAGGAGGCAAGACATGCCCTGCAGCGACATTCCCGGACCACACGCCGTCACCTCGATCTGCGGCGATCCGGGGTACACCCTCGATTTCCCCGCCGGCTGCCTTGGCCAGAGGCTGGTAAAGAAGAAGGTGACTTTCGAGGGCCCCGACACCCATCACCTCTGCTACGGCGACGCGGTGGGCACCTCCAACACGCTGATGACCTTCTTTCCCTTCACCCATACCGGCCCCGTCCGCGCCGGGCCGGGCATGGCCAGCGCAGTGGCCTCCTCGGCTTTCGAAGGCTGGATGGACCGGCGGGCGCTGGCGGCGGTCTGCGCGGTTCAGAACCTCGCTCGCCGCCCGTGCGGAAGGCCTCGGGATCGGCTGGGGCTCGATCTATCGGCCCGACGACCTGCGCTACCTGTTTCGCACCCCGGACCACGTTGAAATCGCTCGCTATCTCTGCGCGGTCTGCGTCGATGATCTCTACCCGAAGCCAGAGCCCGAGGTTCGTGGCTGGCGCTTGAAAGCGTGATCCACGACGAAGCTTGGCCTGCGACGGTCCTCCCAGGCGGCGCCTTCTACACGCCGTGAGAGTGCTGGGCGTACAGGCGCCTAGTCCGCGATGGGCTCCGGCAGCGTGAACAGGCCGACGAAGCGCGCTGCCAGCGCGGGGTCGCCGCGGATCACGACGCCCACCGCCTCGGGCGGCGCAGCGCCGTAGAACACGGCGGCGAGCGCGGCTCCGCTGCCCGCTTCGAAGCGCAGGTCCGGATCCTCGGTCTCGCCGCGCGCGACTGGCAGCGCCCCGTCCCCCAGCCGCGCGGTAAAGCGTGTGAGCCCGATCGCGAACACCGCGGTCACCGCAACTCCGCCTGCGGACCCGGCATCGAACATGGTGCGCAGCGACAGCATGAAGGAAACCGGTGACAGCGGGAGGGTCGGATCATGCAGCGGCGAGGCGGCGGCCCAGCGGCCCAGCTCCTGGATGATCGGCTCGGCCGCGTACCCCCAGCGCGTCAGACCATAAAGCTGCGCCGGGGCGGGCTCGGGCGCCATCTCGCGCCGCAGCACGCCGCTGGCCTCGAGCCCCGCGAGCCGCTCGGTCAGCACCTTGGCGCTGATCCCCGGCAGGCTTGCGCGCAGGTCCGAGAAGCGTCGCGGCCCGAACATGAGCTCGCGCACGATCAGCAGTGCCCAGCGTTCGCCCAGGGTCTCGAGCCCGAAGGCGGTGCCGCAGGCATCGGCGTACCAGCGACCATGGGGGCTTTTCCGCTCATTGGTTTCTTTTTGTAACGTCATGGTTGCCAATTGTAACTACTAGATCCTAGCCTGTCCACATCGGACTCAGCTCAGGAGGAATCCAGATGTCACAGATGATCTTCATCAACCTGCCCGTCGCCGACCTCGATCGCGCCATGCGGTTCTACGAGGCGATCGGGTTCCGCAACGATCCGCGGTTCACCAACGACAAGGCCGCGGCGATGACCCTGTCCGAGGCGATCCACGTGATGCTGCTCACCCATGACTTCTGGGCAACCTTCACCGACAGGCGGCGCGTCGACGCCCGAACTGAGGCGCAGGTGCTGCTCTGCATCAGCCGCGACAGCGCCGAGGCGGTCGATGCCATCACCGAGGCCGCGGGCGAGGCAGGCGGCACGCTCGACCCCACCCCGAAGCAGGATCACGGGTTCATGTACGGGCGCAGCTTCGCCGATCCCGACGGGCACATCTGGGAGCCGATGTGGATGAGCGCCGAGGCCGCCGCCGAGGGCCCGGCCGCCATGTCCGAGGCGGGCTGACCGCCAGGGCGCAGGGCGGACCACTCGGCCCTGCCCGCGCCACCGCACCACCTCCCCTTCACCGAAAGGAGCGCAGAGATGCCCAACCATCATGGCGATTTCATCTGGTACGAGCTGATGAGCCGCGAGCCGGACGCCTCCGAGGCCTTCTACGCCGGGCTGCTCGGCTGGTCCTTCGAGCCCGCCGGCTCCGGTGGCGGGATGGACTACCGTGTCTTCTCCAGGGGTGGACCGCAGGCCGGCGGACTGCTCGGCCTGCCCGCCGAGGCCTGCGAGGCCGGGGCGCAGACCATGTGGGCCGGCTATATCGGGGTCGACGACGTCGATGCATCGGTGCAGGACATGGTGCGGCACGGCGGCCGCGTGATCATGGAGCCGGTGACCATGGAGGGCGTCGGTCGCATGGCGCTGCTGCACGACCCGCAGGGCGCCCCGATCTACCTCATGCACGGCGCCTCGGACGAGGCAAGCCAGGCCTTCGCGCAGGATGCCCCGCGCGAGGGCCATTGCGCCTGGAACGAGCTGCGCACCACGGACCCCGCCGCGGCGCTCGAGGTCTACGCGGACTGCTTCGGCTGGGAGAAGGCCGACAGCATGGACATGGGCCCGGTCGGCTCCTACGACATGCTGCGCAACCCGCCCCACGACTCCCTCCTCGGCGCGATGATGCCCTCCGGCGACATGCCGTCGCAGTGGCTGTTCTACTTCCGCGTCGCCGACATCGACAAGGCCGCAGCATACATTGTGGCGAATGGCGGCGAGATGCTGATGGGCCCTCAGGACATCCCGGGCGGCGAGTTCATCCTCAATGCCCGCGACCCGCAGGGCGCCGTTCTCGCTCTCATCGGCAAAAGAACTTCGTAGGCCGTCGCCACAGGGCGGAGAGCCGGTGCGGGGGCCGCCGAAAGGCCTGGTCCTCTATCTCCCCGTGCGTGCCTGCCCGAGTTGGTTCGGTGATCGACAGTTGTGGCACAGGGCCGCAAGGTTGCTCGCGCAACCGGACATCGGCCCGGACGGAAGCACGAAGGGCAGTCCCCGGCGCGCGCCTACGGAGTGGATCGCGGGCAGTACCGCCTTCGGAAAGCGTTGGCAGGGGGTGCCCCGCCAACGCGCCCGCGCGCTTACCGGGCGTTGTCCATGTCGTGCAGCATCGAGACCCGGCGGCGGAAATCCTCGTCGGTCGAGAATTCGGCGGTCAGGAAGGCGTCGATAAGGTCGAGCGCCAGCCAGGGCCCGACGATCTGCGCCCCGATGCAGAGCACGTTGACGTCGTCATGCTCGACGCATTGATGCGCCGAATGAACGTCATGGCCGACCGCGGCGCGGATGCCCTTGACCTTGTTGGCGGCGATCGAGGCGCCGACGCCGGTGCCGCAGACCAGAAGGCCGCGCTCGGCCGAGCCGTCGTTGACCGCGCGGGTCACCGCCTGCGCGATCTCGGGGAAGTCGACCGGCTTGTCGTCGTGGGAGCCGACGTCGCTGACCTCGTGGCCGAGGCGCTTGAGGTGTTCGACGACGGTGGCCTTGAGCGGGAAGCCCGCGTGATCGGAGCCAATGACAAGACGCATTGTGGGAACCTTTCGAGGTTGGGTTTAGCGAAGCAGTTTCGGCAGGGCGAGCACGAGCCCGTCGGCGAAGGTGATGATCGCCAGCGTGAGCAGCAGCGGCACGTAGAACGGCAGCAGGGCCTTCAGCAGCTGGCGCAGCGTGACCTTGGCGATCGACGAGACGAGGAACAGCGACAGGCCCATCGGCGGCGTCAGCAGCCCCAGCATCAGGTTGAAGATGACCACGATGCCAAGGTGCACCGGGTCGATCCCCGCCATCACCATCGGCGGCGCGATCACCGGCACCACCAGCAGCGTCGCGGTGGTGGAATCGAGGAACATGCCCGCGATGAAGAAGATCAGGTTGGCGATCAGCAGCAACACGAAGGGATCGCTCGAGATGGTCAGGATCAGCTTCGAGAAGTCCTGCGGGATCTGCTCGACCGCGAGGATCCAGCCGAAGAGCGAGGCCGCCGCGACGATGATCAGGATCGCGCTGGTGTTGCGCAGCGTGGTCAGCATGGCGTTCCAGAGATGGTCGAGCGTCAGCTCGCGGTAAACCAGCCCGCTGATGAGGATCACGTAGACCGCGGTGACCGCCGCCGCCTCGGTCGGGGTGAAGAGCCCCAGCAACATGCCCGAGATCATCAGCACCGGAGCCAGCAGCGCCGGCAGCGCGGGTAGCAGGCTCTCGCCCACCTCGCGCGGGCTCGCCCAGCGGTCGGCGCGCGGCATGTCCTTGCGGATGGCGATGATCGCCGCGGTCACCATCAGCAGCACGATGCAGATCAGCGCGGGCACGATGCCGGCGATCAGCAGCTGGATGATCGACACGCTGGTGACCGAGCCGTAGACGATGAGCGGGATGCTGGGCGGGAAGATCGGCCCGACCACCGCCGAGCTCGCGGTCACCGCGGCGGCGAAGGGCGCATCGAAGCCGCGGCGCTTCATCGCCTCGATCTCGATCTTGCCGAGCCCCCCGACATCGGCCAGCGCCGCGCCCGACATGCCCGAGAAGATCAGGCTCGAGAAGATGTTGACCTGAGCCAGCCCGCCCGGGATGCGGCCCACCAGCGTGTCGGCGAAGCGGAAGATCCGGTCGGTCACCCCGGCAAGGTTCATCAGGTTGCCGACGAAGATGAAGAGCGGCACCGCGACCAGCGGGAAGCTGTCGAGCGCGTAGGTCACGCGCTGGGTCAGCAGGCCCAGCGGCAACCCCTCGAAGACCACGTAGAAGATCGCCGGCAGCAGGATCGAGTAGACCACCGGGAAGCCGAGCACGAAGAGCGCGAGGAAAAGAACGATCAGGATCAGGCCCATGTCAGAGGCTCACCGACTTGGCCGCGGGACGCTTGCGCAGCTGCAGTGCGTGGAAGATGCCCGCCCCGGCAAAGCCGACGAAACAGGCGCCGAGGAAGATCCAGAACGGGATCCCCAGCGTCGGCGTCGCGTTTTTCAGGTTGTCCGAGATGTTCGTCGCCGTCACCACCGCGATCAGCGCGCAGGCGCCGAAGGAGAGCAGCGTGATGGCAATTCCGAGCCAGCGCTGCACCCGCTCGGGCAGCGCCGCGCGCAGCTCTCCCATCACGATGTTCTCGTCCGAGCGCACCACCAGCGGGTAGGCCACGAAGACGGTGCAGATGAGCAGGAAGCGCGTGAGCTCCTCGGCCCCCACGATGGCGGAGCCGAAGACGTCGCGCATGATGACCTGCAGGAAGGGCAGCGCGATCAGCGCCGCAAGCATGGCCACGCACAGAAGGCGGAGGATCTTGATCATGGACCGGGGAACTCCGGGGTCTTGAGGTCGGAAAAAGCGCGGCGTGGACGCGCCCTGCGCCCACGCCGCGGCGGATCACTTCATCGACATGATCTGCTGGATGTACGGCCCGAAGTCCGGGAAATCGGTGTTGATCTGCGCCAGCACCTTCTCGCGGAAGGCGGCGAGATCGAGCCCGGTCTCCTCGGTGGTGAAGGTCATGCCATTGCCCTTCAGCTCCTCGACCAGCGCCTGCTCGGATTCCTGCGCCCAGTGCAGCGACTCCATCGCCTTGTCGTCGAGCACCTTGGTGATCGCGGCGCGGTTCTCCTCGGTCAGCCCCTGCCAGGCCTTCTCGTTGACGAAGACCGCGAGCACCGACTGCATGTGCCCGGTCATCGCCACGTGGCTCTGCACCTCGTAGAGCTTGTTGGCCGAGATCATCGTCAGCGGGTTCTCCTGCCCGACGACCATGCCGGTCATCAGCGCGGTCGGCAGCTCAGACACTTCGACCGGCGTCGGGGTCGCGCCGAAGCCCTTGACCATCGACACCCACAGATCGAGCGGCACGGCCCGGAAGGGCTTGCCCGCCATGTCGTCCGGCGACTTGATCTCGAAGTTCGACGAGATGTGCCGCGCGCCGCGGTAGATGCGCCCGATGATGCGCACCCCACCCTCCTCGATCAGCCGCGCGTTGATCTCCTGCAGCGCCTCGGACTTGGCCGGGTCGGTCTCGCGCATGGCGTGCTCGGCGTTCTCATAGACGAAGGGCGCGTTGAACACGGCGACCTCGGGCACGATGCGGGCCAGCGAGGCAAAGTCGTGGTGGCCCATCTGGATGGTGCCCATGCGCACCCCGTCGACCATCTCGGCGACGTTGCCGAGCTGGCTGGCCGGGAACACCTGCACCTTGACCTCGCCGCCGGTCTCCTCCTCGATCGCGGCAGCGGCCTCGGCGGCGAAACGGGTCTGGAAATCCCCCTCCGCGCCCACGTGGGCATAGCGCAGTTCAGCCGCCGCGGCCGGCAGCGCGCACAACCCGATTGTCGCGGCAGCCAGCAGCTGCCGAGCAGAAAAAGCGAACATGTTCTCCTCCCTTCGCTTGTCGTCTATGCTTTTCTGAGGCCTTTTCGATAGCTGTCGATCAGGCTCCTGCGACGCAACTCGTCGCCGATCGCGAAATGCTCCCGCAGCCGCTTGTCCGCGGCCTCCGGGTCCTTCGCGACGATCGAGAGGAACACCTCCCGATGTGCTTCCACGAGGTCTCCGACCACCGAGCGCTCGTGGTAGACCGTCTTGCGCCGCTGCACGTGGCTGCGCCGGAGCAGCTCCGACAGGGCGCCGTAAAGGGTGATGAGCGAGCTGCTGTGGCTCGCCGCGACGATCGAGCGGTGGAACATGAAATCCGCGCGCCCGCCTGCCTCGGGATCGTCCAGCGTGTCGATCAGCGAGCCGAACCATTGGCCGATGCGCGCGAGATCCACCTCATTCGCCCGCGTGCAGGCAAGCCGGATCGCCTGGCATTCGATGCCGATCCGCGCCTCCATCACGTCGTCGAGCATGTCCTGCTGCTGCGCGAGGCAGAAGGTGAAGAAGTCCGACACGGTCCCGAGGTTGGCCTGCCGCACGTAGGTGCCGCTGCCGTGGCGCACGTCGAGCATGCCGAGCATCGACAGCGAGCGGATCACCTCGCGCAGCAGCGGACGGCCCACCTCGAGCTCGCTGGCAAGGTCGCGCTCGGACTTCAGCCGGTCCCCGACGCGGAGCTCGCCCGACATCAGCGCATCCTTGAAATACGCGATGACGCGGTCCGTCCCCTTCTGCGGTTGAGGTGTGTCGACCTCGCTCATCCCTGCCGCCTCCTCCTGGCTGACCAAAGTGAACCTCTGGGCGGATCACTTGCCAACCAGTATCTGACATCGTGGCGAATTTCACCGAGGTGCTCGGATCAAATCTGGAAGGATTCCTTTTCAAAGCACTGAATTATATCACATTATTTTTGTTGCCCGCATCGCCTGCCTCGGCCAAAGAGGTCTTACCACTTAGCATGATTCCGAAGAACTCGGACGTCGACGCCAGTCGCGGAACGTGATCCATCACCTCCACCGTTGCGACGGAGGAGGCAATGCGTGGACCGGACGAGGCGACGCCATCCTGGCTATGCCAAATCCCAGCGGCGCCGGAAGAAGATCGAGGAACCTTTCGGCTGGGCCATGACCGTCGGCGGCATGGCGCAGACCCTGTCTCGCGGCATCGAGCGGGTGCGGGCCCGCTTCACGCTGGCAATGGCGGCCTGCAATCTGGCAAGGCTGCCGAAACCGCCTGCGACCTGATCCGGGAAGCCAGCGCGTATCGGGACGTCGTCCCACTCGGCAGAGGTTTTCAGCGCCCTGTCAGGAGTGGCCGTGGCTTGGTTCTGAAGTGCAGTCGGCCGCCGGTCTACCGGGCGAGGAACTCTGGTGGCTCTTGTCTTCCGCGACCTCGCGAAGATGCACGCCAAGCATCAAGAGCGCGGGCCAGAACATGTAGGCCTCGATCTCGAGATTCTCTCCGAAAGAGAGCAGGACCAGTGTCATCAGGATGCCGAGCGGAAGGCGCCCGCGCGGGTGGCGCGTGGCGTCCGCAAGGACGACGGCGAGATGTGCCACCAGCGGTACGAGAAGCGCGCCGACACCCACCAGCCCCTTCACGAAGAGAAGCCCGTACCAGGTGTGGTGGCTGCCGATGGGCATGTACTCCACCACGTGCGGGCCCGGCTGCACGGTGCCATGCCCGAACCAGGGTGCCTCTTCCCGCCAGCGCTCGAAGGCGATGCGCTGCAGCGTCTCGCGCACCCGCGTGCTGTCCGCCCGCGCGCCCTTGAAGGCCGCGACGCCGGCCTGGGCGCTCGACAGGAGCCATGTGCCCAGCACCGCAAGAGAGGCGGTCACCCCCGCAAGCGCCAGCCAGGCCGAACTGCGCAGCACGAGCGGAAGCATGCGCGGCCCGACCGTGCAGGCCACCAGCCCGACGAGGCCCATCCGCGATTTCGACGCGAGGATCATCAGCAGCCCCGCCCCGATTCCGCAGGCCATCCATCCCCGGTGCTTCTCCTCGAGCGCGAAAAGCACCATGACCACGCCGAGCAGGGCGGCAAATGGCGACCAGGGCAGGTAGAACTGCCAGCGCGGCGTCCAGGAGGCAGGATCGTAGGTGAAGAAGTAGACCGAGAAATACTCGGGTCCCGGACCGCCGATGACCTTCAGCGGCGAGGTGAAAATACGCTCGGGCAGCCCAATGTAGGGCGCGATCAGAAGCAGCGGCGCAAGCAGCACCGTCCAGAACCCGATGGCGCACTGGCCCCGGATCAGCACCTCGCGGCGGATCGGCAGCACCGCGCCGGCCAGCATGAAGAGCGCGACCAGCGCCCAGCCCTTGGCCCAGCCGATCGAGGACTTGATGGTCTGCTTGAGCCCCAGCCCCCAGGCCAGGTGCCCGCCCCAGAGCGCGATCAGCATGACCAGCATTCCGGCGATCCAGAGCCAGACGAGGCCGGGAACAGGGCCCGTCGCGCGCAGGTCGGCGCGGATCGCCGGCCCGAGATAGAGCGCCAGCGCCGCCATGCCCGCGAAGACCCAGCCGAGCACCGGACCGATCACGTAGAGCGCCCCCGCGCCGTAGAACACCCAGGTCATCACCATCGCGCGCCAGGCCAGCGCCTCGGGCGGGGTCATGGCCTCCGGCCGGCCTCGCCCGGTCATGGCGCAGCCGCGGGACGGGAGAGAATGCGCCCGATGAGCGGACGGCGGATCCAGGCGAGGAACAGGCCAAGAAGCAGCATCATGTTCGCCGCCCCCCCGGCCGCGAGCGCCAGCTTGCGATTGGGCGAGGTCGGCCTGTCCGGCAGCGAGGGATTTTCCAGGACCTGCACCAGCGGGTAGGAGGCGTAGATGTCGGCCTTGCTCGACTGGCTGCGCGCTATGGCCGTGGCAAAGACCGCTTCCGCGACCGAGAAGTCGCGCTGCATGTCCTCGAGCCGCGCCGCGACGGGCGCCAGCCGTGCCAGACGCGCGGTCTCGGCATCGAGGCGGCGTGCCACGGTGTCGTGCTCGGAACTCAGACCCCGGCGCGCGGCCTCTTCGCGGACAAGCTCGGCAAGCAGATCGGCGCGCGCGCCGGGCTGCGCGAGGTCGAGCCCCGCCACCGCGTCGGCCGAGAGGCCGGTCAGGCCCATGGCGCGTGCGCGGGCCATGCTGCGCGCCGCCTCGAGGGCCGCGCGCGCGGCGGTCACCTCTGGGTGGCGCGGGCCATAGCGCGAGCTCGCCTGGGCCAGTGCCGCGGTGTGCAATGCGATTTCCTCCAGCAGCGCCGTGTAGTCCGCATCGGCGTAGAGCTTGATGCTGACGGCCGCCTGCCCCGGCGCGATGCCAAGGCTGCGCGAGAGCGCGGCAACGGCCTCGGTCTTCTGCGCGAGGTCCGAGGCAAGCCCGGCCAGGTCCGCGCGCAACTCGTCCGCCGCGGCGAGCAGCCGGTCGTACTGGGCCGACGAGACAAGGCCGGTCTCGCTCTGGAGCGCGGCGATCGTCTCGCGCGTGTCGGCGACCGAGCGGCGATAGTCCTCGATGGCGGACAGCGCCCCCGCCTCGCGCACCGACAGCTCGTCACGGCGTAGCGCGTCGACCTCGCTGAAGAAGGCCCCCCGCAGCGCCTCGGCGCGGTCGCGGGCGGCCTCGGGCGTGGGGCCCTTCATCTGGACCCGGATGAGTCCGGTCTGATCCACCAGCTCAACCTTGGGCCGGCCGATGTCGCGGGGCTCCTCTCCGAGCACACTCGCGGCGGCATCGACGATGCGGTCGGCGCTCAGCAGGCGCTTGTAGGTCTCGGTGGGACTGATTGCGTTCGAGGAGAAGGCGGAGTTGGCGTAGGAGGAGGCCTGCCCGATATCGGCGAGATTGAGCGAGGCGGCCGCGCCCGAGCCGGGCAGGATCAGCGACATCTCGGAGCTGAAGCTGAGCGGCGCCTTCTTGAGATAGGTGGTGATCGGCCCCCAGATCGCCAGCGCGCCGAGCGACGCCAGGATCAGGTAGCGCGGCAGACGGACGAGATCGTTCGGCCGCCCGCCGCCGAAGAGGCGGCCCATCGAAAGCTCGCGCGGGGGGGTGCGCAGGATGCCCGGGATCGGGGCGTGTCGGCGGACGGGGCCGCTGGCAGTGACGTCGGACATGGAAGCTCTCCTTCGTCCGACAGTCTACCGGGTGTCACCCCCGAGGCCCGCCTGCGCCGCCGGATAGCGGGGCGCCGTGAGGGCGATGCTGGCTGGCTGAAGGCATCGCCGCCCTATCCGTAGGGATCGCGGGCCGTCGCCGTTCAGGCGAGGCCGACCTCGCGCGCGATCAGCGCGGCCTGGGTGCGGTTCGACGCGCCGATCTTGCGATAGAGCGTCTTCACGTGGAGCTTGATGGTCGGTTCCTGCAGGTCGAGGTCGCGGGCGATCTCCTTGTTCGACTTGCCCTCGGTCAGCCCCTTGGCGACCTGCTGCTCGCGGCGCGACAGCTTCTCGGCCAGCGGGTGGAGCTCCCGCGTTTCCGGGCCGCTCATGAAATCGATGGGCGCGTAGACCTCGCCCATCGCCATGAACCGCACCGCGTTCACCAGCCTTCGCGCGGTCAGCGTCTTGGGGATGAACCCGCAGGCGCCCATCGCCAGCGCCTTCTCGGCCACCTCGCGCCGCGCCTCGCCCGAGAGCAGAGCCACCCGAGGCGGCGCCGGACGGGCGAGCAGGCGCTCGAGCCCGGACAGGCCAGCCATCTGCGGCATGTTGAAATCCAGCAGCACGAGGTCGAACGGACCATCCTTGTCGATCATCCGTTCCGCCTCGCCGAAACTCGCGGCGGTGACGACCGATATGTCGCTGGCCGTCTCGAAATACATGACGAGCGTGTCCCTCAGAAGGTCATGATCGTCGGCAATCAACAGTCGCATGACTACTTACCAACCTCTGCAATGGTTTCTCCCCCGCGCAACAAGATAGCGCAAAAGCACGCATTAGTTGTGGAAAACTGCCCCTGCCGATCCGCCAGAACAGGCGACCTATCCGGTGGGACAGATTTTCCATACCCGCAGCCGGGCGCCCACCTGTCAGGCTCGAGCGGTTCTCCCGACGCTCCGTTGAAGCGTGCCGCTGCGTAATGAACCTTTGGGTCAAATACGAAAGAACCCAGGGAGGACCACCATGAAACACGCAGCCGGTACCGACTTCACCGCGCAGAATACGCAGCAAATCCAACGGGCTGATGTGAGCCTGCCGATGCGCGAGGTGATGGGACTGCCGCTCGTCGATGCAGCCGCACGAGCCACGATCGACGCCATTCTGGCCCCGGGGCTCAGGACTGTCGCCTTTCTCAACGCGCATTGCGCGAATGTCATGGTGCGCGATCCCTCCTATGCGGACGCCCTGCGCCGGGCGGACATGATCCTGCCGGATGGGATCGGCGTCGAACTGGCCGCGCGGATGACCGGCCAGCGGCTCGCGGCGAACCTCAACGGCACCGATTTCGTCCCGGCCCTGCTGCGCACGGCACGCCAGCGCGGGCTCTCGGTCTTCCTCTTCGGGGGCACCCCCGGCACCGCCGAGCGTGCGGCGGACCGGCTCTGCCGCGACATGCCCGGCCTGCGGGTGGTCGGCACCCGAGACGGCTACGCCGGCGCCGCCGACGAGGCGGCCGCGATTGACGCCATCAACGCGTCCGGCGCCGATATCCTCATCGTCGCAATGGGCGTGCCGCTGCAGGATGTCTGGCTTGCCCGGAACGCGGAGCGGCTCGCCCCGCGCGTCCGGCTCGGAGTCGGCGCCCTGCTCGACTTCCTCGCCGGCAACGTCCGGCGCGCACCCCTCGTGGTTCGCAGGGCGCGCTGCGAATGGATCTGGCGGCTCGCGATCGAGCCGCGCCGCATGGCCCGCCGCTACCTTGTCGGCAACGCCACCTTCATGGCCCGCGCCGCGCTGCACGCGCTGCGGTCGGTCGACCCGATCGGCCTGCGCAAGCGCCTGCTCGACCTGACCCTCGCGGGCCTCGCGGCGGTGGCCCTCTCGCCGCTGCTGCTGCTCGTCATGCTGGCGGTCCGGCTCGACAGCCCGGGCCCCGCTTTCTACCGGCAGACCCGCGTCGGCAAGGACGGCACGCCCTTTTCGGTGCTGAAGTTCCGATCCATGTACACCGATGCCGAGGCGCGCCGCGCCGCGCTTCTCGCGCAGTCGGACCGTGCGGGGATCTGCTTCAAATCGAGGAACGACCCCCGCGTGACGCGCATCGGGCGCATCCTGCGACGCAGCTCGCTCGACGAGTTGCCGCAGATCTTCAACGTGCTGCGTGGCGAGATGTCCCTCGTCGGCCCGCGCCCCGCCCTTCCGCAGGAGGTCGCCGCCTACCCCGCGCAGGCGCTGGGGCGGCTCCGGGTGAAGCCGGGCATCACCGGGCTCTGGCAGGTCTCCGGCCGGGCCGACATTTCCTTCGACAAGATGATCGACATGGATCTGGCCTACGGCGCGAGCCGCTCGACCCTGCTCGACCTGATGATCATCTTCCTGACCTTCCGCACCGTGCTGTCCGGCCGCGGGGCCTACTGATCCGCAAGGGTCATGCCCCGTCGGGTCCCGACGGACACCGGAGCGAAGAGAGGCCCGGCGCAGTCCCCCGCGCCGGGCCTCGCCTTGCCCACCCCTTCGTGAAGAGTCAGCGCAGGAAGGACACGACGCCGATGATGCCCAGCAGCCGCGCCACCTCGGTGATGTTGGTGACAGTGCTGTCGTAGCAGGCGATGGAGTCGCCGGGCAGCAGGTAGGGATCGTAATCATCGCGGTCCGCGCGCCGCAGCAGGTCCTCGATGTTGCGCTCGATCACCGCCGAGACGCCCGTCACCGGGTTGCGGCTGAACAGGACCGCCGAGCGGTCCGCGCTGGTCGCGCGCGGGCCGCCGACGCAGTTGGTGTCGACCACGGCCTGCAGGTAGCGCGTGCCCCAGGGCACCTCGCGGACCTCGCGCCCGATGGCGGATTCGGCATTGCCGCTCGCCGGCTGCGTCAGGTTCGACAGGAAGAGCGACGCGCCCGGCGGGCTGATCGGCGAGGGCCGCATCAGCTCCTCCTGGAAGCACTGGCGGCTCGGCACGCGGATCTCGTCACCGGTGACAAGCATGACGTCCACCACGTTCTCGCCTTCGAAGACACCGCGCATGTCGAGCTTGTAGAGCTGCCCGGCCCGGCGCAGTTCCACCGCCGAGATGTCGGCGTCGGGGCGCACGCCGCCCGCCGCCCGCAGCGCCGCGGACAGGTTGCGAGCCTCGGTCGAGGCGCCCATGGCGTTGATCCGCACACCGTCGCGCTGGTCTGCCCCGAGGGCCCCGATCTCGACCTGGTGCGGCTCGAACACCGCGCCAGAGACGCCGACGCTGACCGGCGCAAGATCGAGAACCCGCACCGAGATGCGCGGCCTGTCGTCATAGAATTCCTCGGCGCGCAGCGCGGCGGCGAGTCGGTCCTCGATCTCGTCCACGGTGCGGCCCTGCGCCGGGATCGCATTGAGGAACGGCAGGCGGATGGTGCCGTCGCGCGACACCTCGTAGGAGCCGTTGAAGGTCTCGTCCTGCTCGACCCGGATGTCGAGAAGATCGCCCCGCGTGAGCCGCTCGCCGCGCAGCGAGGCCGCGGCGAGCCCGCTGCCCTTGCCGTCACCGCCCCCGATCGGGGTCCGGCAGGCCTGGGCGTTGATCGTCGCCGAGCGCAGGAACTGGGCGTTGCCGCGGCTGACCTCGGGTTCACGCCACTGTGCCTGGTAGTCGAGCCCCTCTGCCACGGGAGCAAGATTGTCGGGCCGGTCGTAGCTGGCGCAGCCCGTGGCCGCCATCAGCGCGAAAATCGAGGCTGCCCTGAGACTTGGCTGGAACACGCGAACTCTCCGTCGGAACTGGGGGACCGCTCAGCGGCCCAATCCAGTGTTAGGCAATCTGATCGGAGGGGTCCACGTTCCCGCCAGGGTTGACGCGATATCCCTTCGGATTGCTGGCTGTCCGTGGGCAGCGTGCAACTGTCCGGCGGCGCAAGCGACGTGGCGGCAAGGCATGCGGCAAGGTCGGGGAACCACAGACCAGAGGTTTCGCCGATGCCCTTGCCCGCCACCCTTCTTGCGCTGACGCGTGTTCCGCTCGGGCGGAACCTGCTGTCCTACGGCGCCTCGGAAGTGGCGGCGAAGGCGTCTCGCCTGCTGGTCGTCATCGCCGTGTCCCGGACCATGGAGGCCGAAGCCATCGGCCTTGCCGCGGCCGCGCTTGCGGCGGCGGACATTCTCAAGGCGCTGACCGAGAACGGCGTGGGGCAACGCATCATCGCCGCCCCCGAGCACCGGCTCGAGCCCACCTGCGCCACCGCGCGGCGGATCTTCACGCTCTGGTGCGCCGGGCTCTTCGGACTGCAGCTGCTGGTCGCCGTTTTGCTCGTGCTCCTCGGCGGCAGTGTCTCCGTCGGCGGCCTGATCGCGCTGCTTGCGCTCGAGTACCTCTTCATGCCCGCCGGGCTGGTGCAGGCGGCACTGGCCATGCGCGAGGGCAAGATGCGGCAGACCGCCGCCATCGCCGGCGGCCAGGTGGTGGGTGCGAACCTCATTGCCGCGTTGCTGGCGCTGCTCTGGCCCAGTGCGATGGCGCTGGTGCTGCCTCGCATCCTTGCCGCCCCGATCTGGCTCGTCTGCATGCGCCGCCTCCGGCCCTGGACACCGGCGCGAAGCATCGTGGGCGCGCCGCTCTCTGAGTTCACCCGCTTCGGCGCCGCGGTGCTGGGGATCGAGATCGTCAAGGCCCTGCGCCTGCAGGCCGACAAGCTGCTCATCGGCCTGCTGATGGGCCCCGAGATGCTCGGTCTCTACTTCCTCGCCTTCAACGCCGGGCTTGGCCTTGCCTCGTCCTTCTCGGTGGCGATCTCGGTCGTGATCTTCCCGCATCTCTGCCGCGCCCCGGACCGCGCCGAGGCGCTGCGGCAGGGCATCCTGCTGAGCCTTGCCGTGGTCGCCCCCGCCGTGGCGCTGCAAGCGGCGCTCGCCCCCGTCTACGTGCCGCTGCTTTTCGGCGCAGGCTGGGACGGGATCGCCGAGGTCGTGAGCATCCTCTGCCTCGCGGCCATCCCGATGAGCCTCTGGTCGGGCGCCGCCGGCTGGCTGCGCGCCGAGGGGCGCACCGGCGAGGAGCTTCGCGCGACCATGCTGCTCACCGGCGCGCTGCTTCTGAACACCGTCATCATGTCGCCCTTCGGCCTCGCCGCTCTGGCCTGGGGATATCTCGCCACCGCCTGCGTCACCATGGGCGCGGCCTCTCTTCCCGCCCTCGCCGCCGGCTTCGGCCCGCGCCCCCAAAGGAGCTGATCCATGCCCCGTTTCTCGATCATCGTGCCGTGCTACCAGGCCGCCGCGACCATCGCCGACACGCTCGCCAGCCTGCGCGCCCAGACGGTGACGGACTGGGAGGCGCTCTGCGTCGACGACGGCTCGACCGATGCCACCTACGCGCTGCTGCGCACCGCCGCAGCAACCGACCCCCGCATCCGCGTGCTGGAGAACCCGGGCAAGGGCCCGTCGGAGGCCCGCAACCACGGCGCCACGCAAGCAACGGCGGAAATCCTGGCCTTCTGCGACGCCGACGACCTCTGGGCGCCGAACAAGCTGGCCGCGCTGGAGAGCGCCTTTGCCGACCCGGCTTGCGACGCCGCCTTCGGGCGGGTCTCCTTCTTCGAGCGCCGTGCCGAGGATGCGCGCTCGATCTCGAGCGTGCCCGCCGGCCCGCTGAGCGTCCCGCTGCTGCTGGGCGAGAACCCGGTCTGCACCATGTCCAACATCGCGCTGCGGGCATCGGTCTTTGCCCGCAGCGGCGGGCTGCGCCGCGAGATGGTGCACAACGAGGACCTCGAGTGGCTGATCCGCCTCGTCGGCATGGGCGCGCGTATCGATCCGGTCGATCAGACACTGGTGCATTACCGCGTTTCGACCTCCGGCCTCTCGGCCGACCTCGAGGCGATGCGCGCGGGCCGAGCCATGGCGCTGGAAAGCGCGGCGCGCTTCGGTTTTCGTGCCGATGCACATGCCGAGGCGGTGCACCTGCGCTACCTCGCGCGCCGCGCCCTGCGGGTCGGCCTCGGAGGCACGACCGCGCTGGGTCTCGCGCTGCGGGGGCTCGCGCTCGCCCCGGCCCGTTTCCTGACCCCGATGCATCGCGGCTGCGGCACGCTCGCCGGTGCGCTGATCGCGCCGGCGCTGCCCGCCCCGATGCGCCGCGCCCTGTTCTCCCGCTGACCCCACCGAAGGAGCCGCACCGATGACCCACGTTCCGTCCCGGACTTCCGCCCCCGCCGCCTCCGTCGTCGTACCGGCGTTCAATGCCGTGGCCACGCTCGAGCAAACGCTCACCAGCCTGCGCCTTCAGACGCTTCGGGATATCGAGATCATCGTGGTGGATGACGGCTCGACCGACGACACGCCGCAGATCGCCGAGGCGATCGCGCGGCAGGACCCGCGCCTGCGCGTCGTGCGGCAGGCAAACCGCGGCCTCGCCGGCGCGCGCAACAGCGGCATCGCGGCCGCCCGCGCCGGATACATCGGCTTCTGCGACGCCGACGACCAGTGGGCCCCCGGCAAGCTCGCAGCGCATGTTGCGCATCTTGATGCGAACCCGCTGGTCGGCCTCTCGTTCTGCGGCTCGCAGCTCATGGATGAGAACGGCGCGCTCATGCGGCGTGCGCAAAAGCCGCGGCTGACAGGCATCGGCGCGGTGCATGTCTTCAAGCGCAATCCGGTGGGCAACGGCTCGGTGCCCGTCCTGCGCCGTGCCGCGCTCGAGGCCATCGCCTGGCGCCCGGCTTGTGAGCGCGAACGCGACTGGGTCTTCGACGAAACCTTCCGGCAGTCCGAGGATATCGAATGTTGGCTGCGCCTGGCGCTGAGCACCGACTGGGAAATCGAGGGGATCCGCGGACTTCTGACACGCTACCGGATCACCTCGGGCGGTCTGAGCGCCGCGACCGACCGCCAGTTTGCCGCCTGGGAGCGGATGGTCGAGAAGCTGACACCACTCGATCCGCAGTTCTTTGGCCGCCATGCGCCCTCGGCACGGGCCTACCAGCTTCGCTATCTCGCGCGGCGCGCGGTCAGCGACGGGCGCGGTGCCGATGCGCGCAGGCTGCTACGCCGCGCCTTTGCAAGTTCGCCCCGGCCGTTGTTCGAGGAACCGATCCGCTCGGGTGTCACGCTCGCCGCGGCGACCTTGGTCGACCGCCCGCTGGGGCGCGCCCTGCACCGAGTGGCCACGCGGCCCGCGTCAGCCTGACGCCTCCGGCAGTCGGCGCGCCCCCCGCGACACATTTCAAGGAGCCAGACCAATGACCTTTGTCGGAGCCCCCGTCCCCAGCGCGTCCAACGATCGGACGCGCGTGGTCCACCTCGTCGACGACACCACGCCGGGCGGCGTCATGCGGTATCTCGATTTCTTGAAAAGCGACGCCACACTTGCCGAGGCGGCGGAGCATATCCTGCGCCCGGTCAACCGCGGCGAGGTCGGTCGGCTGTTGCTGGACTGCGAGGTCATCGTCTCGCACCTCTCGGTCAACTGGCGCGCCCTGCCCGGCCTCATTGCGCTGCGCGCCCGCCACGCCTCTGCGCGGCTGATCCATGTCGAACACAGCTACACCGCGGCGTTCACCGCGCTGAATGTGCGCAGCCGGGTGCGTTTCTTCACGCTCCTGCGGAGCGCCTACGCTCTTTTCGACAAGGTGGTGGCCGTCAGCGCCGCGCAGGGCGAATGGCTGCGCGGGCGTGGCCTCGTGACATCGGATCGGCTCGAGATCATTCGCCCGGCGGTCGATCTCTCGGACTTTGCCGCTCTGCCCGCACCCCGCGCGCAGCCGCGGGTGATCGGTGCATTCGGACGCCTCGACCGCCAGAAAGGTTTCGACACGCTGGTCTCGGCCTTTCGCAAGGTCCCTGGGAATGACAGGGTCCTGCGCCTCCATGGCGCCGGCGCCGATCTTGCCATGTTGAAATCCCTGGCGGCCGGAGACGCGCGTATCCAATTCCTTGGCCATGTCGCGGATCCGTCACGCGCCATGGCCGAGGTCGACATCGTGGCGATGCCCTCCCGCTGGGAGGCCTACGGCATCGCCGCGCTCGAAGCGCGTGTCGCCGGACGCCCGCTGGTGGTCACAAGCGTCGACGGATTGCGCGACCACGCTGGCCCCGGGGTCACGCTGGTTCGGCCGGGCGCCGTGGATGAACTTGCGGACGCGCTGCTGGGGACGACGAGGTGTGGCCAGAGCTCTGTCGAGCGCCGCGCTCTCGCCATCCGCTCGGAAGCCGCGACGCGCGATGGTTGGAGCCGTTTGATCCTGCGAGATCCCCCGTCGAACAGGGCTTGGGTTGCTGAAACCGAGGTGCCCTCGTCGATCCGGGCGTCCGCCTGAGTTGATCGTGCCGCGGGATCACGTCCGCACCATCTCGGCGCTGTCGAGGCCATGTCCCTGCAACTGAGGAAACTGCACGTCGATGCCGAGGGCCAGGCTCCCGCGGCGCGCCCGATCGCCTGACCTGAGCCGGGGGCAGGCCCGCGATCAGGCCGCCGCGTAGCTGGAGAAGACTTCCGTGCTGCCGTCCTTGCGGATCAGGAAGACGTCATAGGCCTCGCGCTCGGTCTCGGGGCCCATGCCGGGCGATCCGTAGGGCATGCCGGGCACGGCGAGGCCGACGGCATCGGGGCGCTCGGCGAGGAGCCTGCGGATGTCGGCCGCGGGCACGTGGCCCTCGATCATGTAGCCTTCGATCTCGCCGGTGTGGCAGGAGGTCATGCGCTGCGGGATGCCCCTCTCGAGCTTGTGCCGCATCAGGAGCGTGCCGAGGCTGTTCTCGGTGGTGACGGTGAAGCCCTCCCGGCTCAGGATCCGGGCCCAGCCCGTGCAGCAGCCGCAGTTGGGGTCCTTGAGGACGTGGATCGCCGGCGTGGCCTGCGCACCCAGCGCGCCCGGCAGGGAAAGCGCAAGGCTGGCGGTGCCGGCCATCATGCGACGTCGTGTCAGGGTCATGGACGGTGTCATGGACTGTCTCCTTTCAGAGGGCCGAGGGGCGGAAGGTCAGCAGGCGCAGGGCGTTCATCGTGACCAGCACCGTCGCCCCCGTGTCGGCGAGGATGGCGGGCCAGAGGCCGGTGATGCCGAGGACCGTGGTCACGAGGAAGACCGCCTTCAACCCGAGCGCAATGGCGATGTTCTGCCGGATGTTCGCCATGGTGGCACGGGCGAGGCGGACGATGCCCGCCGCATCGGTGACCCGGTTGCGCAGGATCGCGGCATCGGCGGTCTCGAGCGCCACGTCGGTGCCCGAGCCCATGGCGACGCCGACCTGTGCGGCGGCCAGCGCCGGAGCGTCGTTGATGCCGTCGCCGATCATCATCACCCGGGCCCCGGAACGCAGGTCGCGGATCGCCGCGACCTTGTCCTCGGGCATGAGCCCGGCGCGGTGGTCGATGCCGAGCCCTTCGGCGATGGCCTGCGCGGTGCGGGGATTGTCGCCGGTCAGCATGAGCGGGGACACTCCGAGCGCGCCCAGCTGCCTCACCGCCTCGGCCGCATCGGCGCGGGGCTCGTCGCGCAGGGCAATGAGTCCCAGCGGCACGTCCCCGCGCATCACGACCACCACCGTCTTGCCCTCGGCCTCGAGCGCCGCGACGCGTGTCCGGACCCCGTCTTCGAGCGCGCCGCGCTCCTCCGCCAGCCTCGGGGAGCCGACACGGACGGTCACGCCGCCGATCACGGCCTCGGCGCCCTTGCCCGGCAGCGCGCGGCCGCCGGTGGCCGGTGCAGCGGCGATGCCGCGCCTGCCGGCCTCGGCGCAGATCGCCTGACCGAGCGGGTGGCTCGCGCCGGTCTCGACCCCGGCGGCAAGGGCGAGCAGCTCCGCCTCGCTTCCCGCCAGCACCACCATATCGGTGACGCGCGGCCTGCCCAGGGTGAGCGTGCCGGTCTTGTCGAAGGCGACGTGGGTGATCCCCGCGGCGGCCTCGATCACCCTGCCCCCCTTCATCAGCAGCCCGTTGCGCGCCCCGGTCGAAAGCGCCGAGGCGATGGAGGCCGGGACCGAGATCACCAGCGCGCAGGGGCAGCCGATCAGCAGCAGCGCCAGCGCGCGGTAGGTCCAGTCGCCCCAGTCACCGCCGAGCACCAGCGGCGGGACAAGCGCCACCAGCAGCGCGGCGGCCACGACGGCGGGCATGTAGACGCGGCTGAAGCGGTCGATGAAACGCTCGGTCGGGGCACGGGCGCTCTCGGCCTCGGCCACCAGCCGCACGATGCGGGCGATGGTGTTGTCCCCGGCGGTCCTGGTGACGCGCACGCGCAGCAGCGCCTCGGTGTTGATCGACCCGGCAAAGACCTGCGATCCGGGTTCCTTGAGGCTGGGGACGCTCTCGCCGGTCACCGGGCTTTCGTCGACGCCCGAGGTGCCCTCGATCACCTCGCCGTCGCAGGGCACGCGGTCGCCGGGGCGCACCTGCACGACCTGCCCCAGCCCGAGCCGGTCCGCCGCGACCTCCCGCGTGCTGCCGCCGAGCTCGAGCCGGGCGGTCTTCGGCACGAGCTTCGAAAGGGCGCGGATGCTGTCCCGCGCCTTTCCGGCCGAGACGCCCTCGAGCAGTTCGCCCACGGCGAAGAGGAAGACGACCAGCGCCGCCTCTTCGGGGGCGCCGATCACCAGCGCGCCAAGCGCCGCGATCGTCATCAGCATCTCGATGGTGAAGGGCATGCGCGACCGGGCCATGGCAAGGGCGCGCCGGGCCACCGGGAAGAGGCCGATCAGCGTGGCGAGGGCAAAGGCCCAGTGCGCGACCTCCGCCGGGAAGACAAGGCGCGCGCCCCAGGCGGCGGCGAGCAATGTCCCGGTGCCGATCACCAGCCGGCCCTTCGCGGTCCGGTACCATGACGGCGCCGCCGGCTCCTCGGAGGGCGCCTCGTCCCGCGCGGGGCTTTCCGGGGCATGTTCGGCGGTCATGTCGGGGAAGGCCCCTTCCGGCAGGATGAAGGCGCCCCTGGGCCGTTCGGGCGGGGCGCCGCGGGGCGCGATGCCGAAGCCGATCCCGCGCACGGCGCTCTCGATGCTCTCGGGCGGGGTCTGGGTCACGTCCAGCGTCAGGGTCAGCCGTTCGGCCATCAGCGCGACATCCACGTTGCCGACGCCGGGCAGGCGCTCCACCGCGCCGCGGACCTTCGCGGCGCAGGAGCCGCAATCCATGCCCGTCACGCGCCATTCGCGCTGCGTTCCGTTCCCAACCGACATGCGTCCGCTCCATTGCGATTCCCGATTGGACCTCGATATAAGAGCTACAGCAACTGTAGCTTCAAGCCGTTTCTGCAGAAAGCCGCGCAAGGGTCGCGGCGGACCGGAAGCGGCAGGCCGAAGGGAAGGACGGGCCCATGCTGTCGATCGGGACCATGGCGAAACGCACCGGGACCAAGGTGCAGACGATCCGCTATTACGAGCAGATCGGGCTGATGCCCGAACCGGGCCGGACGGATGGCGGCCAGCGCCGATACGGCGATGCCGAGCTCGACCGCCTCGCCTTCATCCGCCACTCGCGCGAGCTCGGCTTCTCGCTGGAGGCCATCCGCGAATTGCTCGACCTCTCGGACACGCCCGAGAAATCCTGCGCCCAGATCGACGCGGTGGCGCAGCGGCAGCTGCGCGAGGTCGAGGCACGCATCGCCCGGCTGCAATCGCTCGAGGCCGAGCTTCGGCGGATGATCGGCGAGTGCCACAGCGACCGGGTCGCGGACTGCCGGATCCTCGAAGTGCTCCGCGATCACGAGGAATGCCTCTCGGACCACAAGGGGCCCGCGCTGTAACGCGCGCAGCCCCGGACCCCTCCGTCACGCCTTGCGGTCGGACCGCCCGTCCCCGACGAGGCGCACCGTCGACGGCAGGACCGCGATGATGAGGAAGACCCGCAGGACGTGATGCGCGGCCACCATTGCCGGGTCGATCATCAGGGCGAGCGCGACGACGCCCAGTTCCGGCGCGCCTCCGGGCAGGTAGGCAAGGAAGAGCGGCGCCACCCCCTCACCCACCAGCGGCGCCACGAGCACCGCCCCAACCAGCGAGCCGACCGCGAGCCCGGCGCCGACCAGCGCGGCAAGCCAGCCGTCGCGAAGGATCTGGCGGGCGGTGTACTGCGTGAACCTCGCGCCGACGCCCGAGCCGATGACCACCTGCGCCAGCACCGACAGCAGCGGCGGCACGTGCACGGTCAGCGTGCCGGTGGCATGCAGGACCGCCGAGCTCAGCAAGGGCACCAGCAACACGCCCGAGGGAAGCTTCAGCCAGCGCGCGACGCCCCAGCTTGCCGCCGCGACCAGCACCAGCAGCCCGTGCCGCATCGGATCGAAGGGCTCGGCGGCATGGAAGATTGCGCCGTTCGCCTCGGCGAGGTCGATCCCCGAAAGCATCTGCACGACCAGCGGCGCCGAGACCAGCAGAACCACGAGGCGCGCGGTGTGGCACAGCACGACCCGGTTGGTCTCGGCCCGGTACTCCTCGGCCAGCGTCGAGACCACCGAGAGCCCGCCCGGGATCGCGGCGAAGAGCGCGGTCTGCGGGGACATGTCGCTCCAGCGACGGAACACGGTGTAGGCCATCAGGCAGAAGCCGAGCGAGAGCAGCGACATGGCGACGAGGCTCAGCGCCCAGCTTCCCGACCGCGTGACCACGTCCTCGGTGAAGCCGGTCCCGAGCATGGTGCCGATCGCCACCATGGCGAGGCTGCGCCAGCTTGGCGGCAGCGCCGGACGGAAGCCCGAGACGCGGGCGACGAGTGCCGAGGCGGCAAGGCTGCCCAGCACCCAGGGCAGCGGCAGGTTCAGCGCGAAGAACAGCAGCCCGCCCGCCGCGCCGATCCCGATCGTGGCAAGGCCCCGCAGGGCCCGCCCCACCGTCAGGCTCACGCGTCCGCCTGCCTGCCGCGACCGCGGCGCAGGAGCCTCAGCAGCGGCGCGCCGACGAGGACGAGGATCATGATCGCGAAGAGCACCAGCGCGATCGGACGCTCGAGCAGGTATTCCAACGGTCGCCCGCCCGAGATCTGCAGCGTGCGCACCAGCTCGCCCTCCATCATCCGGCCGAGCAGCAGGCCGATCACCGTCGCCGCGACCGGGTAGTCGCTCCGCCGCATCAGCCAGCCGAGCCCCGAGAAGGCCGCGACGGTCAGCGGCCCGGCAATGGTCCCGGTGATCCCGTAGCCACCCCAGGCGCACATCGCCAGCACGCTCGGCACGAGATAGGCCAGCGGCACGCGCACCACCAGGCCCAGCACCCGCAGCATCAGCAGGCCGACGATGGCCAGCAGCACCACCTGCCCGAGGTTGCCGAGGATGATCGAGTAGACGATGTCGGTCTGGTTGCGGATGAAGGACGGCCCGCCGATGATGTTGTGGAACGAGAAGGCCGCGAGCAGCACCGCCGTGGCCGCCCCGCCCGGGATCCCCAGCGCGAGGAGCGCGGTCATCGAGCCGCCCTCGGAACTGCTGTTGGCGGATTCCGCCGCGATCACCCCGTCGGGCGCGCCCTTGCCGAAGGCTTCCGGCGTCTTCGAGGTGCGCTTGGCCTCGCCGTAGGAGACCAGGTTCGCGACCGAGGAGCCGACCCCGGGGATGGCGCCGATCACCGCGCCGATCAGGCTGCCGCGGATCAGCACGCCGGGATGACGGAAGGTCTCGGCGGCGCCGCGCAGGATCTTCGGGATGGAGATGTCGCGCTGCGCCTCGTCCTGCACGAGGTAGCTGCCGCCGCGCAGCCGCAGCAGCTCAGACGCGGCGAAGATGCCGATCATCGCGGGCACCACCGGGATGCCGTCGAGCAGGTGCGGGTTGCCGACCGTGGTGCGCATCACGCCCGTGGTCGACATGCCGATCTGGCTGAGCATCAGCCCGAAGGTCCCGGCCATCAGCCCCTTGGCAAGGCTGCTGTCGTTCAGCGTGGCGATCAGCGTCAGCCCCCAGAGCACGACGACCACCATCTCCATCGGTCCGATCTTCAGCACGAAGGCGGCAAGCGGCCCGATCAGCAGGAGCAGCAGCGCATAGCCGACGAAGGCCCCGACGACCGAGGCGGCGAGCCCCAGCCCCAGCGCCTCGTTGTGCTTGCCCTGCCGCGCCATCGGGTAGCCGTCGAAGGCGGTGGCGATCGACGAGGACGAGCCGGGAATGTTCATCAGGATCGCGGTGACCCCGCCGCCATAGGCGCCGCCGGTGAAGATCGAGGTGAGGAACAGCATGGCCTGCAGGAAGTCCATGCCGAAGGTGACCGGCAGGAAGACCGCCATGGCCATCGAGATCTGCAGCCCCGGGATCGAGCCGAAGATCAGCCCGATCAGCAAGCCGGGGATCACCCAGAGCCAGGGGCCGAAGCTGCCGAAGAGCAGGTCCATCGCCTGCGAGAGCGCGAAGGTGTCGATCATGTCAGAGGACCAGCGTCAGCATGGGATAGGGAAAGAGCGAGCCGAAGGCCTCGACCAGCAACAGCGTGAAGAGCGCGGCGAAGAGCGGCGGCTGCCACCAGCCCTTGCCGCCGCTGGCCACCACGCCGCCCCAGACGAAGAGGAAGGTCGCGACGTCGAAACCGACATGGGTGAGCGCGTAGCAGAAGACGGCAAAACCGGCGAGCAGCAGCAGGTCGCCCCAGACTGGCGCGACCTCGGTTGGATCGGCGGCGGGACGGCGCAGCGCGCTGACGATGACGGCGACCGCGAGCACCAGCATCGCCGCGCCGACCGGCGCGACCACGACGAGATTGTCGAGCTTGGCCGAGGCCGAGACGGCGCTCCAGGCGATGTAGCCGGAAACGGCGAGGATGATGCCGAGCAAGGCGGCGTGGGTGGCGGGGAACCTCGCGGTCATCGCGCTCTCCTCCCTGGGACGTGGAACGGGTGGGCGGGGGCCTCGGCCCCCGCCGGCGGATCACTGCGCGTCTTCGTAACGCTTCAGGATCTCGAAGTTCGAGGTGATCATCTCGGAGGTGCGGTCGGGCCCGAGCCATTCCGCCCCGATGTCCTGCGCCTCGAGCGAGGCGACGAACTCGGGATCCTCGAGCACCGTCTTGTAGGCATCGACCATCTTCTGGAAGGCCTCGGGGTGCTCGGCCTTGAAGGCCGCGTGGGCCGCGAGGCCGCGCATCGAGCCCGCCAGCACCGGCACCGGCTCGAGACCGGCCTGCTCGAGCGCGGCGTTGAGCGTCGGCGCGTCCCAGTCCTTGCTCGGGTTGTCGGCGGCAAGGGCCAGCGGCCGCACGTATTCGGCGATCGACAGGGTGCCGTCGGCGGCGAGCACCGTCATCTCGACCTGGCCGCCGGCCACAGCGGTCCGCGCCGCGCCGCCCGATTCATAGGTCACGACGTTGACCGCCGACTTGTCGAGCCCGTAGGCCTCGAGCGCGAGCTCGAGGTTGATCGCGCCGGTCGAGCCCGGAACCACCGAGACGCGCAGCTTGCCGGGCGTCTCCTTGGCCGCGGCCATGAACTCGTCCAGCGAGGCATAGGGGGTTTCGGCATTCACCGCGAAGAGGTCGTAGTCGTTCCACTGGCCGTTGATGAAGGCGAAGTCGTCCAGCGTGTAATCCGCGTCGAAACGTAGGATCGCGTTGGCGATGTAGGGGTGGATCGAGGTGGCGAGGAAGTAGCTGCCGTCCGCCGGCATCTGGGTGAAGTAGGTGTGGCCGACATGGCCGCCGCCGCCTTCCTGGTTGATCACCGAGATCGGCACGCCGAGCTCTTCCTGCATGCGCTGCGCCAGCGCGCGGGCGGTGCGGTCGGCCGAGCCGCCCGGGCCGAGCGCCACGACGAAGGTGATCTTGCGCGGCGGCCAGGCGTCCTGCGCGGCGGCGGACAGCGGCAGCAGGCTCGCGGCCAGCGTCAGCCCCAGAGCGGTGCGGGTGAATTGGCGTCTCTTCATCTTCGAGGTTCCTCCCTGTCGAACAAACTTCCTAGATTGTAGTGCAATCTGGATCTTGGTGAGTGGTATCGCCCCGCACTCCGCGCTGTCAAGACGCCACGTCATCTTGACAGACCAGTTATTTTCCATGATTTTACCGCCAGTCAGGAAGATTGCCCTACAATTCTTCTGAACGCCGGAGGTCAATATTGTCTACAAAGCTCGAAGATTCTCGCAGCCCCGCGCCCGAGCGACTCGCCGCGGAACTGCGGGGGGACATTCTTGAAGGACGCCTCCTGCCGGGGGCCAGGCTGGGCGAGGTCGCGCTGGCCGACCGCTTCGAGGTGAGCCGCGGCCCGGTGCGCGCGGCGCTGAACCTGCTCAGCGAATCCGGCATCGTGACGATCGTCCCGAACAGCGGCGCGCGGGTCCGCGTGATGAGCCGCGAGGACGCCCGCGCGCTCTATCAGGTCCGCGCCGCGCTCGAGAGCGAGGCCGCGAGACTGGCCGCCGCCAATGCCGGGCCGGAGACCGCGCTGCGCTTCAGCACCCTGCTCGAGCAGCACGCCCGCGAGGTCGGCGCGCATCCCCAGGGGGCCTACCTGCAGGGCGCGGGGGATCGCGACTTCCACATGATCACCGCGCAGATGGCCGGCAACCCGATCATCCTGCGCTACCTGACGCGCGAGCTTTACCCCCAGCTCTCGCTGCTGCGGGTGAAGCACCGGAACGTCACGGGGCGCGGCGCCAAGGCGCTGCACGAACACGAGCGCATCGCCGCCGCCATCGCCGACGGCGACCCCGAGATCGCCGGGCTGCTGATGCGCCGCCACATCCAGAACAGCTGGACCGCCCTCGAGGCGCAGCTCTCGGAAGAAGAGAAGGACGCCGAATGAGGCAGACCCACATTCCCGCCGCCTTCATGCGCGGCGGCACCTCCAAGGCGATCGTGCTCCGGCGCGCGGACCTGCCGGCGGACGAGACGCTCTGGCCGGGGCTCTTCGCCGCGATGCTCGGCAGCCCGGATCCGAACATGCGGCAGCTGAACGGCATGGGGGGCGGCATCTCGTCGCTCAGCAAGATCTGCATCATCGGCCCCGCCACGCGCGACGATGCCGACATCGACTACACCTTCGCGCAGGTCGGCGTGCGCGACGACACCGTGGATTTCAGCGGCAACTGCGGCAACATGAGTTCTGCCATGGGGCCCTTTGCCTATGACGAGGGGCTGGTGCCGGGCCCGCGGGACGGCGAGGCGACGGTCCGCATCCACAACACCAATTCCGGCAAGGTCATCGTCGCGCGCTTTGCCGTCACCGACGGCGAGGCCGATGTCTCGGGATCGCTCGAGATCCCCGGCGTTCACGGCAGCGGCGCCCCGGTCGCGCTGGATTTCCTCGACCCGGGCAACACCTTCGGCCGGGGCACCCTGCCGAGCGGACATGCGGTCGACACGCTGACGCTGGGCGATGGCCGGCAGGTCCGGGTGACGATGATCGACGCCGCCGTGCCCTCGGTCTTCGTGCCGGCCCGCGAGGTCGGCGGCGACACCGGGACGCACCCCGCGCAGATCGACGCCGACACCGCGCTGATGGCCACGCTCGAGGAGATCCGCCGCCTCGCCTCGCAGCGCATGGGGCTGACGGACAGCGCGGACGCGGCGGCCCGGCGCATCGCCACCCCCAAGGTCGCCATGGTCGGCCCGGCCGCGCCCTACGCCGATCTCAGCGGTGCGGCGCACGCGGCCGAGGCGCAGGACCTGCAGGTCCGGATGATCTCGGCCGGGCAGGCCCACCGTGCCGTGCCGGTCACCGGCGCGCTCGCGCTGGCCTGCGCCGCGGCGGTCGACGGCTCGGTCGTCGCGGACTGCCTGGGCGGCGATGCCGACGTGCTGTCGCTGCGCATCGGCACGCCGAGCGGGATCGTCGGCGTCGGCGCCGTCCGCGACCCGGGCACCGGCGCGATCACCGCCGCCCGCATCCTCCGCACGCAGCGGCGCCTCATGGACGGGCAGGTCCTCGTCCCGGCCGCCGCCCTCCCCCTCCCCTCCGACAAGACCTGACGAAAGAGTCCCCATGCTGAACCACGAGATCAACCGCGCCTTCAAGCAACGCGTCCTGACCGGGGGCGCCGTGCTGATGCCCGGAGCCGCCAACGCGCTTGCCGCCCGCGTCATCGAGGACCAGGGTTTCGAGGCTGTCTACCTCTCCGGCGCCGGTCTGACCAACACCTACCTCGGCATGCCCGACCTCGGCTTCGTCGGGCTGAGCGAGATCGCGATGCACACCTCGACCATCCGCGACGCCACCGAGCTGCCGATCGTGGTCGATGCGGACAACGGCTTCGGCAATGCGCTGAACGTCCGCCACGCGATCCGCACGCTCGAGCGCGCCGGGGCCAGCGCCATCCAGCTCGAGGACCAGCGGACCCCGAAACGCTGCGGGCACTTCTCCGGCAAGGACGTGGTCCCGCTCGACGAGGCCCGCTCGCGCATCCGCGCCGCGGTCGATGCCCGCCAGGACGAGAACACGCTGATCGTGGCCCGCACCGACGCGCGGGCGACCGACGGCTACACCGAGGCGCTCGACCGCGCCGCCGCCTTCATCGAGGACGGCGCCGACATCACCTTCGTCGAGGCGCCGCAGACGGTCGAGGAACTGCGCGGCATCCCCGCGGCGCTGAAGGGCACGCCGCAGCTGGTGAACCTCGTGGTCGGCGGCAAGACCCCGATCCTCGGGCTCGACGAGCTCGGCGACATGGGCTTCTCGCTGGTGCTCTACGCCAATGTCGCGCTGCAATCGGCGGTCTTCGGCATGCAGACGGCGCTGCGCCAGCTCCGGACCGAGGGGCGGATGGACGAGGGCGGCCCCGTCGCCAGTTTCCTCGAGCGCCAGCGCATGGTCCGCAAGGACCTCTTCGACGAGCTCGAGAAGCGCTACGCGATCTGAGCCACCCCCCCAGGAAGGAGTTCCGCCCATGCGCGCCCTGCAGATCGACACCTACGGCGACGAGGATGTCGTCACGTCCCGCGACATCCCCGTGCCCGAGATCGGACCGGACGAGGTGCTGGTCAGGCTCGGCGTCTCGGGCATCAACTTCATGGACATCCACACGCGCCAGGGAAAGTACCGGGACTCGCGGACCTACGAGGTCTCGGTGCCGACCACGCTCGGAATGGAAGGCGGCGGGATCATCGAGAAGGTGGGCCGCGACGTCCGGGACCTTCATCCGGGACAGCGGGTCGTCTACTGCATCAGCTGGGGCAGCTACGCGGACTACGCCGCGGTTCCCGCCCGCCGCGTCGTCCCGGTGCCGGATGAGCTCACGCTGCGCCGCGCGACCACGGCGCTGTTCCACGGGCTGACGGCGCATTACCTCGCGCGCGACGTCGGCCAGCTCGGGCCGGGGGTGAGCTGCCTCGTGCACTCGGCCTCGGGCGGCATCGGGCAGATCCTCGTCCAGATGGGTGTGGCCTGCGGCGCGAGCGTCTACGCGACGACGAGCACCTCGGGCAAGGCGGAGGTCGCGCGCTCGCGCGGGGCCTCGGAGGTGTTCGGCTACGAGGACTTCGCCGCCCGGATCCGCGAGGCGACGGGGGGCCGGGGTGTCGACGTGGTCTTCGACCCGGTCGGCGCACCGACGTTCCGGCAGAGCCTGCAGGCGCTGCGCAGGAAGGGGCTGATGGTCGCCTTCGGCTCGGTGGGCGGCAGCGTGCGCGATCTCGACCCGATCGAACTCGGCGAGGCGGGCTCGGTCTTCCTGACCCGGCCGCGCCTCGCCGATCACATCGCCAGTGCCGAGGACATCCGGCGCAGGGCGGACGAGGTGTTTTCCTGGCTCCTCTCCGGCGAGCTCGAGATCTCCTGCGCCGGTGAATTCGGGTTCGACGAGGTGCTCGAGGTGCACAGGCGGCTCGAGAACCGCCAGCTGGTCGGCAAGCCGCTGCTGAGCATTGACCCCGCCATCGACTAGCAGCGCACGTCAGAGGACTTCGAGGATCTCGCCGGTGTCGTGGCGCTTCACGAAATCGACGCGCGCGCCGTTCCAGTGGTAGCAGAAATGCGGCCCCTGGACCGGCACCGGGATCACGTCGGGCCAGAACAGCCCGATGCAGCGGCCGCCCTCCAGCCTCACGCTCTGCCACAGCAGCCCGTCGCTGCCCCCTGCCCGGAGCCGCGCGCCCTCGGCCTGCGAGGCGGCGTAGTCCTCCGGGTGCAGCACGCCCGGCACATCGGTCACGTCGTGCAGCTCGCGGTCGATCGACCCGATGAGGGCGCGGAAATCCGAGGTCCAGCCCGGCGCCTCTGCGGTCGCGGCCATGAACCTGCCGTGGTGGTGGATGGTCTCGGCCAGCGCAACGGTCTCGCTGTCGCCGGCGTAGTAGAGGCCGTAGCTGCCATCGGTGAACCGCCCCGGCCGCGCCGTCGAGCAATGCACGAAGGGCGCCATCACCAGGCTCGCCCCGGGCCCGGCCACCCGGCGCGCCGGCGGCACCTTGCCAAGGTCGCCCACCTCATCGCGCACCCGCGGGTTCGTCTTGGCCTCGACCGAGACCAGCGCCTCCCAGTCGCGCGGATCGGCGATGTCCTCGAAAAGATCGATCGGCGGGTAGATGGAGCGGATGATCCGCCAGGTCTGCGGCCAGGTCACGCGGCAGAGGGCCGCGCCCGGTGCTACCACGCGCCGCGCTCCGCATCGATCCACGTCCGCATCGCGGCGAGATCCGCAAGCTCGCCGCGCAGCATCATGTCGAGCGCCGAGTGGCCCTCGAAGGCGGCGTTGGGCCTGCGCACCCAGGCATAGCCGCGCGCGGGGTCGCGGAAGAGGTAGCGCAGGCCTTTGTGGATGCCCATGAGATGCGCCATGCGCATCCGGAGGTCGCGGTCGATCCGCCCGATCTCGCCGTCCTTCCACCGCGCCCAGGTGCGCGGAGCCATGCCGCCGAGAAGCGTTCGCGCCTCGGTGTCGCTCAGCCCCCAGGCCCGGAACAGGCTGACCGTCGTGCGGGCCAGCGCGCAGGCCTCCTCATCCGAGATCACCGGGTTGCCGGCTTCGGAGGGTCGCGAGGTGATGGGTTGCAGCTGCATGTCGGGCCCCTTCCATTTGGCATGAAGATAAGCTTTTCACGCCAAATGGCAAGTCCGGGCTGCGCGGGACCTGAAGATCAGGCGCGCTCGCAGAGCCGGGCCGGCGGGGTCCGGGCGGCGCGCCGCGCGGCGATCCACTCCTGCGCCTGCACGATGATCATCCCCGCCAGCACCAGCACGCCGCCCAGCAGGAACTCCGAGGTCAGCGCGTCGCCGAGCAGCACCACCCCGCTCGCGACCCCGAAGACCGGCGTCATGAAGCTGAGCACCCCGAGGCGCGACGAGCGGTAGACCTGCATCAGGCGGAACCAGGCGAGGAAGCTGAGGCTGCAGACGATCACCGTCTGGAACGACAGGCTCGCCAGCACGGCGGGCGTCGGCACCAGTGAAAGCCGCCCGGTCAGCGCGCAGAAGCCGAGCGCCGCCGCGCCCGCGACCGAGAGCTGGTAGAAGAGCGTCTGCGCGGGCGGCGCCACCGAGACGCGGGTGGTGCGGATGACCACGGTGGTCAGCCCCCACGACAGGCCCGCGCCCAGCCCCAGCAGATCGCCGAGGATCATCCCCGGGGTCAGCCCGGCACCGCGGCCGCGCAGCTCGGGCAGCACGAAGATCGCCACCACGCCGAGAAAGGCAATCGCGACCCCGAGCCATTGCACCGGCACCATGCGCTCGTCGGGCTGCGCGACGTGCAGGCCGATCGCGGCGAAGATCGGCGCGGTATAGAGAAACACCGCCATGTGCGAGGCGGTGGTCCAGCGCAGCCCCTCGGCGACGAGCAGGAACTCGAGCGCGAAGAGCGATCCCGCGAGCAGGCCGGGACCGAGGAACAGCCCGCCGTGCCAGCGGTCGCGCAGGATGATCCGGCTCAGCCCCAGCACGATCACAGCCGCGAGCACCGAGCGCAGGCCGATCTGCAGCATCGGGTCGACCGAGGCCGCGACCATCTTCATCGCGCTCTGCTGCAGCCCCCAGATCAGGCACAGCAGGACCATCACGGCGATGGCGGTGGTATCAATCGGTCGTTTCATGGGGACACTCGGTCAGGCTTTTCATGCCGCCTATCTAGTCTGGCGCATGGCATGTATATAGCGAGATGACGCCAATCTATAGTGCCGGACGGCCAAGCATGACATCCCCGCACCTGCGCCATCCCCCTTTCCGCGACAAGCTTCCCGCGCCGATCTATTTCCGTCTCGAGAAGATGCCCGCCAATGCCACCTACCCGGTGATGCGGCACGCCTGGGGAGAGTTCGTCTATTCCTTCAGCGGCGTGACCGAGCTGCGGCTGGCGGGGCAGCACCTGCTGGCGCCGCCGCACATGGGTTTCTGGATCCCGCCCGGCGTGCAGCACGTCGGGTTCAACCGCCGCGCGGCGGTGCATTTCTCGGCCTACATCAGCGAGGATCTCTGCGGCGCGATGCCGGAGCGCACCTGCTCGCTGCTGGTGACCCCGCTGCTGCGCGCCATCCTCGACAGCCTCGCCGAGACCCGGTTCACCAACACCGAGGCGCAGTCGCGCCTGCTGCGGGTGATGGTCGACGAGCTGGGAAACTGCGCAACCGCCGACAGTTTCGTGCCCGAAAGCGCCGATCCCGTGCTTGCCCCGCTGCTCGAGGCCCTGCGGGACTCCCCGGCGGATGCGCGCAGCAACGCGCAGCTGGCAAGAGCCTTCGGGCTGAGCGAGCGCACGCTCGTGCGGCGCTGCACGCAGGAGCTCGGCATGTCGCTCAGCGAGTGGCGACAGCGCGTGCGGGTGGTCCGCGGCATCTCGCTGTTGCAGGAGGGCCAGAGCGTCGAGAGCGTGGCGCTGGATCTGGGCTATGGCACCGCCTCGGCCTTCATCGCCATGTTCCGGCGGATCACCGGCAGCAGCCCGGCGCGGTTCGTCGGACGATAGGGTGCCCCTGCCCTCTCAGGCCAGCCGGGAGGCGCCGATGACCTGCGTGCCCGGCTGCCCGGCCGCGAGCCCCTCGACGAGCGCCTCGGCCACGCGGTCCGGCCGGCTCATCCGCCAGCGCCTCGGCAGGACGGGCCCGAGCAGGCCGAGGGCCAGCTTGCCGAGGTCCTCCGACGGCCTGCGCTCCGGTCTCGACCCGCCGAGAAGCCCCGGGCGCACGATCGTCAGCGAGGCGTAGCCGATCTTCGAAAGGTCGCGCTCGAGCTCGCCCTTGGTCCGCAGGTAGAAGGACGTTCGCGCGCCGGGGTCGGCACCGAGCGACGAGGTCAGCGCAAAGCGCGACGCGCCGCCCTCATGCGCCCGCCGGGCGAGCGCGAGGTTGAGCCCGTGGTCGATGGCCCGGAAGGCCTCGCGCGAGCCGGCGATCCGCTGCGTCGTGCCAAGCGCCGAGATCACCCCGTCGACCGAGAACCAGTCCGTTCCCGGGGGCAGATCGCCGAGGTCGACAACCGGGTTGGTCAGCTTCGGATGTCCCGGCAGGGGCCGGCGGGTCAGCGCCACGACCTCGGCGAAGCGCGGCTCGGCCAGCGCGCGCTCGAGGACCAGCCTGCCGACCACGCCGGTGGCGCCGATCAGCAGGACACGCAGGTTTTCCGTCGCCATGGCAGTCCTCCTGACGGGCAGCTTCGGTCCGGCGGGCGGCAAGGTGCTCACCGAATGTGGCACCCGGGCCCTACGGCGAACAAGCCAGTCAGGACCCGGACCACCCGGAAGGGTGCGCCGGTCGGCAGGTAGGTGGCAAGCAGCCGCGACATGCTCGGGACGAAGGAGAGGGCGTGGATGCAAGAAACCGAGGGCGCTGCGGGCGGAAGCGGCGGATTTCGTGGCAAGCTCCATGGCGAAGGATCGGGCGGACGGGGCCGGGTCTGCCGTCTCCGGTTCGGGTCCGCACCGACAGCGCGGCGGAGCCGGGCGCGCCGCTGGCCACCTTCCTCGGCCAGAGCCTCGGCTGGCCCGAGACCTACCTCGCGATGCCCGGCATCGGCCTGCTCGCCTTTCTCGCCATCCTGCGGCTGGTCCCGGTCGCGCCGGCGCTCTTCGGGATCGGCATGACCCTCGGCAACGTGCTGGGCGGCCGCATCGCCGACCGGGCGCCGTCGCGGCGCATTGTGCCCGGCTTCGGCGCGGCGGCCGGGGTGCTGCCGTCGGGGGCGGGGCTGCTGGTCTTCGCGATCGCCTTCCGCCTGCACCGGAGCGCCTGACAAGCCTCCGCGCCCCTTCCTGCGAATGAGTGTCATTATAATCTATTGAAAATATTTGACTTTCCACCACAGCCTCACCATATGGACGCCATCGGGGAGTAGCGACCGCCCTCGTGGCGGAGGCACGTCAACATACTCGCGCAGAAGTCGCGTGGCGTGTCTGACCCAGCGGGTTTTGCAAGACCGTGGCGACGGAACTCTGCGGGCGGAGTCCCTCCATCGCCCGGATCAGCCCCGAGGAAACCACGCATGTCTCCATTCTCGATCGGCGTTCTCGCCGTCTCCATGTCCGTCGACGCCTTCATCGCCTCCATGGGCAAGGGCACGGCGGGCCCGCGTCCCAGCCTCGCGATGACCCTGCGCACCGGGGCGATCTTCGGCGTGGTGGAGGCCATCACCCCGCTGGTCGGATGGCTCGCCGGGGTTGCCGCCTCGCAGGCCGTCGCCGAGGTCGATCACTGGATCGCCTTTGCCCTGCTCGCGGGGGTCGGCATCCACATGGCGCTGCAGGCATGGACCCGGGCCGAGGACGCGCCGCGCGCCGCCTCGCTCTGGGCAACCGTGGTCACCGCCATCGGCACCTCCATCGACGCCATGGCGGTCGGGGTCTCGCTGGCCTTCCTGCAGGTGAACATCCTCGTCATCGCCCTCGCGATCGGCGCGACGACGATGGTGATGAGCTCGACCGGCCTGATCCTCGGCCGCTACATCGGCGCCCGCTTCGGCCGGATCGCCGAGACGCTCGGGGGCGTCGCGCTGATCGCCATCGGGGCGATGATCCTCCGCGACCACCTCGGCGGAGCGGCCTGACCGCCCGGCGCAGGACGGGGCCGGCACGGGCGGGCCCCTGCCCGGGCCCGCGTCACCTGTCCTCGGCATGCCCCGGCGCGGCGCCGGTGATCTCGCGCCCGGCGCGGCGGTACCAGTCTTGGATACCATCCCAGATCTCGCCCGCCTCCTCGGCGTACCAGAAGAGGTCGCGGTCCTCGGGGTCGATCACCCCCTCCTCGACGAGGAAGTCGACGTCGAAGGCGCGCCGCCAGTAGGCCTCGCCGACCAGCACCACCGGCACCGGCAGGATCTTGCGGGTCTGGATCAGCGTCAGCGTCTCGAAGAGCTCGTCCATCGTGCCGTAGCCGCCGGGGAAGACCACCAGCGCCCGGGCGCGCTTGAGGAAGTGCAGCTTGCGCAGCGCGAAATAGTGGAAGCGAAAGCAGAGGTCGGGGGTGAGATAGGGGTTCGGGTACTGCTCGTGCGGCAGGGTGATGTTGAGCCCGACGCTGCGCGCCCCGGCCTCGCGGCTGCCGCGGTTCGCCGCCTCCATGATCCCCGGCCCGCCGCCGGTCACCACCACCAGCCGGTTGCCGTGCTGGCCCTCCTGCTCGCCGACGATCCTGCCGAAGGCGCGCGCGACCTCGTAATAGGCGCTCTTCGCGGCGATCCGCCGCGCGATGGCGAGGCAGCGGGCGAGCTCCGGGTCCTGCGGGGCGCGGGCCAGCGCCGCCTCGCGCGCCGCCACCTCGGCAAGGGCGCGGGCCGGCTCGGGAATGCGCGTCGCGCCGAAGACCACGATCGCATGGGCGATGCCATGCACCTGCAGCAGCGTCTCGGCCTTCTGGTAGTCGAGCAGCAGCCGCACCCCGCGCATGTCGTCCCGGTCGAGGAACTCGACGTCGTGGTCGCCCTCGCGGTAGCCGGGGCTCGCCATGATCCGGCGCACGAGATCCGGCGCCCGCGCGTCCTCGGCCGCGGGCTTGGGGACGCACCAGGGCAGGTCCACCTGCCGGTCCGGGGCCGGGGTTCCGGAGGCCGGGCCCCCGGCGCTGTCATCGGTCATCGGTCTTCCCCCCTTCGCTCACCGCGCCGGCGTGCTGCCGGTCGCGAGCTCCATGATTTCCTCGGTGATCGCGTCCTGCCGCAGCCGCCGGGCCTGCCCGACCAGCGTCTCGAGCGAGCCGGTGACATTGTCATGCGCGGCGATCATCGCGCGCATCCGCGCCTCGTTCTCGGCGGCGAAGGACAGCATGAGCGCCTCGCTGATCTCGGCAAAGACGTATTCCTCGACCAGCCGCGAGAGCAGCTCCTCCGGCGGCAGGGTGATCCGCGGCTCGAGCGCCGTGCCGGGATGCGGAAAGCGCGAATAGTCGAAGGGCACCAGCTGCTTGCGCGTCACCTCGTAGCCCCCCGCCCCGCCCGGCGCGGCATGGAGCAGCGTGACCGAGCTTGCCCGCCCGTCCGAGACCCGCGCAAAGACCGCCTCGGCGATCCGCCCGGCAAGGTGCGGCGTGCGCGCCGGGTGGGCGATCATCGGCGCGACCCAGCTCGTGGCGATGCCGTAGTCCTGCGCCACCGCCAGCCCGCGGTCGCCGACCAGCAGCACGTCGGCCCCGCCCCGCGCGCCCTGCAGCGCCTCCCGCGCCGCGTCGAGCACCCGTGCCGAGAAGCTGCCGGCAAAGCCCTGCTCGGCGCAGAGCACGATGAAGAGCGCGCCGCCGCCGGGCGCGGCCCCCGGCGCGGCGCGGTCCTGCGGCACGAGCGCAAGGGCCTGCCCGATGGCCTCGCCGATGGTGGCCGCGTAGAGGCGGATCGCGCCGAGGTGCCCCTGCGCGTCCTGCAGCCGCGAGGCGGCGATGCCGCGCATCGCGGCGATCACCGCCGAGAGCTTGTGCACGGTGCCGATGCGCGCCTCGACGTCAGCCAGGGTGCCGCTCATCCGCCCGCCTCCGCCGCGCCAAGCTCGGCCACCAGCCCGGCCACCAGCGCGACCAGCGCCGCGCGCTGCGTGTCGTCCAGCGCGCCGGTCTGCTGCACCGCCGTCGCCGCGTCGCCGCCCTCCGCGTCGATCCGTCCCGGCAGGCGCCGGCGCAGCTCGGGCAGCAGCTCTGTCCGCAGCGGGTCGAGCCTGCCCTCGGCCAGCGCCGCCAGCAGCGCCACCTGATCGACCAGCCGCAACCCCGCGTAGCGCGGCTGGCTCAGCAGCGCCCGGATATGCTCGCCCCGGGTGATCTGCGCCGTCACCCGGCTGCTCGAGATGCCGCCGAAGCGGGTGAACATCTCGAGCTCCTGGAACTGCGCGTAGTCGAGCCGCACCCGGCCCGACACCGCCCGCAGCGCCGGGGCCTGCGCCTTGCCGCCGACCCGGCTCACCGACAGGCCGACATCCACCGCCGGGCGCTGGTTCGCGGCGAAGAGGTGGGAGTCGAGCACGATCTGCCCGTCGGTGATCGATATGAGGTTGGTCGGGATATAGGCCGAGAGGTTGCCCGCGTCGGTCTCGGCGATGGGCAGCGCGGTGATCGAGCCGCCGGTCTCGCGCGGCAGTTTCGCCGCCCGCTCGAGCAGCCGCGCGTGAAGGTAGAAGATGTCGCCCGGGTAGGCCTCGCGCCCCGGCGGCTCGCGGGTGAGCAGCGCCAGCTCGCGGTGGGTGGCGGCGTGGCGCGTGAGGTCGTCGATGACGATGAGCACGTCGCGCCCCGCGTCGCGGAAATGCTCGGCCATGCTCATCCCCGCAAAGGGCGCGATCCACTGAAGGCCGGGCGCGCTGCCCGCGCCGCCGACGACGAAGATGCAGCGCTCTGGCGCGCCATGCTCGCGCACCGCCGCGATGACCCGCTCGACCGCCGTGGCGCGCTGGCCGACGGCGACGTAGATGCACACGACGTCGGTGTGCTTCTGGTTGACGATCGCCTCGACCGCGAGCGCGGTCTTTCCGGTGGCCCGGTCGCCGACGATCAGCTCGCGCTGGCCGCGGCCGAGCGCGAAGAGGCTGTCGACCACCAGCACCCCGGTCATCAGCGGCTCGGAGACCAGCGCGCGGTCGATGATCCCCGGCGCGGGGCGCTCGATGGGCAGGGTGCTGACCGTCTCTGGCACCGGCCCGCCGTCGATCGGCCGCCCCAGCGGGTCGAGGATCCGCCCGAGCAGCGCCTCGCCGACCGGCACCCGCACGACGTCGCCGGTGTCGGTCACCTGATCGCCCGCCTCGATCCCGGTGACGTCGTCGAAGAGCACGGCGTCGATCGCGTCGGCGTCCAGCGCCTGCGCGAAACCCGTCTGTCCGCCGCCGAAATGCAGCAGCGCGCCAAGCGGGGCGTCGGGCAGGCCGGAGACCCGCGCGATCCCGTCCGCCACCGAGATCACCCGGCCGATGGGTTCCGCCTCGGGCGCCAGCTCGGTGCGCGACAGCGCGGCGCGGCCCTCGCGCAGCCAGCCGGCGGAAAGCTCCTCTGCGCTCCGGTCAGCCATGTTTCAGCAGCTCCTGCCGGATGCGGTCGAGATCGGCGCGGAGATGGTTGCGCACCACGGCGTGCGGCGCGTCGAGCTCGAGCCCGGCGATCAGCCCCGGATCGACGGTGAGCGCAAGATCGATCTCGCGCCCGAGGACCTCGGCAAGGCGGGCCTTGAGCGCGCCGATCTCGTCGGCGCTCATCGCCGAGGCGGCCCGCACCGGCACGGGCCCGGCCGCGCCCAGCCCGTCCCGCGTCTGCTCGGGCAGGTCCGCCACCGCCCCGGCCAGCCCCGCGATGAAGCCCGCGCTGCGGCCCTCTTCGGGCATCCGGCCGAGCAGGCGGCGCGCGATGTCGATGGCGAGATCCGCCGCCTCGTCCTGCAGGGCGCGCGCCGCCTCGGCGCGGCTGCGCAGGGCCTCGGCCCCGGCCTCGGCGCGCAGCTGCGCGGCCTCCTTGCGCGCCTCCTCGAGCAGCTGGCGCCTGGCATCCTCGGCTTCCTGCTGCGCCCCGGCGAGCAGACCCGCGCGCCGCTCGGCGACGGCGGCATCCCCGGCCCGTGCCTCGGCCAGCGCGGCCTCCGCCTCGGTCCGCGCGGCGCGCGCGTGCTCGAGCGCATCGGTCGCCGCCGCCTGCCGCTTCTCGAGCATCCCGGACACCGGCCGGAACAGGAAATGCGACAGGATCCACAACAGGACCAGGACGTTGACCGTCTGAAGTCCCAATGTCCACCAGTCGAAGCTCATCGCCCGGCCCGCCTCAGACGAAGGGGTTGGCGAAGAGCAGCAGCAGCGCGATCACCAGCGTGTAGATCGCCATGGTCTCGATCATCGCGAGCCCGACGAAGAGCGTGCGGCTGAGCGTGCCCGCGGCCTCGGGCTGGCGGGCGATGGCGTCCATGGCGGCGGCCACGGCGCGGCCCTCGGCCAGCGCCGGGCCGATGGCCCCGAAGGACACGGCGAGCGCGGCGGCAAGGATGCTGACGATCTGGACAAGGTTTGCGGTCATGGGCGGGTCTCCTTTGCGGATGGGACGGGCGGCTCCTGCTCGCCCACGGCGGCGCCGATGAAGACGGTGGCGAGCACGGCGAAGATGTAGGCCTGGACGGCGCCGGTCAGCAGGTCGAGCGCCATCAGCGGGATCGGCACCAGCAGCCCGGCCAGCGACAGGATGATCCCGACGACGAAGACGCCGCTCATCACGTTGCCGAAGAGGCGCACGATCAGCGAGAAGGTGCGGGTGATCTGCTCGACCACGTTGAGCGGGATCATCACCCAGGAAGGCTCGGCGAAGGTGGCGAGATAGCCCCTCAGCCCCTGCGCCGCGATGCCGTACCAGATGGTCGCGGCGAAGACGATCAGCGCCAGCGCGGCATCGGTCTCGAGCCGGGCGGTGGGCGGCTCGACGCCCGGCACCAGCGAGGACCAGTTGGCCACCAGCACGAAGAGGAAGATCGTGCCGATCAGCACGCGGAACGGCGCCGGGTCGCGCTGCATCGTGTCGCGCACCTGCGCGTCGACCGCGGTGACGAAAAGCTCGAGCACGGTCTGCATCCGGCCCGGGGTCAGCGACAGGCGGCGCGTGGCGAGCCAGGAGCCGAGGGCCAGCAGCACGAGGATCGCCCAGGTCACCACCACCGGCGCGGTGATCGGCACCGGCCCGAGGCGGAACAGCGGCTCGAGGGAGAGCGGGCTGTCCATCACGGCGCCGTCCGCACCCGGCGCAGCATCACCTGCCGCGCCAGCAGCAGGCCCGGCGTGCCCGCCAGCAGCGGCAGCGCGCCGAGCAGCGCGAGCCCCGCCAGACCCGCCGCGAGCAGCGCGAGGCGGCCAATTTGCAGCGTGAGCGCGCGCCAGGCCGGGCCCGCTCCGAGATAGAGTGCCGTCACCCGCCGCAGGCTGGCGAAATGCCAGAGCCCCAGCGCGAAGCCGAGGCAGAGCGCGAGCGGGCCAAGCACGAAGGGCGTGTCGAGAAAGGCGGGAAGGCTCATTGCTTGTGCATCCATTTCCAGGCGGCGTGGAAGCCGATCGCGGCGCCGATCATGATCCCCGGCGCGGTGAAGAAGACCCCGGTGCCGAAGGCGCGGTCGGCGACGCGCCCCAGCACGACCCCCAGCAGGGTCGGCACCACCACCGCCCAGCCGAGGATGCCGATCTGCCCGAGCCGCGCGCCGAGCGAGGGCTCGGGCGTCTCCTGCCCCAGCTTCTCGCGCTCGGCCGAGCGGCGCGCCGCCTCGGCCACGTGGTTCCTGTGCTCCTCGGTCATGGCGCCTCCCCTCCCGGTGCGCGGCCCGCGAAGGGCCCGGCGGCCGGACCCGCCGGGCGCCCCGGGCGCAGGTATTGCATCAGCTGGCGCACCGCGCTGGCATGGAGCCGCATCTGCTCGACCCGCTCGCGCCGGTCGGCGTCGGCATCGGCGGCGCGCAGGGTATCGACCTCGGCCTCGAGCGCGTGCAGATCGTCGCCGAGCACCCCCTCGCGGCAGGCCACGGCGACATGCGTTCCGTTCTCCACCGTCAGCAGCCCGCTGCGCAGGGCGCAGAAACGCAGCCCGCCGCCGGCACTCCGCCAGCGCAGCACCGAGGCGGGCAGGACGGTCAGGAACTCGGTGTGGCCGGGCAGGATGCCGAAGCCGCCGCTGCGGTCCTCGGCCCGCACCGAGGTGACGCCGGTCTCGTCGACGAGCACGGTCATCGGCGTGGTGACGGTGAGATGCAGCCCGCTCATGCCGCGTCCCTCCCGGCGGCCTGCTTCTGGCGCGCCTCGTCCAATGTGCCGACCATGTAGAGCGCCGCCTCGTCCCAGTCGTCGCACTCGCCCGCGAGGATCGCCTTGCAGCCCCTGATGGTCTCGTCGACGGGCACCGAGCGGCCGGGGATGCCGGTGAAGGCCTCGGTCACGGTGAAGGGCTGGGTGAGGAAGCGCTGCAGCCGCCGCGCCCGCTCGACGATCTGCCGGTCCTCGCGGCCCAGCTCCTCCATGCCGAGCAGCGAGATCACGTCCTGCAGCCCCCGGTAATGCTCGATCGCCCGGCGCACCTCGTTGGCGACGCGCACGTGCTCCTCGCCCAGCACCAGCGGGTCGAGCAGGATCGAGGACGAGGCGACGGGGTCGATCGCCGGGTACATGCCGTCGGCCGCCATGGCGCGCGACAGCACCACCATGCTGTCCACATGCGCGGCGATGGTGGTGACGGCGGGGTCGGTGAAGTCGTCGGCGGGCACGTAGACCGCCTCGACCGCGGTGACCGAGGCGGCGCCGGTCGAGGCGATGCGCTCCTGCAGCTCGGCCACCTCCGTGCCGAGCGTCGGCTGGTAGCCCACCCGCGACGGCAGCCGCCCGAGCAGGCCCGAGACCTCGGCCCCGGCCTGCACGAAGCGGAAGACGTTGTCCATCAGCAACAGCACGTTGCGCTGCGCCTCGTCGCGGAAATGCTCGGCGATGGTCAGCGCGGTCAGCGGCACCCGCCAGCGCGCACCGGGCGGCTCGTTCATCTGGCCGTAGACCAGCACGGTGCGGCCCAGAACCCCGGCGGCGGTCATCTCGACCAGCAGCTCGTGCCCCTCGCGCGAGCGCTCGCCGACCCCGGAAAAGACCGAGATGCCCTCGTAGCTCGCGACCATGGCGTGGATCAGCTCCATCACCAGCACCGTCTTGCCGACCCCCGCGCCGCCGAACATCGCCGCCTTGCTGCCCTGCGCCAGCGGGGTCAGCAGGTCGAAGACCTTGATCCCGGTGTGGAACATCTCGGAGGCCCCGGCGCGGGCGCGGAAGGGCGGCGGCGGGCGGTGGATGGGGCTGCGCTTCACGTCCGGCGGCAGCTCGCCCTTGGCGTCGCCGGGGCGGCCGGTGACGTCGAGCAGCCGGCCCAGCACCGCCTCGCCCACCGGCACCTCGACCGGCCCGCCGATCCGCTCGGCCCGCGCGCCGCGCCGCAGCCCGGCGGTGTCCTGCAGCGCGATGCCGCGCACGGTGGCGGCGTCGAGATGCGCCTGCACCTCGATCATCACCCCGCCGCCGTCCGCGCGCCGGATCCGCACCGCCTCGTCGATCTTCGGCAGGGCGGCGCCGGCGAAGCGCACGTCGACCACCGCGCCGCGGATGGCGACGACCTCTCCGTCAGGTTCGATGTTCCGGGCACCCATGCGCATTCCCCGCCGCGAGCTTCCTGCCCAAGCGTAAGGGATTCGGGGCGCGCCACCTTGCGCCGTGTCAAATTTCCCGCGCTGCCAGCGCCTTGCCGCCGGAAATTCGATCAACTTGCCTTGAGCTTTGCGACAGCGCACCGCGTCACGGGATTTCCCGGCGCATCAGGAAGTCGTGTGCGCCGCCCGCGAGGCTTTCCCGCGGCACGCCGCTTGCGGCATAGTTCCGGCGGGAGGACCTAGCCATGATAGACGTCAAGGACACCGGGGAGCACGGCATCCTCGAGCTGCGGATGACCCCGCCGGTCACCGACACCGACTACCGCGAGCACCTGATGCCCGCGCTCGATACCGCCCTCACGCGCGGCGACCGGCTGCGGCTGCTGGCCATCGTCGAGGCGCGCCCGTCGGAATTCACCCTCGGCGCGATGGTGCAGGACGCGCGGGCGGGGCTCAAGCACTGGCGCGGCTTCGACCGCATCGCGCTGGTGAGCGACGACGCGATGCTGCGGACCGCGGTGGGGGGCTTCTCGATCTTCATGCCCTGCCCCGTCGCCACCTTCCCGATGAAGCAGGCCGACGACGCCCGGCGCTGGCTGCGCGAGAGCCTCGGCACGATCCAGCAGGAGGATCTCGGCGACGGCATGCTGCAGGTCCGCTTGCGCGGCAAGGTCGACAGCGCCGCCTATGACGACGCGATCGGGGATCTCGACAGCTTCTTCGCCCAGCACGACACCATCCGCCTGCTCATCGACCTGCGCGACTTCGACGGCTGGCAGGGGCTCGACGCGCTGAGCGACCATTTCCACCTGGTGCGCGGCCATGCCAAGCGGGTGAAGCGCGCCGCCATCCTCGGCGACGCCGGCTGGCAGGAGATGGCGGTGCAGATCGGCAAGCGCGCCTTCGGGCTCGAGGCGAAGTATTTCCCCGCCGGCGAGATCGAGGCGGCCAAGGCCTGGCTTGGCGCCTGAGCGCGGCTAGGGCCCGAGCCGGCCCTGCACGCGCGACTTGACCTCCTCGGGCTCCTCGCCGAGCGCGCGCATCAGCGCGCGCAGGTCGTTGCGCGTGCCGTGCAGCTGGTCGACGAGCTGCATCACCAGCCCCAGCGCGTCGTCGTTCAGCTCGAAATCGTCGCAGAGATCGCAGAGCAGCTCCATCCGCGCGATGTCGACCTGCCGGTAGACCGCGCGGCCCCCGGCCTCGGCGGGCAGGATCACCTCGGCGCGCAGGAAGCGGACGAGCCGCGCGTGGTCGAGCCGCCCGACCGCGGCGATGGCTTCCTCCTCGGAATAGAAGATGCTGGTCATGGTCAAACCCTCATGCCCTTGCGCGGATCGTAGCCATGGCGTTTGCGCCACTCTTCCATGAACGCCGCAAGCTCGGCATCCACGGTCTTCGGCATCACCACCTGCAGCTCGACCCGCTGGTCCCCGGCGGGCCGTCCCGCCGCCGCGACGCCGCGCCCGCGCAGGCGCAGCACCTGGCCGCTGCTGGCCCCCTTCGGCACCGTCACCATCACCGGCCCGGCGATCGTCGGCACCTCGACCTTGGCCCCCAGCACCGCCTCGTAGAGCGTGACCGGCAGCACCATCACCACGTCGTCGCCATCGCGCGTGAACACGGCATGCGGCTTCACCGACAGCGTCACGTAGGCATCACCCGGCGCACCGCCGCCATGGCCCGGCCCGCCCTTGCCGCGCAGCCGCAGGGTGGTGCCATCCGCGACGCCCTTCGGGATCTTCACCTCGAGATTGCCGCCGCCCGGCAGGGTGATCCGCATCGCGCCGCCGTTCGCCGCGTCGAGGAACGGCACCTCGAGCGCGTATTGCGCATCCGCCCCGCGCGCCCGGAAGCTGTAGCCGCCGTAGCCCTCGCCCGGCCCGCCGGACTGGCGGCGCAGGAACTCGGCGAAGATGTCGGCCTCGTCGCCGAACCCCTCGTAGCGCGGGCCGCGGCGGTAGGGATTGTCCGCGGCTTCGGCGAAATCGCGGTAGAAGCGCCGCTCCTGCGGCCGCTCCTGCCCGCTGGCGTCGATCTCGCCGGCGTCGAACCTTGCCCGCTTCTCGGGATCCTTCAGCAGCTCGAAGGCCGCCCCCGCCGCCTTGAACCGCGCCTCGGCGGCCGCGTCGCCGGGGTGCAGGTCGGGGTGGCTCTCCTTCGCGATCCTGCGATAGGCCTTCTTGATCTCGTCCGCGCTGGCGGTCTTCGCAACGCCAAGCACGTCATAGGGATTGTCGCTCATCGCCGCTCCACCGGTGAGTCCGCTCCCGGCAAGTAGAGCGACATCCGGCCCGTGCCGCAACCGGCTGCGCGCGTGCCGGGGCCGCGCATTGATCCCGATCATGTCGCCGCGGGCGGCGCGGTGGCAGGCTTGCCCGGCGGCCGGCGGCCCAAGTGGGTCTCTGGAGGGGCCCCGCACCGGCCCGGCCGCCCGAGGGGAGGACAGACGATGAAGCTCTCGTTTCACGGCGCCGCGCGGCAGGTCACCGGATCGTGCCACCTGATCGAGGCGGCGGGCCGGCGGATCCTGATCGACTGCGGCATGTTCCAGGGCGCGCACGAGCTGCACGACGAGAACGCCGCCCGCTTCGGATTCGATCCCGCCGCGATCGACATGCTGCTGCTGACCCACGCGCATCTCGATCACTGCGGGCGCATTCCGCTGCTGGTGAAGCGCGGCTTCTCCGGCCCCATCGTCGCCACCGCCGCGACGCGCGACCTTGCCCGGCTGGTGATGATGGATTCCGCGCACCTGCACGAGGAGGAGGCGCGCCACAACCGCCGCAAGGGCCGCAAGGGCGGGCATTACGACGCGCTCTACGACCGGCTCGACGCGCTCGACGCCGTCGGGCTCTTCGGACGGCCCGCGCGCTACGGCAAGGAGATCGAGCTCTTCCCCGGCATCACCGCCACCTACTTCGAGGCGGGCCACATCCTCGGCTCGGCCTCGGTCCTGCTCGAGATCACCGAGGGCGCGCGGCGGCGCAGGCTGCTCTTCTCCGGCGACATCGGGCCGGGCGGGCGCGTGCTGCTGAACGACCCGGACCCGCCGAGCGACGTGGACGTGGTGGTGATGGAGACGACCTACGGCGACCGCGACCACCGCTCGCTCGAAAGTTCGGTCGACGAGTTCTACGCCGCGATCCGCGCCACGCAGGCGCGCGGCGGCAACGTCATCATCCCGACCTTCGCGCTCGAACGCGCGCAGGAGCTGCTGTGGTACCTGCGCGAAGGGCTCGAGCAGGGCCGGATCGACCACGGGCTCGATCTCTACCTCGACTCCCCCATGGCGATCTCGGCCACGCGGGTCTTCGGGCGGCACCCCGAGGCGCTGGGGCCCGAGGCGGCGCGGATGATCCGCTCCGGGCGGGATCCGTTCCAGCTGCCCGGCCTTCACTTCACCGAGGAGGCGCGGGACTCGATGGAGCTGAACGAGATCCGCTCCGGGGCGGTGATCATGGCGGGGTCGGGCATGTGCACCGGCGGGCGCGTGCGCCACCACCTGCGCCACAACCTCGCCCAGCCCGAGTCGAGCGTGATCTTCGTCGGCTTCGCCGCCGAGGGCACGCTGGCGCGGATCATCATCGACGGCGCGACGCGGGTGAAGCTCTTCGGCGACGAAATCCCCGTGCGCGCGCAGATCCACACGATCAACGGCTTCTCGGCCCATGCCGGACGCCGCCAACTCGCGGACTGGCACGGCCGGCTCGGCATGCCGGAGAAGACCTTCCTCGTGCATGGCGAGATGAAGGCGATGGAGGCGCTCGCCCCGGAACTGCGGACAGGGTCGGTGACGCTGCCGCGGCTCGGCGAGGCCTTCGAGATCTAGGCGCGGCTCAGGGCCGGAAGAGCGCCGCCCCACCGCAGAGGATGGCGAGCGCCGAGACCGGCGCAACCCGCAGCCCCAGCCGCGCATTGCCGGTGAAAAAGCTGATCCCCGTCTTCACCACGAGGTTGACCGCGACCGCGATGAAGATCGCCACCGCCCCCTCGAAGGCCGGCATCTCCTCTCCGACCAGCCGCGAGACCGAGATGGTCAGCGCGTCGACGTCGGTGATCCCAGAGAGCGCCGCCGCCGCGTAGACCCCCTCGGTGCCGAGCCAGAGCCGCAGGTAGTGCACGCCGAGCAGCACCGCCGCCAGCACCGCGCCGAAACCGAGCGCGGTGGACAGCTCGAGCGGGTTGCCGATGCCCTCGAGCCGCGCCCCCTCCCCCGCGTGCCGGCCCGCGCGCAGGTAGAGAAACGCCGTGCCGAGGAAACCGACCGCCGCCATGCCGCCCATCGGCAGCGCCAGCTGCGGCAGCAGCGCGGGCTGGAACATCGCGGCGAGCACCAGCACCCGCAGGAAGGCGACCGAGCCTGCCGCCACCGTCCCCGCCGCCGCCATCGGCGCGAGACCCGGCTGCGCGCGCACCACCCGCGCCAGCGCCAGCGTCGTCGAGGTCGAGGAGGCGAGCCCGCCGCAGAGCCCGGTCAGCAGCATCCCGAGGTTGGCGCCGCCGAGCCGGATCGCCACGTAGCCGAGGAACGACAGCCCCGCGACCACGACCACCGCCCACCACAGCTCGTAGGGGTTGAGCACGCCGCCGGGCCCGTAGCCCCGGTCCGGCATCAGCGGCAGGATCACCACCGAGATGACCGCCAACTTGATCACCGCCGAAAGCTCGGCGCTGTCCATGCCCGCCACCCAGCCGTGCAGCCGGGTCTTCATCGACAGCAGCAGCGCGACCACCACCGCGGCGGCGGCCACCGGGGCCTTCTCGCCCAGCACCGCCGCGGCGCCGAGCACGACCACCAGCAGCAGCGCGATCTCGGTCGTCAGCCCCGCGTCGCCGCCCTGCCGCACGCCGATCCAGTAGCTTGCGGCCAGCAGCAGCGTCAGGCACAGCAACACCGCCGCCAGCACCACCGGCGAGCTGAGCCCCGCCAGCCAGCCCGACACCGCGCCGAGCAGTCCCGCGATGGCGAAGGTCCGCACCCCCGCCACCCGCGTTCCCTCGGCGTCCATGCGCCCGCTCCAGCCGCGCTCGAGGCCGATCAGCAGGCCGATCGCCAGCGCAAGGCCGAAGCGTTCAAAGATCTCGATCGTCGTCATCGCCGCCGCACGCACTGGCCCCTGCACCGGATCTGCCCATAGCAGGAACCGGCGCGGATTGCAGCCCGGCACCGCCCCGGCATTTCGCCGCGGTGCAAAGAAAAACCCCGCCGGAGCTGGCTCGGGCGGGGTCGTCGTCTGGATGGTGCCGGATGGTGTCCGGGGGTCAGGACGAAGCTGAAAGCTCCAGCCGGTCCCGCTGGATGGAGATTGCCTCGAGCAGAAGCTCTGGGTCCTCGCCCGCGGGGCAGATCCGCTGGGCGATGTCGAAATCGGACAGGCCGCACTGCAGGAGCTGCGCGACGGTGTTGGCTTGTTCCCGGTTGAAAATACCCATGAAAAAGGTCTCCTTCTCTTGTTGCCCGGACATGGCAATGCCGATTGGGCGCGGGGTGTCGTCCAGTGGCGAAGGTTGATTGTCCGGGTGACCGCCGGTCAGACCGGCAGGAGCACCCTGATAGCACAAACAGCGAACTTCACCAAGGCGTTTTCCGCGGAAATCCTGCCGCGGGACTCCCTAACATTCCGGTAACCCGTCGCGAGGTCAGTGGCGCCCGGTCCGGGGCGCCCCGGCGCCGCCGCGCAGCGCCGTGCGGAAGGCATCCGGCGTCATCGCGGTCTGGGCCTTGAAGACGCGGGTGAAATGGCTCTGGCTGGAAAAGCCGCAGGCCATGGCGATCTCGATCAGCGGGGTCCGCGTGGCCAGCAGCGCCCGCGCCCGCTCGATGCGCCGGCGGGTGATCCAGCCCTGCAGCGTGAGCCCGCGCGAGGCGCGGAACATCCGGTGCAGGTGGAAGGGAGAGAGCCCGGTCAGCCGCGCCAGATCCTCGAGCCGGATGCGCGCCTCGAGATGGGCGTCGATCCACTCGTCGATGCGGCGCAGCTGGTGCCCCGACAGCCCGCCGCGCAGCACGACCGAGCGCGGCCCGAGATGGGCGACAAGCTCGGCCAGCGCCGCGTCGGCCAGCATCACGTCGCCCTCTGCCGCCGCCCGCGCGAGCGTGGCGAGCGGCGGCGCCAGCAGCGGCATCTCGGCAAAGGTCAGCTCGGGCAGGTCGAGCCTGCGGGCGTCGCAGTCGTGGGTCTCGGCAAAGGCCCCGCGCAGCGCGTCGTCGGGCATGTAGAGATGCACGAAGCGGAAAGGCGTGGTGATCTCCCATTCCGAGCTCTGCCCCTCGGGCATGATGCAGACCGCGCCGGGCCGGCCGCTCACCGCGCCCGCGTCGAGCCGGCGCGTGCCGGTGCCGCCGTCGAGGTAGAGGCTGAACACGTGGCCGCGCGGCGCGGTGTAGGAGATCCGGTCGTCGCGGTTCTCCCAGACCGCGATGCCGCCCCCCGCCCCGAGATCCATCGAGGCGGCGAGACGGGCGGCGGGCGAGCCCTCGAGAAAGGTGCGGACGGTTGCGGTCATGGCGCCCTGATACCGCGCCGCCCGCCCGCCGGGAATAGCGCCACGGCGGGCGCCCGCATTTGACCGCAAGATCGTGCAACGCGCCGGGCCGCGGATCGCCTAGCAGTCGCGGCAAAGGAGCCGACACATGAACACCCCCCTGCTATTCGCCGCCACCGTCCTCATCTGGGGCACCACCTGGATCGCCATCGCCGCGCAGGTCGGCGAGATCCCGGTCACCGTGTCGATCTTCTACCGCTTCGCGCTGGCGGGGCTGCTGATGCTGGCCGGGCTCGCGGCCTTCGGGCGGCTGCGCCGTCCCGCCGCCTGGCGCTTCGTGGTGGTGCAGGCGCTCTGCCTCTTCTGCCTGAACTTCGTCGGGCTCTACTCGGCGACGCGGCTCATCCCCTCGGGCCTCGTCTCGGTGATCTTCTCGCTCGCCTCGATCTTCAACGCGATCAACGCGCGGGTCTTCTTCGGCGAGCGGATCAGCCGGCAGACCGTGCTCGCCGGCACGCTCGGGGTCGGCGGGCTGGTGCTGCTCTTCTGGCACGATCTCGCGGTGGCGCTCGATCCGGCGACGCTGCGCGGCATCGGCTGGGCGGTGCTCGGCACGGCCTTCTTCTCCTGGGGCAACATGGCCTCGCGGCAGAACGCCCGGCTGGGCGTGACGCCGGTGACCGCCAACGCCTGGGGCATGGGGATCGGCGCGCTCTGCCTGCTGGGGATCCTGCTCGCCACGCGCCAGCCGCTCGGGGTGCCGCAGGGCGGCGGCTACTGGCTGGCGCTGGCCTACCTCGCGATTGTCGGCTCGATCGCCGGCTTCACCGCCTACCTCGTGCTGGTGGGGCGCATCGGCTCGGCCCGCGCGGGCTATGCGACCGTGCTCTTTCCCATCGTCGCGCTCTCGGCCTCGACGATCTTCGAGGGCTACCAGTGGACGCCGCTGGCGATCGCCGGGCTGCTGCTCGCCTGCCTCGGCAACCTCGTGATGTTCCGCGCGCGCTAAGGCAACGGGGAGGCGCGGCCCGCGCCTCCCCCGAGAACTCACATCGAGTTGGGCAGGAACAGCACCAGCCCCGGCACGAGGATCAGGATCGCCAGCCGCAGCAGGTCGACCAGCACGAAGGGCATCACCCCGCGGAAGATCGTGGCGAGCCCGACGTTCCGCGCGATGCTGTTGATCACGAAGACGTTCATCCCGATCGGCGGGGTGATCAGCCCCAACTCCACCGTCATCACGATGATGATGCCGAACCAGATCGGGTCGAAGCCGAGCTGGGTGATCACCGGGAAGACGATCGGCACCATCAGGATGATCATCGCCATGGCGTCGAGGAAGCAGCCCAGCACCACGAACAGCACCATGATCAGCACCAGCGTGCCGTAGCGCCCGAGCCCGAGCTCGATCAGCAGCCGGGTCATGTTCTGCGGCACCTGCGTCACGGCAAGGAAGTAGCCGAAGAGGATCGCCCCGATCAGGATGGTGTAGATCGCCACCGAGGTGCGCAGCGCCCCGACGAGGCAGTCGAGCAGCGAGGCCGCCCCGAGCCGTCCGCGCGCGAAGCCGATCGCCGCGGTCAGCACCGCCCCCACCGCCGCCGCCTCGGTCGCCGTCGCGATGCCGAGGTAGATGGTCACGATCACCGCGCCGAAGAGCAGCGCCACCGCCCAGACATCGCGCAGCGCCCGCAGCGCCTCGCCGATGCGGAAGGGCGCGCCCGCGGGCAGGCGCGGCCCGTACCAGAAGCGCACGGTCAGCATGTACATCAGCACCGCCAGCAGGCCGGGCAGGACCCCGGCAATGAAGAGGCTGCCGATGTCCTGCTCGGTGATGTAGCCGTAGACCGCCAGCACCACCGAGGGCGGGATGAGGATGCCAAGCGTGCCGCCCGCCGCGATCACCCCGGTCGCCACGTCGTCGCCGTAGCCGGCGCGCTTCATCTCGGGATAGGCGATGTCGGTCATCGTGGCGGCCGTCGCCACCGACGAGCCGCAGATCGCCGCGAAGCCGGCGCAGGCCCCGACCGTGGCGATGCCGAGCCCGCCGCGGAACGAGCCGAGCGTGGCGTTGGCCGCGCGGAAGAGCTCGCGGCTCATGCCCGAGCGGGTCGCCAGCACGCCCATCAGCACGAAGAACGGGATCAGCGTCAGGTTGAAGTCGGTCACCGTGCGCAGCGGCGAGGTGGCGAGCAGGTTCAGCGCCGGTTTCAGCCCGGTCACCATGCCGAAGCCGCCGACCCCGACGATGCCCATGGCGATGCCGATCGGCACGCGGATCAGCATCAGCAGGAACAGCACGACGAAGCCGCCCGCCGCGATCAGGTCGCGTTCAGTCATTCTTGCCTTCCTTGGCCCGGTTGTCCTGCGCCCGGTCTTCCTCGGGCGGTGTTTCGTGGCCTTCGAGCCCCTCGCCATGGCGCCAGATGCGCCAGAGCCGGAGCGTGGTGGTGAAGAGCGCCGCGATGAGCCCCAGCAGGATCGCGGCGAGGAAGGGCCAGTGCGGGATGCGCAGGTCCATGGTGACCTCGCCGCCGCCGAGCTGCGACAGCACCCGCGCGCCCATCTTCCACACCAGCACCCCGGTGAAGCCGAGCAGGATCGCCCAGGCGGCAAGGTCCATCCAGCGCCGCAGCGCCGGCCCGACCGCCTGCGCCAGCAGGTCCACCTTGATGTGGCTGCCGCGGTAGCCGAGCGAGGCAAAGCCCCAGATCACGGCGATCGCCAGCGTCAGCCGCGAGATGTCGAAGGAATCCGGCAGCGGCGCGGCAAAGAGATACCGCCCCACCGCCGAGACGAAGATGAGCAGCGTGACGAGCCCGAGCATCACCGCGGCGGTTCGCTCCACCCACAGGATCACTTGGTCCGCCGAGCCGTGTCGTTGCCGTGTCATGGCGCCTCGCGTGTTGGGGGGAGCGCAGGCGCTCCCCCGGTTGGCCTCACTTGTAGAGCACGCCGTTGGCGTCGAGCGCCGCGCGCAGCCCCTCGAGGATCGGCTCGGGATCGGAGCCCGCGGCGGTCACGTCCGCCTTCCACGCCTCGAGCGTCGGCACCGCAGCCTCGCGCCAGAGCGCGACCTCCTCGGCGGTGGGGGTGTAGACCGTGTGCTCGGGGTTGCTCAGGATCTCCTCGCGCACGCCCTTGTCGTAGACAGCCCAGCCTTCCGAGAACTTCTTCGACCATTCCGGCGTGCAATGCGCGTCGATCACCGCCTTCTGCTCGGCACTCAGCCCGCCGTAGCTGTCGTTGTTGAACAGCAGCACCTGCGCCGAGAGGTAGAGCGGCATGTCGTTGTGGAACTTGGTCTCCTCGGCGACATTGAACACCTTCATCGCCTCGTAGGGGAAGGTCACCGCGTCGGCGGTGCCGCGCGCCAGCGCCTCGCGCGCCTCGGGGGCGGGCACCTGCACCGAGGCGCCGCCGAGCGAGGCGACGAAGCGCGCCATGGTGGAATGCGCCGGGCGCACGTTCAGCCCCTTCACGTCGGCCGGGACCTTGATCTCGGTCTTGCCGTGGAAGCGGCCGGGCTCGTGCGGGTTGACGAGGCAGAAGTGGACGTCGCCCATCTCCTTCGCGGCATAGTCGCCCGCGTACCATTCATGGATCGCCTTGGCGGCGTTCGGCCCGTCGGTGGCAAGGAAGGGCACGCCCACCAGCTCGTAGATCGGGAAGCGGCCGGCATTGTAGCCGGGGTTCACGTAGCCGATGTCGGCGATGCCGTCGCGGGTCATGTCATAGTGATCCGGCGCCGCGCCAAGCTGCTGGGCCGGAAACACCTCGAACTTGATGGTGCCGCCCGAGTCCGCGGTGATCGAATCCATCCACTCCTGCATGCCGGTCTGCGGCACGGCGTGCTGCGGCGGCAGCCAGTGGGCCAGCCGCAGCGTCACCTCCTGCGCCTGCGCGCAGGTGGTCCCGAGGGCGAGCAGGGCCGCCGCTCCGATGGTCAGTGTCTTCATGGTCTTCCTCCCTAAAAGAGCCCGGTGTTCCCCGGGCCGTCAGTCCGTTTCGATCCCCACCGATTGCAGGGATCCGGCGAGTGCTCCTCCGAGCGCGCCGGCGATGCCGTCCGCGCTCCACCCGCCGTTGGTAATCTCATGCGCGGCCTCGACCGGATGCGCCCAGAGGCTGAGCCGGTCGCCGCCGATGCCGATGCATTGCCCGGTGACCGCGCCCGAGGCCGCCGAGGCAAGGTAGACGACCAGCGGCGCCACGTCCTCCGGCCCGCCGATCCCCATCCGCTGCCGCGCGTCCGCGTCCAGCGCCTCGCCGCGCGCCGCCTGTTCGGTCAGCCCGGCGAGCGCCGGAATGGTGGCGGTCATCGCGGTCAGCGCCGCGGGCACCACGGCATTGACCGTGACCCCGGCGCGGGCGAGCTCCATCGACCAGGTGCGCGCCATGGCGGCGATCCCGGCCTTGGCGGCGGAATAGGCGGTCTGGCCGAAGTTGCCGCGCTGCCCGGCGATCGAGGACATCAGGATCAGCCGCCCCCCCTGCCCCGCCGCGCGCCAGTGCGTCGCGGCGGCACGGGCGCAGGTGAAGCTGCCGCGCAGATGCGTGGCGATCACCGCGTCGAAATCCTCGTCGCTGGTGTTCCACAGCACCCGGTCGCGCAGGATGCCGGCGTTGCAGACGAAGGCGTCGAGCCGCCCGAACCGATCGAGCGCCGCCTGCACGCAGGCCTCGGCCGCCTCCGCCGTGCCGATGGCGGCAACGCAAGGCACGGCGCGCGGGCCGATCTCGGCCGCCACCGCCTCCGCGGCCCCGGCGCCTATGTCGTTGACCACCACCGAGGCGCCCGCCGCGGCCAGCGCCAGCGCCGTGGCGCGGCCGATGCCCTGCCCCGCGCCGGTGACCACCGCGACGCGCCCGTCCAGCCGGATCCCGCCTGCCCCGCTCATCGCCCGACGAACCTCGGGCGGCGTTTCTCCATGAAGGCGCGCGGCCCCTCGCGCGCGTCCTCCGAGGCCATGACGATGCGCTTGGCCTCGTCCTCCATGGCAAAGCCCTCGTCCAGCGGCAGGCCGGAACTGCCCAGCACCACCCGCTTGATCTCGCGCAGCGAGACCGGTCCGTTCGCCGCCAGCACCTCGGCCATCTCGAAGGCCCGCGCCAGCACCTCGCCCTGCGGCACCACGCGGTTGACCAGCCCGAGCGCATGGGCGCGGGCGGCGTCGATCGTGCCGCCGGTGAGCAGCAGCTCCATGGCGACCGGCTCGGGGATCTGGCGGGCAAGCCGCACCAGTGCCCCGGCAAAGGGAATGACCCCGCGCCGCGCCTCGGGCAGGCCGAAGACAGCGTCTTCCGAGGCGATGCGCAGATCCGTGCCCAGCATGGTCTCCATCCCGCCGGCAAGGCAGAGCCCGTTGATCGCGGCGATCACCGGCTTGGCGGGCACGTTGCGGCGCAGCGCCGAGCGGTCCTGCACCTCGGGGTCATTCAGGAAGCGCCGGTCCCAGTCATCCTCGGGTGCGCGGTCGCCCGAGAGCAGCGGCAGCGTCCGCCCCAGATCCCCGCCCGCGCAGAAGGCGAGGTCCCCCGCCCCGGTCAGGATCGCCACGCGCAGAGCGTCATCGGCGTCGAAGGCGGCGAAGGCATCGGCGAGCCGGCAGGCCATCTCGGGCGAGATGGCGTTGCGCACCGCCGGCCGGTTCAGCGTCAGCAGCAGCACCGGGCCGCGGCGTTCCTCGATCAGGTGGGGCGCGCTCATGCGGTGGCATCCTTCTGCAGCATCTCTCCGGCCATCGTCCTCAGGTCGACCTTGCGCACCTTGCCGTTGGCCGTCTTCGGCGTCGCCTCGATGAAGGCGATGTGGCGCGGCACCTTGTGGCGGGCGATCCGCGCCCGGCACCAGTCGCGCAGCGCCCCCGCCTCCAGCCCCTGCCCGGCACGCAGCACGACGAAGGCAAAGATCTCCTCGCCGAACTCCGGGTCGGGCACGCCGACCACCTGCGCCTCGGCGATAGCGGGGTGCTGCATCAGCCAGTCCTCGATCTCGGCGGGGTAGATGTTCTCGCCGCCGCGGATCAGCATGTCCTTGATCCGGCCGAGGATGCGCAGGTGGCCCTCGGCGTCCATGGCGGCGAGATCGCCGCTCTTCAGCCAGCCATCAGCGCTCAAGGTTTCGCGCGTCTGCGCGGGCATGTCGAAATAGCCCGCGGTCACGAGGAAGCCGCGGATCTGCAGCTCGCCCTCGCGGCCGACGGGCCGGGTCTCGCCGCTCTCGGGATCGACGATGCGGATCTCGACATGCGGCAGCGGCACGCCCGCCGTCAGCACCCGCTGCCCGAGCGGTTCCGAGGGCTCGGTCTGGGTGATGATCGGGCTGCATTCGGTCATGCCCATGATGATCACCGGCTCGCAGCCGATCCGCGCGTGCAACTCGAGCATCAGCTGCGGCGGGATCGAGGTGCCGCCCGTGTAGGCGATGCGCCAGCGCGACAGGTCGCGCCCCCCGGCCAGCAGCCGCGGGTCCTGCAGCAGGCGGATGTACATGGTGGGCACGCCGTTGGTGACCGTGCCGCCGTGGCGCTCGATCAGGTCGAGCATCCGCTCGGCGTCGAAATCGGCCATGACGACGAGGCACCCCCCGGCGGCGAGCATCCCCATGACGTTGCACACGCAGCCCGCCGTGTGAAAGAGCGGCATGGCCGAGACCATCACGTCGGTCTCGCGGTAGCCCGCGCGCGCCGCCGCCAGCAGCGCGTTGTTGATCGTGCCGCGGTGGGTCAGCATCGCGCCCTTGGGCTTGCCGGTGGTGCCCGAGGTGAACTGGATCTGCAGCACGTCCCCCGGGCGGACCGCCTCCGCCACCTTGGCCAGCGCCGCGTCGCTCACCTCCGGCGCGGCGGCGCACAGCGCGTCGAAGGGCAGCGCGCCGGGGATCGCGGCCGCGCCGAGCCGCACGACGAGGCGCAGGTCGGGATAGTCCGCGCCCGCGGGCCGTCCGCCGTCGAGCCCCGGCAGCATCTGCGCCAGCATCGCCCCGAGGTCGAAGCCCCGGAAGCTGCCCGCCGCGAACAGCGCCGAGACCCGCGCCTGGCGCAGCAGGTAGTCAAGCTCGCCCTGCCGGAACGACGGGTTCACCGTCACCAGCACCGCCCCGATCCGCCCCAGCGCGTATTCGAGCAGCACCCATTCGGGACAGTTCGCCGACATGACCGCAACCCGCTCGCCCGGCGCGACGCCGCGCGCCAGCAGCGCCTTCGAAAGCTCCGTCACCCGCGCGTCAAGCTGCGCGTAGGTCCAGCTTGCAAGGAACCCGGCTTCGTCGAAGATGAGCGCGGCGCGCTCCGGCAAGGCCGCCGCCCGCTCGGCCAGCAGCGCCCCGAGCACCGTCTCGCGCAGCGGCGCGCCGGACACGTCCGGCAGCCAGTGCGCCTCCCCTGTGGCGGCCATTCCCATCGACGCGTTCCTCCTCCGAGTCGACTATGCATGGACGAGGTCCATGAGGTACTGTACGTAACAGAACTGTTCGAAGTAAAACAAAATCTGCGAGAGGGTGCGACCATGGGCGAAGGGGAAGACATCCAGCCGCGTCTCGACGCCGGCGAGGCCGAGGCGACGCTCGGCTACAAGCTGCGCCTCGCGCAGATCCTCGCCTTCCGCGGCTTCGAGCAGCGCCTCACCGACTATGGCCGCGCGCCGCGCTACCTTGGCCTGCTGCAGGTGATCCGCACCCATCCCGGCCAGCCGCAGAGCCGCATCGCCGAGGCGGTGGCCCTGCCCCGCTCGAGCTTCGTGACCATCCTCGACCAGCTCTCCGCCGACGGGCTGATCGAGCGCCGCCCGTCTGGCTTCGACCGCCGGGTCAACGGCATCTGGCTGACCCCGGCTGGCGAGGAGGTGGTGGCGCAGCTCATGCAGGAGGCGCAGCGCTACGAGGCCGAGATGACCCGCGGCATGACCGAGGACGAGATCGCCTGCGGCCTGCGCGTGCTGCAGAGGCTCATCGACAACCTCTCCTGACGCCATCCCGCCGGGGCGCGCCCGCGCATCGGCCGGGGCGCGCCGGTGCAAAAACGCAGGTCCGATTGCGCCTTGCGCCACGCGGCACACGCGCCTACCAAGCGGGGGTCCCCCTGTGCGCGGCCCCGGCTCCTGTTGTCCGGCCCGGTGCCGTCCCGCCCGACTTCAAGAGATTGCGACCATGCAGAGCACCCCCGTTTCCGCCGGTGGCCCCGCCCCCGTTTCCGATCCCGAAACCGCGGCGCGCAACCGCCTCGTCATCCTGCTGCTGCTGGTCTCGGCCTTCACGGTGATCCTCAACGAGACGATCATGGGCGTCGCCCTGCCCCGCCTGATGAAGGACCTGAACGTCACCGCCAACGCGGCGCAATGGCTGACCACCGCCTTCCTGCTGACCATGGCGGTGGTGATCCCGATCACCGGCTTCCTGCTGCAGCGCCTGCCGACGCGCACCGTCTTCACCATGGCCATGGGCCTCTTCAGCACGGGCACGCTGATCTGCGCGCTGTCGCCGGGGCTGGGCATGCTGATCTTCGGCCGGGTGGTGCAGGCCTGCGGCACGGCGATCATGATGCCGCTCCTGATGACCACGGTGATGACGCTGGTGCCGCCCGAGAGCCGCGGCAAGACCATGGGCAACATCTCGATCGTGATCTCGGTCGCCCCTGCCATCGGGCCGACCATCTCGGGGATCATCCTCAACCTGCTCGACTGGCGCTGGATGTTCTGGCTGGTGCTGCCGATCGGGCTCGGCGCGCTGGCGCTCGGCCAAGCCCGGCTGCAGAACGTCTCCGAGCCGCGCAAGACCCCGCTCGACCTGCTGTCGGTGCCGCTGTCGGTGCTGGCCTTCGGCGGGCTGGTCTACGGGCTCTCGACGCTGGGCGAGGGACAGGCCGCGGGCCATGACAGCAGCGGCGGCGTGCCGGTCTGGCTGCCGCTGGCGGTGGGCTTCGTCGCGCTGGTGCTCTTCGTCAGGCGTCAGGTGCGCCTCGCGCCGCAGGGACGCGCGCTGCTCGACCTGCGCACCTTCCGGGTGAAGGTCTTCACCGTCGCGGTGATCATGATGGGCTTTTGCATGATGTCGCTCTTCGGGATGATCATCCTCTTGCCGATCTACATGCAGAACGTGCTGGGCATGGAGCCGCTCGGGGCGGGCCTGCTGCTGCTGCCGGGCGGGCTTGCCATGGGGCTGATGGCGCCCTGGGTCGGGCGCACCTTCGACCGCATCGGCGCGCGGCGGCTGGTGATCCCCGGCGCGGTGCTGGTCTTCGCCGGGCTCGGCTCGATGGCGCTTCTCGGCACCCAGAGCGCGGTCTGGCAGGTGCTCGCCAGCCACATGCTGCTGAGCATCGGCCTCGCGCTGCTCTTCACCCCGCTCTTCACCTCGGCGCTCGGCTCGCTCCCGCGCGAGCTCTACTCCTACGGCTCGGCGGTGCTGGGCACGGTGCAGCAGGTGGCGGGCGCGGCGGGGATCGCGCTCTTCGTGTCGATCATGTCGATCCGCATCGGCGCCGAGATGGCCGGCGGCGCCGAGCTGGTGGACGCCACGGCGTCCGGCGTGCGGGCGGGCTTCGTCACCGGAGCGCTCATCGCGCTGGTGATGTTCGCCGCCAGCTTCTTCGTCCGCCGCCCGCCGGTGGTGAAGCCGCAGATGCCGGCGCACTGAGCCCGGCACGTCCGGCCGGGCAAGGCACCCGGCCGGTTCCCCCCGCGCGGCGGCGGCGCTCCGCCGCTCCTGCCCCGCGACACCCTGCCTCGCCCCGGCGATCTTGATTTTGCGCCCCGAGGGGGCTCTGCTGCCGCGCAGAGAGTCCCTTCATTTTCAAAAATCGAGATTGCCATGTCCCTTCCCAAGACGATGAAGGCCGCCGTCGTCCCGGCGCTCGGCCAGCCGCTGGAAATCCGCGAGGTGCCGGTGCCGCAGGTCGGCCCCGGGCAGGTGCTGATGCGGGTGCGCGCCTCGGGCGTGTGCCACACCGACCTGCATGCCGCCGAGGGCGACTGGCCGGTGAAGCCCACCGCCCCCTTCATCCCCGGCCACGAGGGTGTCGGCGAGGTCGCCGCGATCGGCGCCGGGGTCACCCACCTCAGGGAAGGCGACCGCATCGGCGCGCCCTGGCTGCACACCGCCTGCGGCCGCTGCGAGCATTGCGTCGGCGGCTGGGAGACGCTCTGCCCCGATCAGCAGATGACCGGCTACACGGTGGACGGCGGCTATGCCGAGTTCGTCCTCGCCGACGCCAATTTCGTCGGGATACTGCCCGACGGGCTCGACTGGGGCCCCGCCGCGCCGGTGCTCTGCGCCGGGGTCACCGTCTACAAGGGCCTCAAGGAGACCGAGGCCAAGCCCGGCCAGTGGGTCGCCGTCTCGGGCATCGGCGGGCTCGGCCACATGGCGGTGCAATACGCCGTGGCCATGGGGCTGCGGGTGATCGCCGTCGACATCTCGGAGGAAAAGCTGGCGCTGGCCCGCAACATGGGGGCCGAGATCGCGCTCAACGCCGCCGAGGTGGACGTGGCGCAGGAGGTGCACAAGCTGGTCGGCGGCGCGCATGGCGTGCTGGTCACCGCCGTGTCGAACGCCGCCTTCGCGCAGGCGGTGGGGATGCTCCGCCGTGGCGGCTTCATGGCGCTGGTCGGCCTGCCGCCGGGGGATTTCCCGCTGCCGATCTTCGACATCGTGCTGCAGCGGATCACCGTGCGCGGCTCGATCGTCGGCACCCGCAACGACCTGCGCGAGGCGCTGGCCTTCGCCGGGGCGGGCAAGGTCGCCTCGCATTTCAGCTGGGACAGGCTCGAGAACATCAACGCGATCTTCGACAAGATGCGCGCCGGGCAGATCGACGGGCGGATCGTGCTCGAGATCTGACGCGGCGCGCTGCGACCTTTTCGCGCTTTCCGGGGCGGGCGCGCCGTGGCATGTGAGCTTCCATGTCGATCCGGCGCGTCCTTCCCGCCTTCGCCTGCGTCCTGGCCCTGCTCCTGGCCCTGACCGGCGTGACCTCGGCCGGGCTGATGGCGCCCGACCGGGAGGCAGCCGCGCGCCTTGCCACAGAGCTTGCCTTCGGCCTCGCGCCGGGGGATCTCTGCGCCCCGCGCGACGACCAGGTGGGCCATTCCGGCCACCCCGGCCATGCCCCGCCCGGGGAGCACGGCGCCCATGCGGGCCACGAGCCGCACGCGGGCCACGATCACCATTGCCCCTTCTGCCACGGCCTGCCCGAGGCCCCTGCCCTCTCGCCCGGCGGGCGCGAGGCGCGGCTGGAGCCCCATGACGGCTGGCGGCAGAGCGCCGACCGCCACCGCGCCGCACAGGCGCGCGACGCCGGCCATGCCCCGAGAGCCCCTCCGACCCCGATCTGAGACCTGTGCGCCGCAGGCCTTTCGCCTGCCCCTCTCAGACCCCGCCCCGGCGGGCCTTTCGGATTGACCCCATGACAGACACCACCCGACGCGCGGCCTCCGCCGCGCTCTACCGCGCCGTCTGGCGCTGGCATTTCATCGCGGGACTGCTCGTCCTGCCCTTCTTGCTGATCCTCGCCGTCACCGGCGGCATCTACCTCTTCAAGGACGAGATCAACGACGCGGCCTACAGCCGCCTGCGCCTCGTCGCGCCGGCGGGCGAGATGCTCGCCCCCTCGGCCCTCGCCGCCGCCGCGCTCGCCGCGCATCCCGGCGAGCTCAAGGCCTATACCCCGCCCGCCGCCGCGGACCGCAGCGCCGAGCTCGACATCCTCGGGCCGGACGGGCTCAAGAACACGGTCTACGTGAACCCCTACAGCGGCGAGGTGCTGGGCACGCTCTGGGACGGCGGCGCCACCGGGAGCCCGGCGATGTACGTGGTGCGCAAGCTGCACTCGCTGGAATACGTCGGCTGGCTCGGCAACCGGCTGATCGAGGCCGCAGCAGGCTGGATGGTGCTGCTGGTCGCCACCGGCACCTACCTCTGGTGGCCGCGCGGCAAGGGGCTTGGGACCACCCGCATCAAGGCCACGCGCGGCAGTCCCTGGTGGCGCGACCTGCACGCGGTCACGGGGATCTACACCGGGGTCTTCATCGTCTTCCTCGCGATGACCGGCCTGCCCTGGTCGGGTGTCTGGGGAGCCAAGTTCTACGACACCGCCAACGCGCTCGGCCTCGGCATGCCCGAGGGCTACTGGTCCGGCCTGCCCGCCTCGACCGTACCGCTGTCCGAGGCCACCGACCGCGCCCCCTGGATCATCGAGAAACAGCCCGTGCCGCTGTCCGGCACAGCCAGCGGCGTGCCGCAGACGCTCGACCAGGTGGTCGCCACGGTCGAGGAACGCGGCATCGTGCCCGGCTACTCGGTGTCGATGCCGCGGGGGCCGGAGGGGGTCTTCACCGCCTCGGTCTACCCCGACGACATCACCTACGAGCGGGTGATCCACCTCGACCAGTACAGCGGCGCGGTGCTCTACGACGCCGATCTTGCCGATCTCGGCACGCTCGGCCGCTGGGCCGAATGGGGGATCTCGGTGCACATGGGCCAGGAATGGGGCCTCGTGAACCAGGTCGTGCTGCTGCTCGCCTGCCTCGCCATGGTCGGGCTCTGCGTCTCGGGCGCGGTGATGTGGTGGAAGCGCCGCCCCTCGGGCGCGCTCGGCGTGCCGCAGGTGCCCGCCGACTGGCGCATCCCGCGCACGCTGCTGGTCATGGCCGTCGCGGCGGGGGTCTTCTTCCCGCTGGTCGGCCTGTCGATGCTGCTGCTGGCGGCGGTCGAGATCGCGGTGCACCTGCGCAGCCGCCAGCCCCGCCCGGCCTGAGCCGCCCCGGGAGCCCCCGGACAGGAGAACGCCGGCCGCGCCTGGACGCGACCGGCCCCCCGGGGGTGCGGTGCCCCCGTCCCCGCGTGGTGCCCGGTTCCGCAACCGGGCGCCCCGCATCCCTGTGTCGGTCCCCCCGTGTCAGGCGACCATCATCGGATCGTCGAAATACCCCGTGTAGACATCGGCCCCGAACTGGCGGACCTCGGCGGGAACCTCCGCCACGCCGGCCGGAACGGCGGTGAAATTCGCCGCCCCGTCGTTGAACAGCACCAGCACCTCGCTCGACGCGTCCCGCGTGGTCAGCAGCATGTCGAGGTCGCCGTCCCCGTCGAAATCCGCCGCCTCCCGCACCGAGCCCCGGATCGCCGGATCGAACGAGACGATCTCCATCCCGAGCCCGTCCGGGGTCCCGGTGATGTCGAAGACCCGCAGCCCCGGCTCGAAGCCCTGAGACGGATCGTCGATCCCCGCGGCGACCACCTCGAGCCCCGGCTCCGCATCGAAATTGCCGACCACGAAGAAGCCCGGGCTCTCGGCCCCGTAGAAGCTTGGACCGGCCCCCGGCGCCTGCGCCCCGGTGCCGTCGTTGAGGTAGGAAAACAGACCCCCACCCTCGCTGACCGCGAGATACATCACGTCGTTGTCGCCATCGCCGTCGAGATCGGCCACCGTCTCGAGCGCATTGCCATCGTCGCTCTGCTGCATGTAGCCCGCCGTCTCGAAGCCGCCAGCCCCGTCGTTGATCAGCACCCATGTCGCGCTCAGCTCGTAGTCCGAGCTCAGCAGCAGGTCCGGCAGCGGATCGCCGTTCATGTCGGCGAGGATCAGCGCGTTGCCGTAATAGCCCGGCTCCGGCAGCCCGGACGGCAGGTCGATCAGCCGCAGGGTGAAGCTGCCCTCGCCGTCGTTCTCGAACATCGCGATCGCCTCGCCGGCGACCGAGAAGGCCGGCAGGTCGATGTCGCCGTCGCCGTCCATGTCCCCCGGCGTGCCGAACTCGAGGACTTGCGTCGCGTATTCGAGCCAGCCGCTCGGGTAGGACTTGAGCGTGAGGCCGAAGCTCTCGGTGGTGCTATGCGCGGTGAAGCTGCCGGTGCCGTCGTTCTCGTAGACCGTGGTGGTCAGCTCGAAGCTGATCTCCTGCGGCAGATCGGAATACTCCGGCGCCGGGAAGACATCGCTGGTGATCGCGACCGAGAAGAAATCCGTGTCGCCGTCGCCATCCATGTCGAGGATGCGCAGCCCGTCGCCCGAAGGCACCCCCGTCGCCTGCTCGGTGAAGTGGCCGCTGCCGTCATTCAGCGCGATGCGCATCTCGCCGTCCCGCGCAAAGGCGAGATCGAGCGAGCGCACCTGCGGCACGGGCCCGCCGGAGCCGCCCTCGACCGCGCTGAACTCGAGGTAATCCACCCGCAGCGGCTCGCCGCCATTGCCCTGCCCGCGCAGCTCGATCACGTCGCCCGCCGCGAGGTCCAGCGCCTCGATCACCTGCGAGGCGCGGCTCTGCGTGCTGGCGATGGTCGCGCCCGTGGCCGCGTCCCAGTCGAACTCGGCGACCACCGCGTCATTGACCAGCACCTGCATCGAGGAGGCCCCGTCGCTCTCGTCGAAATAGCCGATCGCAAGGTCGAAACTGCCCGCCTGCTGCACCGTGTAGGCCGCGCGCGCCGTGCCGCCCCCCGTGTGCTGAAGCGTCTGCCCGCCCGAGGCGGCGCCATTGCCCGCGACGGTGAAGCCCGACAGGATCTGCAGGTCCTCCGCCTCGATGACGAAGCCCTCGCCGAGCGCCGGGGTGGCGCTGGCACGGATGCCGATCGCGTCGGTGCGCAGCGGCTCGCCGCCATCGCCCTGCCCGCGCAGCTCGATCACGTCGCCCGCCGCCAGCACCAGCCCGCTGACCGTGGTCTCGGCCGCCGACGCCTTCGTGACGATCGCCGCCCCCGAGGCGCTCTCCCAGTCGAACGCCGCGACCACCGCGCCGTTCACCAGCACCTCCATGTAGGAGCGGCCGTCGCTCTCGTCGAAATAGCTGAGGGAAAGGTCGTAAAGCCCTGCGGTGCCGCCGAAAATCCCGCCCGCGCGCGAGCTGGCGCCGCTTGCCTGAAGATAGCTCTCTGCCGAGGCATGGGGGTTGGCCGCGATGGTGTAACCGTTTGCGATGGTGAGGGTTTCGGCTTCGGTCAGCCCGGGTCCGATGGGTGCGGCAAAGGCAAAGTCAGGAAAATCGAACACCGACGCCATGAAGGAAGTCGCGGGCATGCGGATGCCTCCGGAAAAGGAATATCTGAAAAATAGCATTAAAGAATACGCTCACAGACTGCGCTGACGGCGTCCCAGCGTCAACTCGCCGATGGCGGTCGGCAATTCTTCGCGCAGCTTCCGGGGCCGCCGCGCGGGGCCGGGTCAGGCGATGACCTGCACCTCGTCGATGCCGGCGTCGATGCCCCGGCAGACGCTCAGCAGGCGCGCCCCGAGATGGCCCGAGACGTAGCTCGCGTGGAAGCGCGAGGGCGCACGCAGCACCAGCCGCCCCCCTGCCCTCTCGCGCCGCTCGAGCGCCGCGAACCAGGCGGCGTAGAGCGCCGGGTCCTCGGCGTGCAGGATTGCCCGGGCCAGCCCCCAGTCTGACTCGTCGCCGAGATCCGGCGCGGGAATTTTTCCCTTGATCGGGAGCGGCACGATTTTCTCGTCCGGCGCCTCGCTGCCGGAGAGGCGCTGCTCGAAATCCGGGCCGACGTCGCCCCAGCGGTCACGGCTGTCCTCGAGGATGCGCTCGATGGCGAGGGAGTACTCGCTGACCCGGCCGCGCGCGCCCTGGCGCTTCACCCGCAGCCAGCCCATGGCGCGCAGCTTGGCCATCTCGCGCTTGACCGTGCGCTCGTCGACCATCCACAGCCGGGCGATTTCGCGCTGGCCGACGGCCAGTTCGTCGCGGGCCCAGTTGTAGCGCGCGGTGATCAGCGTCATGAGCCGCAGCACCAGCACCTGGCGCGCCTTCTCCTGCGCCAGCGCATAGGCCCCCATCACGGTGAGCAAGTCGTATTTGAGGGCCGAGGCATTGCGCCCGACCGCTTTCGTGGCAAGCATCCTGCTGCCCCTCGCCTGTGTCTCCGCGGTGTCGCGGTGCCTCGAAGTATGCAGGCTCTGGCGGCCTGTTGCGTCTTTGGCGGTGAGTGCGAACGCTGCTTTCCGTCAAAACGCAACGCTCTTTCCCAACCTTGAGCTATTTGCGTCCGCTTTCTCGATTCTGTCAAGCGGTGGGGTCCGATCGCTTTGCCCCCCTTCCCTTTTCCGAATGGAAAAATGGGTATTCTGGTATTGGGGGACATGCAGGACGTCCCCTATTGAGGCAAAAATGTCCCCCAATATGTAGCGGAACGCCGGATCGTGTCCCCCATTATTCGGTCCCCCCGCCGACCCGCCGCCGGGATTTTCCGAATCGGATCCATGCCTTGCAGGACGCTGTTCGACCAGGCTGGGCAGGGAAGACACGCAAATTCGCGGATTCACCGTTCAAAGACTATTAGGTTTTGCCTTGAATGCAAATTCGGCGTAAATTCCCGAGCATCGGAAATTAGCGTCCCGCGTTTCTTCCGATCAGGCTGTCCCCGCGGGGACAAACCGCATCGGCAAGGCGCACCGGGCTGTCCCCGCGGGGACAGGGCGCGAAGTCCCCCGGCGGGACGACCCGGAAGTCCACCTGTCCCCGCGGGGACAGTATAGAGAGCAAGGCGTCCCCGCGGGGACAGTGAAGAGCAGATGCGTCCCCGCGGGGACGCGGAGTGGTGAGTGTCCCCGCGGGGACGGACGGAACAAGCGCCCGCAGCGGCGCGACATTGAAAGCGTCCCCGCGGGGACAGGAGGCAGGATGTTTACACACGAAGACCTGGCGCGGCTGCAGGCGCAGTCGCTGAAGATGCAGGGCTGGATCCGCCAGCAGACCTTCTCGCCCGAGCTCGAGAAGACCCTGCGCCGCTTCTCAAGCTGGGAGGTGGCCGAGCTGATCCTGCAGGTGAACCAGTCGACCCTGCGGGGCCGCATGGCCGCCGAGCCGCACCTGCCGCAGGGCCTCGTCGAAGAGGACGGCCGCCAGCGCTGGTACTCGCTGGAAGAGATCAACGAGATCCGCCGCAAGCTGAAGGTCAACCGCAAGAGCCTGATGCCCTACCGCCCGGCGAAGAAGCGGGCCTTCCGGGTGGCCATCTCGAACTTCAAGGGCGGCGCCGGCAAGTCCACCGTGGCGCTGCACTTCGCCCATGCCGCGGCGCTCGACGGCTACCGCGTGCTCTGCGTCGACTTCGACCCGCAGGCGACGCTTAGCCACTCGATGGGCCTGTCGGACGTCACCGAGGAATACACCGTCTGGGGCATCATGGCGCGCGACCTCATCCGCGAGACCGAGCGGATGAACGCCGCCACCCGCGGCGCCGAGAGCGGCTCCGCCCTGCCCCAGCGCAAGCTGCCCGAGGCGATCACCTCGATGGGCCTGCGCGACCTGCGCGCCGCCGACTTCATCAAGCCGACCTCCTGGCCGACCATCGACATCATCCCCAGCTGCGCCAACGCGGCCTTCGTCGAGTTCGCCTCGGCGCAGTACCGGCACCTCAACCCGGAGTGGTCGTTCTTCGCCGCGGTCAGCCGCTACCTCGACAGCCTGCCGCCCGATGCCTATGACCTGGTGATCTTCGACTGCCCGCCCGCCATCGGGTACCAGAGCATGAACGCGGTCTTCGCCGCCGACATGCTCTACATCCCCTCGGGGCCGGGCTACTGGGAATACGACTCCACCACCTCGTTCATCGGCCAGCTCTCCGAGGCGCTCGGGGATCTGTCGGGCTTCGAGGGGGTTGTCCCCGCGGGGACACTCACCCTGCCCAAGGCCTTCCTCGACATCCGCTTCCTGCTCACCCGCTACGAGACCGGCAACGAGCTGCACCGCGCGATGCGTCAAGCCTTCCAGAAGGTCTGGGAGGACAGGATGACCGAGCACCCGATCGAGATGACCCGCGCGGTCGAGCAGTCCGGGCGCTTCCTGAGCTCGATCTACGAGATCGACTACCGCGAGATGACGCGGGAAACCTGGCGCCGGGCGCGCGCCTCCTTCGACCGCGCCTACGAGGAATTCCGCTCCCACGTGCAGGTGGCCTGGGACAAGCTGGAGGATGAGGCATGAGCAAGCGACGCGGCTTCGACATCGACTTCCCCGAGACGGCAGACGGGGCCTACACCGGCGATCTGCGCAAGCCCAAACCCGAGGAGCCCGCGAAACCCGCGTCCCGGCGGGGACCGATGGCGGCGGCGATCACGGAAAACGCCGAGGCCCTGCGCGACCGCGCCGAGGCCGAGCGCGCCATCCGCGAAGAGAACGACCGGCTGGCGCATGACTACGTGCGGCTGAAGCGCGCCGGGCTGATCACCGACCTCGTGCCGATCGACGCGGTGCGGGCCACCAAGCTGACCCGCGACCGCGCCGCCGGGCCCGACCCCGAGATCGAGGAACTGAAGGCCTCGATCCGCGAGGTGGGCCTCTCGAACCCGATCCGCGTCGAGCCGGTGGGCGACCATTACGAGCTGGTGCAGGGCTTCCGCCGGCTCTCGGCCTACCGCGAGCTCTACGCCGAAACCGGGGACGAGACCTATGCCCGCATCCCCGCGGGGCTGGTCGCCTCGGGCGAGGCGCTGGTCGATCTCTACCGCAAGATGGTCGACGAGAACCTCGTGCGCCGCGGCATCTCCTTTGCCGAGATGGCGCAGCTGGCGCTGGCCTTCACCCGCGACGAGGACACCGGCGTCACCGACATCGAGGAGGCGATCACCCTGCTCTACGCCTCCGCCGGGCGGCAGAAGCGCAGCTACATCCGGCATTTCGCCACGCTGATCGAGGAACTGGGCGAGGACCTGCGCCACGCCGAGGCGATCCCCCGCAAGCTCGGGCTCGACCTCGTCAAGCGCATGGGGGACGAGGAGGGCTTTGCCTCGGGGCTGCGCGAGATGCTGGCCGGGCAGGGCGAGGTCTCGTCCGATTACGAGGTGGCGCGGCTCACCGACGCGCTGAAGAGCGCGCCCAAGGCCGGGCCGAAGCCGAAGGGCAGCAGCGCCAATGCGGCCGCCAAGACCACGCTGCGCTGCACTGTCCCCGCGGGGACAGTGCGCTGCGCGGCGCGCGACGGCCGGGTGGAACTGGCGATGGAGCGCGACTTCTCGAGCATCGACCGCCACCGGCTCGAGGCCGCGGTCGCCGCCTTCATGGCCGCGCTCGACGACTGACGCTCGCCAAAGCCGCGCCGGGCCGAGGCCCCTGTCCCCGCGGGGACAGCGGCTTTTTTCTTGCCCGCACCCCGCAGGCCGCGTCCCCCGAAACAACCTGTCCCCGCGGGGACAGGTCCGTGAGCCGCTCCGACCTGCCAGACTGTCCCCGCGGGGACAGCACAAAAATCGCCGCACCGCACCGGACCTTTCGTCCCCGCGGGGACAGCGCCCCGATCACATCGGCCGGTGATCGGCATGGCCTGTCCCCGCGGGGACAGCGACGATCCGGCGCCGCTCTTCCCGGTCGTGTCCCCGCGGGGACAGATCGCAGCGCACCCTTTTCCATGGCCCGCTATCGAGAGGGGAGCGCGCGCCCTCCAGAGGCATGGGGGCCGGGGCGGGGGCAAAGCCGCTGTCCCCGCGGGGACAAACACTCTCCGGCTGCGCCTCTCTCTCATAGTGTCCCCGCGGGGACAGAACAGCGCGGCATGTCTCACGCCGGGGTGTCGTCGGGCCCGAAGCACTCCCTGTCCCCGCGGGGACACCGCTTTTATCACGTGGGGCGGGCCAACTTGGATAGCTGTCCCCGCGGGGACGGGCTCCGCCGGGCGCCGCCATTCGCGGGTGTCCCCGCGGGGACAGGAGGCGGTTACGAGACTCTCCCATGTATTATGTTCAATAAAGGAATCACCGGCCCGCGATCCGTCGGCAAGCCGCCGCTCGCGATGGGCGAGGTTCCGTCAATTCTTTCGCGCCAAGCGGAAATTCGCGCTAAAGTGGATGAATTCATTTCGTTGCAGGCCTTTGATGTCCAGATTTGCCAGATATCCCGCCGGACTCCCCTCGCTCTTCCTCGTCGAGATGTGGGAACGCTTCAGCTTCTACGGCATGCGGGCGATCCTCGTGCTCTACCTCGTCGATGCGGTCGCGACCGGGGGCATGGGGCTCGAGACGCCGGCGGCGGTGGCGATCTACGGCATCTACTCGGCGGCGGTCTACATCCTCGCGCTTCCGGGCGGCTGGGTCGCGGACCGGTTCTGGGGCGCGCGCAAGGCGATCATCGTCGGGGCGGTGGTGATCATCATCGGCCACATCCTCCTCGCGCTCTCGGGCTCGACCGCCTCGATCTTCCTCGCCGGGCTCTGTTGCATCGCGGTGGGGACGGGGCTGCTCAAGCCCAACATCTCGACCATGGTGGGCGAGCTCTACGACAAGGACGACGTCGGCGGGCGCGACGCGGGCTTTTCCTTCTTCTACATGGGCATCAATGTCGGCGCGATCCTCGGCGGCTTCGTCGCGGGCTATCTCGGCGAGGTCTGGGGCTGGCACTGGGGCTTCGGCGCCGCGGCGCTGGCGATGACGCTGGGGCTGATCAACTTCATCTACGCCGGGCAGCGCTCGCTGCGCGGCAAGGGCGAGCGCCCGCCGCCCAAGGAGGTGGACGCGGCGACGCGGCACCGCGACCACATGGTCAGCCTCGGGGTGACCGGCGCGGTGGTGGCGCTGCTGGTGCTGCTGATCGGCACCGGGGTGATCGACGTGCGCAGCGCCGAGGGCGTGGCGCAGGCGACGGGCGTGCTCATCGTGACCATCGCGGTGGCGTTCTTCCTCAACATCTTCATCGCCGGGGATCTCGACGGCTCCGAGAAGAAGCGGATGATCGTGCTGGCCATCCTCTTCGTCGCGGCGGCGGTGTTCTGGTCGCGCTTCGAGCAGGCGGGCTCGTCTCTGTCGATCTTCGCCGCGGACCTCACCCGCCGCGACCTCGTGGGCTTCGAGGTGCCGGCCTCGTGGTTCCAGAACCTCAACCCGGCCTTCATCATCCTGCTGACGCCGCTCTTTGCCGCCTTCTGGACCTGGGCGCAGGACCGCGGCTGGGAGATCTCGGTCTTCGTCAAGTTCGGCCTCGCGCTGGTGCTGGTGGGCCTCGGCTTCTGGATCCTCGTGCCCGCGGCCAAGATCGCGATGACCGGGGCAAAGGTCTCGGCGCTGTTCCTGATCGCCACCTTCTTCATCCACACCTGCGCCGAGCTGCTGCTGAGCCCGGTCGGGCTCTCGACCTTCTCGCGCCTTGCGCCGGAGCGCTTCGCCAGCCAGATGATGGGCTTCTGGTTCGTCGCCGCCTCGCTCGGCAACCTGCTGGCCGGGCTGCTGGCGGCGGGCATGGACACCGAGACGCCCTCGGCGCTGCCGGGGCTCTTCAACCAGCTCTTCTACGGCAGCGCCATCGCCGGGGTCGTGCTGATCGCGCTGTCCTGGCCGCTGAGCCGGTGGGCGATGGCGGGCAAGGCGGCCCCGGCAGAGACCGCCGGCACCGAGGTCCGGTAGGGCAGGGGGCTCAGCTGCTGCCGCGGACCGCCCAGACCCGCGCGGCGAGCAGGATGCGTCCGTCCGGGTCGGTGGGCAGGCCTTGCTCGAGCCGGGCGCGGAGCGCCTCGCGCTGCGCCTCGCCGAGCCCGGCGCAATAGCCGGGCGCGGGGCCGACCCCCGACAGGAACGGCGTCCAGTAATCGTCGAAATCGGCAAAGGGCGTGGCGATGTCGATCGCCGCGCAGGTGACCTCGCCAAGCCCCGCCGAGCGGAACAGCGCCTCGAGCGCGTCCGGGTGGCAGACCGGGAAGCGCCGCCCCTCGTCGAGCGCCTGCGCGCCCGGGTCGAGCGCGACGGCCGCGTCCCAGAACCGGCGCATGAACTGCGCGTGCCCGGCGTAGTCCCAGACATAGGCCGCCACCGTCCCGCCGGGGCTTGTGCAGCGCCGCAGCTCGGCCAGCGCGCGGTCCTTGTCGGGGATGAAGTTCAGCACCAGCCCCGAGACCGCGCAGTCGGCGGCACCGTCGCCGAGCGGGATCGTCTCGCCGTCGCCCTGCACGAAGCGCACCCTCGGGTCGGTGATCCGGCGCCCGGCGAGCGCGAGGAAGTCCTGCGAGGGCTCGACCCCGGTGACCGAGGCGGGCGCGCAGCCTTGCACGATCTGCTCGGTCAGCGCGCCGGTGCCGCAGCCGAGGTCGAGCCAGCGCAGACCATCCGGCATGTCCAGCCAGCCGAGGAAGTCGCGCCCGGCCTTCCGGCTCCACCGGCCGACGTACATTTCATAGGCATCCGCCCCGAGCCATTTGTCCATCATCGTCGTCACCCTCCCTCTGCTGCCGGGACGAGGGTAGCACGGATCGCGCCCCGCGTCCGCGCCGCCGGTCCGGGCCGGACGGTGCGGGCCGCGCCCAAGTCACGGGCAGCGCAGCGCAAAGCCGGCGCCCTCCGGGGTCGGCAATGTTCGATCAAGGCAGTTTTGTGGTGGAAACTCACGTCTTCTCGTGACGCGGGGGCATTTTCGATATACCTATGGATGCAGTGCGTCGTGTCTTCGCCGGAAAAGCCGGGGGTGTTACCAACCCGCGGCCGGTCCGGGGCCGGAAAATGGCGCAGAGTTTTGAACGAACCGTTTAATTGAAGTGAATTTTCTGCGCCGCGCGGCGCGCCCGAGCCATTTGATGGGCGCCCGTACCGGCTCGATCATGTGTCTTGTGCGTGCGGCCCGGGGCGGGACGCCCCGCCGGGTGAAGGCGCCCGGCCGTCATTTTGAATGGAGAGATTTCATGGAGGATGTCATAGTGACCAATCGCGACCCGGCTACCGACGGCGATGGCGAGGGGGTGGCGCGGCGTCATTGGAAGCAGAACCCCGAAGCGGTGCGCGCCAATATCCTCGATGTCGCGCGCAAGGCCTTCGTGGCGCATGGTCTGACCGGGGCGAAGATCGACGACATCGCCGCCGGGACCGAGACCTCGAAGCGGATGATCTACTACTACTTCGGCGACAAGGAAGGGCTCTACCGCGCGGTGCTCGAGGACACCTACGCCCGCGTGCGCGCGGCGGAGGACAGGCTCGACCTGGCCAGCCTGCACCCGGTCGAGGCGCTGCGGCGGCTGGCGGAATTCACCTTCGACCACCATGCCGAGAACACCGATTTCATCCGGCTCGTCATGGTCGAAAACCTGCACAATGCCGCGCACATGGAAAAGGTCGAGGACATCGCCGGCAAGAATGTCTCGGCGGTCGGGCTGCTCGACGAGATCTACCAGCGCGGCTGCGCCGAGGGGCTGTTCCGGCGCGGGCTCACGGCGCTGGAGCTGCGCTGGCACATCTCGGCGCTGGCCTTCTTCAACGTCGCCAACCGGCCGACCTTCTCGCATCTCTACGGCGACTCGCTGTTCGACCCGAAGGGCCAGCAGCAGCTCAGGCGGCACATCGGCGACATGCTGCTGCGCTTCGTGATGAAGCCGGGGCTCTCGGTCGAGGAGGCGGCGGTGCGCCCGGTGACCGAGACCCGCGCCATCCATCCCGACATCTACCGTTTCCGCGAGACCTGGGACGCCACCTGGGCGACCCTGCCGACCGAGGGCGACGCCACCACGCGGCGGCTGCATTTCGAATCCGTGTCGCGCTCTCTGCGCCTGCCCAGCCCCGAGGGAGTCGAGACCGACGAGGAGCACTGGATCGACACCGAGAGCGGCCCGGTGCGGGTGCGGCTGTTCCGCCCGCCGGACCCCGAGCCGCTGCCTGCCGTCGTCTACCTGCACGGCGGGGCCTGGCGGCAGGGCAGCCCCGAGACCCACTGGAACATCACCTCGCGCATGGCCGCCTGGTCGGGGCACCTGGTGATCTCGGTGGATTACGCGCTGGCGCCCGAGGCGGCCTATCCGGCGGCGCTGCACCAGATTCCGGCGGTGCTGACCTGGGCGCGCGACCATGCCTCGATGCTGGGCATCGACCCGGAGCGGCTGTCGATCGCCGGCGACGGGGCAGGGGGGAACCTTGCCGCGGCGGTGGCGCTGATGTGCCGCGACGCCGGGCTGCCGCTGGCGGCGCAGCTGCTGATCTACCCGATCTGCGACTTCGACACCTCGCGCCCGTCCTGCTCGGAATATGCCGAGGGCCCGCTCTGGACCCTGGCGCAGCTGCTCTCGGCGCACGCGGGCTATTGCCCGGACGTGACGCTGCGCCTGTCCGACCCGCTGGTCGCGCCGCTGCTGGCCTCCAGCCACGAGGGGCTGCCGCCCTGCTACCTCGCGCTGGCCGAGCATGACCCGATGCGCGACAGCGGTGCCGCCTATGGCGAGGCGCTGCGGGCGGCGGGCGTGCCGGTGCAGGTCGATCCGGGCGTCGGGCTGGTGCGCGACTACCTGCAGGCCATCGGCTTCGGCACCGCCGCCGAGGACCGGCTGCGCGAGATGAGCGCCTGGCTCAAGGAGGAGGTGGCGGCGCGCTGAGGCGCCGCCGCCGCTTCAGAAGGCGCTGGTCAGCCCGGCGCTGATCGTCAGGTCGTCGTAGCTGTAGGCGTCGATCGAGCTGTCGCGCCGCGCCACGCCGATCTGCAGGTAGGGGGTGAGCCGCCCGAAGACGAAGCTGTCGGTCTTGTCGAGCCGCAGGTCGAGCCCGTACTCGGTCTCGTATCGTGGCTCGCCGAGGCCGGGCGTCGCGCCGACCTGGTCGAAGGCGGCGGCATAGACCGAGGGCTCGATGAGGAACCCCCCGCCGAGCTCGGTCCGCCCGCCGAGGCGCAGCTCGGCATAGTCGTAGGAGAGATCGTCGCGCGCCGCGTCCTGGTGCTGCAGCGAGAGGCTCCCGGCGACCTGGGCGCGGCCGCGCAGCGGGCGGATCACCGAGAGCTGCGCGCTGGCGCGGGTCACCTCGGTGTCGGGGTAGCGCTCGAGCGTCACGTCCACCAGCTCGGCCTCGAGCGTCGTGGTCAGGCCCGCGGCGCTGCGCCAGCTCACCCCGGCGCCGAGCCCGAGCCGTTCCTCGACCATGTCGCCGCCGAAATAGTCGGTGCCGGCGATGAGCTCGGCCCAGGCGGTGGTCTGCGGCCAGGTGAGCTGCAGCCCGGCGCTGAGGTCGGCGCCGAGCTCGTCCCAGTCGCTGCCCGAGGTCTGGTAGATCTCGCCCTCGGCCTGCAGGTAGCCGGTCAGCGTGGCGCCGCCCGCGGCGCTGCGCAGCGGCCATTGCTTGCGGATCGTCCCGCCGAGCTCGATGCCGGTCTGCGGCGCCTCCTCGCGGTTCATCGTCAGCACCATCGGCCCGTAGCCGAGATCGGCCTCGACCTTGTCGGTGTCATAGCTGCGCCCGGCGCCCTCGGGGGCGCGGAGCGCGAAGGAAAAGCGCGTGCGCAGCCCCTGCCGCTCGTCGATGGCGCGCAGGAAGCGCAGCACGTTGGTGCGCACCATGGGCGGCAGGTCGGGGCTCGAGAGCACGATGCGGAACTGCTCGCGCGACTGCGCGTAGTCGCCCGCCTCGAAGAGCGCGCGCGCCAGCTCGAGCCGGACGCGCAGCAGGCCGGGATCCTGTGCGAGCAGCTTGCGCAGAAGCCGCACGGCGGCATCGGGCTGGCCCTGAACCACGGCGGCGAGCGCCTGCTGGAAGCCGGCCTCCATCTCGGCGCCGGTGGCGGCGGCGGAAGGGGTGGGGGACGCAACAGGGAGCGGGGCCGGGCCCTGCTGCGCCTGCGCCGCCGGGGCGGGAAGAAGAACCGCGGCGAGCGCGACCGCGACGGGCAGCGCCCGCCACGGAAGCGACCGGGCCGCGGGACGGCAATGCGTCCGGCGGCCCGGCCCGGGGAATGTCCGGGCAGTCATGGTCAGCGGCTGGCGTCGACCGCGCCGAAGGCGCCCACGTAGGTGCTGGTCGCGGTGGTGCCCGAGAAGGTGCCCCCCACTTCCTGCGCGTTGCCGCCATAGAACTGCCCGTCGAGCGCGCCGGTCAGCGTGCCCGTGTCGATGTCCGCCGAGAAGCCCGAGCCGCTGACCGCGCCTTCGGCGTAGAAGTCGAGGTCGGGACGGGTGGCGATGGTCGCGCCGGTCGTCGGATCGGCGGTGACGGTGTTGCTGCTGTAGACCTCGACAGTGTCGAAGTCGGTGTCCACGGCGACGTAGGAGGTGGTGACCGCCACGTCTCCGCCGGTGATCACCTGCCCGAGGCTGTCGCCGTAGTAGCTGGCGGTGCCGGTGGTGGGCATCTGGCTGGCCGAGGTGCGTGCCCCGACCGAGCCGGCGCCGGCCCTGCGCGAGGTACCGGTGAGCCCGGTCTGCCAGGTGCCGAAGGTCTGGTACTCGTAGCCCTGCTTGTCGGGATCGGCGATCAGCAGGGTCTTGTCGCCGTCGGCGCTGGCAATCAGCAGCCCGCCGGAGACGGTGGTGACGTCGAAGACGTCACCGTTGGCGGCAGAGAGGATGATCTTGCCCTGGTCGGTCTTCACGGTGACGCCGGTCAGCTCGCCGCCCTCGTAGGTGAGCAGGGCGGTGATGTCATCCTGGGTCACCGGGGTGTTGACCTTGGTGACGGTGCCATCGGCGTTGGTCTTGTAACTGGTGGTGACGGCCAGGCCACTGGCGCTGTAGGTGCCGTCGCCTTTCGTCGCGACGTCGGAGAACGAGATGAAACCGGTGGTGCCCGACGACTTGCTGGAACTGGTGTGACCGTCGCTGCAGGCGGCAGCAAGAGACAAAGCGGCCATACTGGCAAAGAGATATTTCATAATTCCTCACAATAAAAAACGTAAAGTCAAAGGCTTGTGGTCACCATCGGCCGGTTGGAAATTGACCGGCTTCGGCTGGCGTCTCCGCCGGGGGCGGCGCGTCGGAACTGTAGGCAGACCTGGAAGAGGAAGACCCTTGGGAGTAAATGGCGCGCCGTGCGGACTCGCCTCGACAGGTAACCACACACGCTAGGGATTTGTAAAGAATTCTGCGCTACGCGCTGTCGGCGAGCGCGGAGCGGTGCCGGCGGAGCAGGGCGGTCTGCCGGTAGTCCCTGTCATGCGTCACCTCGACCCCAAGCCAGGGCGGCCGCGCAAAGGCGGCGTCCTCCGAGGGCAGCTCGATCTCGGCGATCAGCGTGCCGGCGAGCGGGCCGTGGTACTCGTCGATGGTCCAGCTGCGGCCGTCGTGGCGCAGGTGGTGGCGGGTCTTGCGGATCGGCGGCCCGTCGCAGTGGTGCTCGATCAGCACAAGCCCGTCCTCGCGCGGGATCGGGTATTCGAACTCGTCGCGCGACATGCCCGAGCGCGGGCCCTTGACGCAGAGCGTCACGCGCTCCTCGCCGTAGAAGCGCACGCGCACCTTGCGCCCCTCGTGCAGGGCAAGGATGCCGTCCCGCAGCTCGACCCGGTGCGAGACATGGGCGCGCCAGTCGTCGGAGGCGACCAGAAACTTGCGTTCGATTTCCCGTGCCATCGGCATCCCGGCGTTGTCGATGCCGACAATCTGTCCGAAAGCGGGCGGAAAAATCAAGGCGACATCGTGCCCCGCCCGGGGGATCGCGGGCGGGAGCGGGGGCGTGCCGAAATGCCGGGCGACTCCGCGCGGGGCCGGTGCGGCCGGCGGATCAGGCGGGAATGCGCAGCACCTGCCCGGGGTAGATCTTGTCGGGATCGCTCAGCATCGGCTTGTTGGCCTCGAAGATCTCGGTGTAGCGCGAGCCCTCGCCCAGCGTCGCCTCGGCGATCTTCCAGAGGTTCTCGCCCTCCTTCACCTCGTGGAACACCGGCGCCGGGCCCTCGGCCTCGTCCTCGACCTCGGCCACGCCCTCGATGTTGCCGACCGCGAGGATCATCTTCTCGCGGGTTTCCTGGTCCTTGGGCTGGCCCTTGATCTTCACCCTCGAGCTGTCCGGGTCGACCTCGATGTCGACGCCGGTCTTGTCGAGGCCGAGCGTGTCGAGTTCCGCCTCGAGCGACGCCTTGGCCGGGGTGGCCGAGTCGTCGAGCTTCTTGCCCTTGCCCTTGAGGAAGCTGAAAAGTCCCATGTCGAAATCTCCGGTGAAATGCCTGGGGGTCAATGGCCGGAGTGTCGCGCAGGCGCGTCACGCCAGCCACCGGAAAATATTCCGGTGGCGGGAGTTGGCCTGTCGGCCGCGCGGGCAGGGGAGGGGGCGCGGATTACTCGAAGAGCGTGAGGATGCCCTGCGGCTGCGCGTTGGCGATCGACAGGGCCTGCGTTGCCAGCTGCTGCTGGATCTGCAGCGCCTGCAGGCGCGCGGCCTCTTCCTCCATGTCGGCATCGACCATGGCGCCGACGCTGGTGTCGAGCGTGTCCACCAGCGCGGCGAGGAAGTCCTGCTGGCTGTTGATGCTCTTCTCGACCACTCCGAGCCGCGTCGCGGCATCGACCGCGCCGGACTGCAGCGTGTCGACCTCGGCGAGGATGTTGGCAAGGAAGGTGGGCCCGGTCGTGGCGGTGGCATTGGCCTCGAACCCGTCCGCGATCGCCGCGAAGCTGGCCTGAAGCCGGGTGAGGTCGACCGTCTCGAAATTGATCGCCGTGGTTCCGTAGCTGCCGCCGCTGCGGCTGATGCCGGTGACGAGGCGGCGGGTCTCGGTCACCTCGGCGCCGGCGGTGAGCACGCCGAGCGGGCTGACCGTCGGCGTGGCGGCGAGCGTGCCGGCGGCATTGACCAGATCGTCGCCGTTGAAGGTGGAGGCGGAGATCACCGCGGTCATCTCGGTCACCAGCCCCTTCAGATCGCCGGCGATCGCCGCCATGCCGCCCTCGGCGTTCTGGGCAAAGGCGATGCGCTCGGCGAATCTGTCGACGAGGTCGAGGAAGCTTTCGGCGCCGAGCCGGGCGGTCGCGACGGAATTCGCCGAGAGGGTGAGCCCCTCGCTGATCGAGGCATAGGCCGAGCTGTCGCCGCGCATCCGCTCCGAGAGCGCGTAATAGGCGGCGTTGTCCTTGCCGGTCTCGACCCTCAGGCCCGAGGAGATCCGCTTCTGCGTCATCTCGAGCTGCTTGCCGATATTGCCGAGGCTCCGCAGGGCGGCCATCGAGGATAAATTCGTGAGTACCGAAGTCACTGATAAGGCTCCAAAGACACTGGGACCGAAACGCCATTCTGGCGCTTGGCCGGAGGCGCAACAAATTCGCTTCCAATGGGCTATATTGAATTCAAAGGTTAAGCGCAGGTAAACGAGTGGAATTATATATATGTCGCCATGGCGACACTTATGGGGAAACGGAGGAATGAATATCTAGGGTATATTCCCATAGGTTGTTTCACCCAATTGAATTGTCGCGCATAAGGAGGTGAAATCTTTCCGGCGGTACATTTGACGCCGCCGCGTCCGCCTCCGCGGGGCCGGTGGGCACGCCGGACGCCCGTTTTCCGGGCATCCGGGCAGGTTCCGCCGCGCCGGGGACCCTGCTGTCGCGCCGCGGCTTGACGTCCTCCGAGCCGCTGCCTAAGGGTTCGACGTTCTCAGGGCGGGGTGAAATTCCCCACCGGCGGTCATAGCCCGCGAGCGCCGCCCTCATGGCGGGTCAGCAGACACCGGTGGAATTCCGGGGCCGACGGTCAAAGTCCGGATGGAAGAGAATGTGGTCACGCGCCGTTCGGCGCGGGTCTGCAGATGTGCTCTGGGATCTTGTCATTTGGAAAGGATCTGAGCCGTGACAAAATCCCCTACCTTCGCCTTCATCAAGGCTCGCTGGCATGCCGAGATCGTCGATCAGGCCTTTGCCGGCTTCACCCAGCGCCTCGCCGAGCTGCTGCCCGGCGCCGAGGTCGAGAGCTTCGACGTGCCCGGCGCCTTCGAGATGCCGCTGCTTGCCAAGAAGCTCGGCGAGACCGGCCGTTTCGACGGCATCGCCGCCGCCGCGCTGGTGGTCGATGGCGGCATCTACCGGCATGACTTCGTCGCGCAGGCGGTGGTCTCGGGGCTGATGGATGCGCAGCTGGCGACCGGCGTGCCGGTCTTCTCGGTCTCGCTGACGCCGCACCACTTCCAGCCGAAGGGCGAGCACGAGACCTTCTACCACGCGCATTTCGTCCACAAGGGACGCGAGGCGGCGGATGCGGCGGTACAGATCTACAGGCTGAACGCGCAGGTCTTCGGCCCGGCGGTCAGCGCCGCGGCCTGAGTGCTGACACGTGGCGCCGGTCCCGGACCGGCGCCGCTCACTTCGCGATCAGCACCTCGATGCCGCGAAGCTCGAACTCCTTGGCGGTGGCGTCCGAGATGCCGTCGTCGGTGATGAAGGAATGGATCAGCTCGAGCGCGCCCAGCCGGGTGAAGGACGAGCGCCCGATCTTGGTGCTGTCGGCCACGAGGTAGACGTGGCTCGCGGCGCGGATCATCGCCTCTTTCAATTGCAGGTCGGCAAAGCTGGGGTAGGTGAGCCCGGTGTCGAGCGCGACCCCCGCCGTGGCGAGGAAGAGTTTCCCGGCAAAGATCGAGCGGAAGTAGTCCACCGACTTGTCGCCCGAGAGCGACAGGGTCGGCGGCTTGAACTGCCCGCCCGGCATGTGCACCGCGTTGCCGGGGATCGAGCCGAGGATCACCGCGATGTTGAGCGCGTTGGTGATCACCGTGAGGTTGCTGCGCGAGGTGAGCCGCACCGCGACCTCGGTGGTGGTGGTGCCCGCGTCGAGGATCAGCGTCTCGCCATCGGTCACAAGGTCGGCCGCCAGCGCGCCGATCTTGCGCTTGCGGTCCATGTTCTCCTGGTGGTGCAGGGACATGCTGGCCGATTGGGTGCGGACGGAACTGAGGTAGGCGCCGCCGTGCTCGCGGGTGATCTGGCCGTCGCGCTCGAGCCGCTCGAGATCCTGCCGGATGGTGGCCTCGGAGACCTCGAAGGCCGCCGACAGGTCGCGCACCCGGGCCGAGCCCTCTTCCTCGATCCACTCGAGGATGCGCTGCCGCCGCGGTTCCGCCAGCAGCCGCGCCATGCTCTCGTTCCGCTCCGCGCTGTGTTTCTCGGCCACTCTTCCGCCCTTTCGGTCGGCGGGCCGGGGCCCGCCGGAATTTTCCCCTCGTACCGTCAATCCCGGGTCGGAACAAGCGCCCCGCCCGCGGGGCTCAGCGTCCGGCCGCGGCCTCTTGCGACAGGGCCACACGCGCCTGCAGCCGGCTTTGCGCCTGGTCGATGACCACGGCGGCGATGATGACCAGCCCCTTGATGACCATCTGCCAGAAGGACGAGACGCCCATCATGATCAGCCCGTCCGACAGGATGCCGATGACGAAGGCGCCGACGATGGTGCCGCCGATCCGCCCGCGCCCGCCCGACATCGAGGTGCCGCCGAGCACCGCCGCGGCGATGGCGTTGAGCTCGAAGAACTCGCCCGTTGCCGGGTGCGCGGCCTTCAGCTGCGAGGCGATGATGAGACCCACCAGCGCCGCCATCAGCCCCGAGAACATGTAGACGAACATCTTCACCCGCCGCACCCGCACGCCCGAGAGCGCGGCGCCGCGCTCGTTGCCGCCGACCGCGTAGATGTGCCGCCCCAGAGGCGTGCGGCTGGCGATGTAGGAGGCACCGACGGTGACGAGGATCAGCATCCAGATCATCACCGGGATGCCGAGGACACTGCCCGCGCCGATCGTCGGGAAGCTGGCCGAGCCGTAGTCGGCATGGCCGTTCAGGTTGGGGAAGGTGCGCCCCTCGGAGGAGAGCAGCGCCGTGCCGCGCGCCACGTAGAGCATGCCGAGCGTGGCGATGAAGGGGGCGACGTTGAAGCGCGTGATCAGCATGCCGTTGATCCAGCCGACGAAGATGCCGACGAGGCAGACGATGAGCATGACCTCGAAGGTGTTGAACTGGATCGACCAGCCGAGCCCGAAGTCGACGCCGTAGAGCAGCAGCCAGCCCGCGACCATGCCGCAGAGCCCGACGACCGAGCCGACGGAAAGGTCGATCCCCCCGGTGATGATGACGAAGGTCATGCCGATGGCGAGGAAGGCGTTGATCGCCACGTGTTTCGACACCAGCACGGCGTTGGCGGTGCTGAGGAAGTTCGGCGCGGCAAACGAGAAGTAGCCCAGCACGAGGATCAGCGCCACGAAGGTGCGCGCCTTGAGCAGCAGCAGCAGCCAGTTGATCTTCTGCGGCGCCTTGGCGGCGGAGGCGGTGGTGGCGGTCATGCTGCGTGTCCTTTTCGGGTCTTGTCCGGCGTCGCGGCGGCGATCACCTGCGCGGCATCGGCGCCCTTGGGGAATTCGCCGGTCACCCTTCCGTCGGCCATGACGAGGATGCGGTCGGAAAGCCCCAGCACTTCCTCGAGGTCGGAGGTGACGAAGATGATGCCGATGCCCTCGGCGGCGAGCTGGCGCATCGTGCGGTAGATCTCGGCCTTGGCGCCGATGTCGATCCCGCGCGAGGGCTCGTCCATCATCAGCACCTTGGGTCCGGTCATCAGCGCCTTGCCGATGACCACCTTCTGCTGGTTGCCGCCCGAGAGCGACGAGACCGGGTTCTCGGGGCTGGCGACCTTGATGGTCAGGCGGCGGATGTAGTCGCGCGCCCGCTCGGCCTCGGCGGCGAGGCTCATGTGGAAGAGCCGGGTGAAGCTTTTCAGCGACGAGAGGGTGAGGTTCTCGCGGATCGACATGATCTGGATGAGCCCGTCGCGCTTGCGGTCCTCGGGCACCAGCGCGATGCCGCGCGCGATGCGCCCCTCGACCGAGCGCTCGCGCATCTCGCGGCCCTCGACGAAGAAGCTGCCGCCCGAGCCCGGGTGCTGGGCCATGACGCATTCGAGGAATTCCGAGCGCCCGGCGCCCATCAGCCCGTAGACGCCGAGGATCTCGCCGGCGCGCAGCGACAGCGACACGTCGTCGACCAGCCAGCCGCCGCCCATCTTCGGCAGGGTGATGTGCTCGGCGCGGAACACCTCGGCGCCGAAGTCGTGGCTCACGCCCTGGGAGTAGTCCTTGGACTTCTCGCCGATCATCGCGCGCACGATCCAGGGGATGTCGACGCCCTCCATCGGGCGCGATCCGGTGATCTCGCCGTCGCGCAGCACAGTGATGTAGTCGCCCACCCGGATCAGTTCCTCGAGCCGGTGCGAGATGTAGACGATGCCGACGCCCTGCGCCTTCAGCTCGTCGATGATGCGGAAGAGCACCTCGACCTCGGCGGCGGAAAGGGCGGAGGTGGGCTCGTCGAGGATCAGGATCCGCGCGTCCTCGGCCAGCGCCTTGGCGATCTCGACGATCTGCTGCTGGCCGATGCGCAGGAAGCCGAGCTGCATCTCGGGGTCGATGTCCTGCTCGAGCCGCTGCAAAAGCTCGCGGGTGCGGCGCACGACGGCGCGCCTGTCGATGTCGACGCCCATGCGCAGCGGCTCGCGCCCCATGAAAACGTTCTCGGCGACGCTGAGCTCGGGGAAGAGGTTCAGCTCCTGGAAGACGATGCCGATGCCATGCGCCACGGCGTCGTCCTTGCGGTGGAAGGTGACGGGCTTGCCGCCGATGAGGATCTCGCCCTCGGTCAGGTTCTCGACCCCGGCGATCACCTTCATCAGCGTCGACTTGCCCGCGCCGTTCTCGCCCACCAGCACGTTGACCGCGCCCATGCGGATGTCGAAGTCGACGCCCTTGAGCGCGCGGGTGCCGGGGTAGACCTTGACCGCGTTGCGGATCGAGAGGCCGACGGGATGCGCCTCGCCCGGGGTCATGGCGCCACCTCGATCTCGGTCGGGGTGACGGTGAGCGGCTCGGTGGCCGACTTCAGCGGCACGACCCCGGTGAAGGTCACGCTGCGGCCGACAAGATCGCCCTCGGGCACGGTGATGCGCTCCGCCAGCTGGTCGTTGATCGCACGGCCGAGCTTGGCGAACTCGATCTGGTCGCGGAAATCGTCGAAATTGTAGAAGGGGGCCACGTCGCGCATGGCACTGCCCTTGATCACCGGGCCGAGCTGCAGCGTCACGTCGCTGCTGCCGTCGCCGTCGGTGTCGAGCCCGAGCGTGCGGGCGCGGCTGTCGAGCTTGGCCTCGACCACGCGGCCCTCGCCCGAGACGGCGAAGTTCCATGCCGCCCCGGCGCCCGCGCCGCGGTTGCCATGTGCCTTGCCGGCGGCGTCGAGCCCGCCCGCAAGCGCGGCGCGCAGCTCGGGCAGGGGCAGGGCTGTGTCATGGACGAGCGGCAGGAGCTTGCTGTCGAACGTGTCGGCGATGCGCTGCGCGGTGCGGGCGTCGTCGCCGCTGGCATCGGCGGGGATCGCCTTCTCGTCCTCGGCCACGTCCTTGACGATCTTGCATCCGGCAAGCGCGAGGCCCGCCGCGAGTCCGAGCGCGAGCAGGGGGGTCGGTTTCATGCTGTCACCTTGTCGGTCAGGTCCGGCGCGCGGAGGGGCTCCGCGCGCCGGCAGTCTGGGGAAACGGGATCGACCCGCCCCGGATCACTCGGTCAGCGCGAAGGTCTCGAGCTTGCCGGCGTTGCTGTCGTCGATCAGCACGCAGTCCATCAGCTGCTTCTCGTCGAGGCCGGTCGAGCCGTCCTTGAGGAACTTGTCGGCCTGCATCACGGCAAGCTGCGCCTGGCTGTAGGCGGGCTGCAGCACGGTGGCCTTGATGCCGCCGGCGAGGATCGAGTCGCGCACGTCGTTCGAGCCGTCGAAGCCCACCACGATCACGTCGGTGCGGCCCGCCGCCTCGAGCGCGGCCCAGGCGCCCATGGCCATGGTGTCGTTGCCGGAGATGACGCCCTTGATCTCGGGGTTGGCCTGCAGCATCGATTCCATCACCGCGTAGGCCTCGGTCTGCGACCAGTTGGCGGTCTGCTGCGCGACCATCTCGAGGTCGGGGTACTGGTCGATCACGTCGTGGTAGCCCTGGCTGCGGATGCCGGCGTTGGTGTCCGACTCCTTGCCCAGCAGTTCCGCGAACTTGCCGGCCTCGCCCATCAGCTCGACGAACTTCTCGGCGCCGAGCTGCGCGCCCTGGTAGTTGTTCGACACGATCTGGCTGACCGCGACGCCGGTGGCGGTGATCTCGCGGTCGATCAGGAAGGAGGGGATGCCCGCATCCTTGGCCTTCTGCACCGCCGAGACCGAGGCATCGGCGCCGGCGTTGTCGAGCACGATCGCCTTGACCCCCGCCGCGATGGCGCTGTCGAAGAGCTCGGACTGCTTGTTGGCGTCGTCGTCATGGACGAGCACCATGGTCTCGTAGCCCAGCTCCTGCGCCTTGGCCGCGGCACCGTCGGCCTCGGCCTTGAAGAAGGGGTTGTCGTGGCTCGGCGTGATGATCGCGATGGTGTCTGCCGCGGCGAAGCCGGGGACGCCCCAGGCGACGGTCAGAGCCAGCGCGGACACGACGAGACGGCGATTGATGATCATGTAATAGTCCTCCCTGAAATTGCGGCGCCTCCCCGACGCCGTCCTCCGGGGGCAATCCTTAACGAATCTGACGTTATGTCAACAGTTTTAGTTTCGAATACTTTCGGTTTTGGGGCGAAGTGCAGATTTTCGCTGATTCATCGCGGCGTTTGGCGGTGGTTAGACTTGAGGTCGGGAGGATATTGGCCGGAATTCAGGGGTTTCGCGCAGATGATGGGCGGTTTGTGGAAGCGTCTTGCCTGAAACCGCAGAAAACGATAGTAAACGTAATCAAGCGAAAGTCCGGGGCGCGGAGGATGCCGTGCGCAGGGGCGCCCCAGCCATCGCCAAGGGAGGAAGACAGTGATCAGAACCGTGAACCGCAGGGTGTCGCTGGGTGTCGTCATCGGCAGCCGCGCCTTTTTCAGCCCCGCCCCCTGCCGCGATGCGCGCGAGCAGGTGCTGGCCCAGCTCGAGGCGCTGGGGATCGACGCCGTGACGCTGCCCTTCGAGGCGACCGAGAACGGTGCCGTGCAGTCCATCGCCGATGCCAAGCTCTATGCCGAGCATTTCAAGGCGCAGCGCGACAGCATCGACGGGCTGGTGATCTGCCTGCCCAACTTCGGCGACGAGATCGCCATTGCCGAGCTGGTGAACCGCGCCAAGCTGGGTGTGCCGATCCTGCTGCAGGCCAGCAACGACGAGATCGACAAGGTCGACGTGCATTCCCGCCGCGACGCCTTCTGCGGAAAGATCTCGGTCTCGAACAACTTCTGGCAATACGGCGTGCCCTTCACCGAGACCGCGCAGCACACCTGCGACGTGGACGGCGAGGGCTTCCGTGCCGACCTCGACCGCTTTGCCCGGCTCTGCCGCACGGTGAAGGGTCTGCGAAACGCCCGCATCGGCGCGATCGGCGCGCGCACCGGCCCGTTCCAGACCATGCGCTACTCGGAGAAGCTGCTGCAGGCGACCGGCATGACCGTGGTCACCGCCGACCTTTCCGAGCTCATCGCCGCCGCCGGCGCGATCCCCGACGAGGACGCGGAACTGCAGGAAAAGCTCAAGCGGATCAAGGGTTACGGCAAGATCCCCGGCTACATCCGCGACGCGCAGATCCTCAAGCAGGGCAAGTGGACGCTGGCGGTGAACCGCTGGATCGACGAGAACGAATGCGACGCCTCGGCGATCCAGTGCTGGCGCTCGCTGCAGGACAACTTCGGCTGCGCCACGTGCCTGACCATGTCGATGATGGGCGAGGATCTGATGCCCTCGGCCTGCGAGGTCGACGTGATGGGCGCGATCTCGATGTACGCGCTGACGCTGGCCTCGGGCGCCCCCGCCGCGATCCTCGACTGGAACAACAACTACGGCGACGCGGTCGACACCTGTGTCTGCACCCATTGCGGCAACTACCCCAAGAGCTTCCTCGGCGAGACGCCCGAGGTCTCGGAGCTTGACGTGCTGGGCGAGACCATCGGGCGCGAGAAATGCTTCGGCGCGGTCAAGGGCAAGGTGCAGCCCGGCCCGCTCACCTATTTCCGCCTTTCGAGCGACGACCGCAACGGCGTGCTCAAGGCCTATGTCGGCGAGGGCGACTTCACCGACGATCCCTTCGGCATGGACGGCGGCATCGCGGTCACCAGGATCCGCGACCTGCGCACGCTGATGCGCTTCGTCACGCAGAACGGCTTCGAGCATCACGTCGCCATGGTACGCGGCCACCATGCCGACATCGTCACCGAGGCGGCCACCCGCTACCTCGGCTGGCCCATCTACCACCACAACGGCATCCCCGAGCCCCGGCTCGTCCTGCCCAACCGCTTTTGAGGTGTCCCATGACAACTGCCCTGCGCAATGACGCCGGCTCGCCGGACCTGATCCGGGAAAAGGCGCTGTGGATGCGGCGCACCGCGCTGAAGATGGTCTACGACAAGCAGCTTGGCCATATCGGCGGCGACTACTCGGCGACCGACATCCTTGCCACGCTCTACTTCGGGGTGCTGCGCTACGACTCGGCGCGCCCCGACTGGGAGGCGCGGGACCGGTTCGTCATGTCGAAGGGCCACGCCACCGGGGTGCTCTACTCGGCGCTCTGCGCGGCGGGCTATTTCCCCGAGGACTGGCTCGGCACCTACATGGGCCCGCACTCGAAGCTGAACGGCCACCCCAACCGAAACTACCTGCCCGGGGTCGAGACCAACACCGGCCCGCTCGGCCATGGCTTTCCCGTGGCGCTCGGCATCGCCATTGCCGGGCAGATCACCGGCGCGGAGTACCGCACCTACGTGCTGACCGGCGACGGCGAGCAGCAGGAGGGCTCGAACTGGGAGGCGGCGATGACCGCCGGGCACCGGAAGGTGGCCAATCTCACGCTGATCGTCGACCGCAACCGGCTGCAGCAGGGCGCGGGCACCGAGGAGACCAGCGCGCTCGACCCGCTCGACGAGAAGTACCGCGCCTTCGGCTGGGAGGTGGTCGAGGTGGACGGGCACGACATCCCGGCGCTCCTGGAGGTGCTGGGCAGCCCGGTCGGGTCGCGCAAGAAGCCGCTCTGCGTCATCGCCAACACCGTCAAGGGCAAGGGCGTGTCCTTCATGGAGGGGCTGGCGAAATGGCACCACGGCGTGCCGAGCGCCGAGCAATACGAACAGGCAATGAAGGAGCTGGTCTGATGGCCGAGGCAGCGACCCTTACCCCCGAGACCTTCGACTGCCGCAAGGCCTGGGCCGAGACGATCGAGGCGCTGGCGGCAGCGGACGCGCGCATCACCGTGGTGGTGAACGACAGCGTCGGCTCGTCCAACCTCGGCGGTTTCCGCGAGAAGTTCCCCGACCGGCTGATCAACGTCGGCATCGCCGAGCAGAACATGGTCGGCGTCGGCGCGGGGCTGGCGAACGGCGGGCGCATCCCGTTCGTGTCGGCGGCGGGCTGCTTCCTGACCGGGCGCGCGCTCGAGCAGATCAAGGCCGATGTCGCCTATGCCGGGTTCAACGTGAAGCTGGTCGGCCAGTCGCCGGGCATCGCCTATGGCGAGCTTGGCGCGACGCACCATTCGATCGAGGATTTCGCCTGGCTGCGGGCGCTGGGGCCGATCACCATCGTCGCGCCCTCGGACCCGTGGGAGACCGCCGAGGCGGTGAAATGGGCCGCCGCGCACGAGGGGCCGGTCTACCTGCGGATCTCGCGCATGAAGGTGCCGGGGCTCAACGTGCCGGGCCGGGTCTTCACCCCGGGCAAGGCCGAGCCGCTGGCCGAAGGCGCGGACGTGACGCTGATCGCCAACGGCACCACGGTGCATCTTGCGCTGGCGGCCTCCGGGGTACTGGCGGGCGAGGGGGTCTCGGCGCGGGTGCTCAACATGCACACGGTCGCGCCGCTCGACGATGCGGCGGTGCTGGCGGCGGCCGAGGAGACCGGCGCGCTGGTCACCGTGGAAGAGGCGCTGGTGCGCGGCGGGCTTGGCGGCGCGGTGGCAGAGCTCACCTCGGCCAACAAGCCGGTGCCGCTCGAGCGGGTCGGCTTCCCGGGCTTCATGCCGACGGGCTCGGTCGACTTCCTCTTCGCGGAATTCGGCCTGTCCGCCGCGGGTATCGCCGCCGCCGCGCGGCGGGCGCTGGCGCGCAAGAGCGGCTGAGCCATGCGCATCCTCGCGCTCGACCAGGGCACCACCAACACCAAGGCGCTGGTGGTGGACGCAAGCGGCGCAATACTTGCCCGCGCCGCCACCGGCACCAGCACCGACTATCCCCGGCCGGGCTGGGCCGAGCAATCCGCCGCCGCCATCTGGGCGGCGACGCGGCAGGTCATCGGCAGCGTGGTCGAGGCGGTGGGGTCGGGCACGATCGACGGCATCGCGATCTCGAACCAGCGCGAGACGCTGGTGCTCTGGGATGCCGCCACCTCCGAGCCGGTCGGCCCGGCGATCCTCTGGCAGTGCCGCCGCACCGCGCCGGACTGCGCGGCGCTGATCGCGGCGGGGCGGAACGCCGAGGTCGAGGCGGCGACGGGGCTCGGCATCAACCCGCTCTTCCCGGCGTCGAAACTCGGCTGGGCGCTGCGCGAGCGCCCCGAGGCCCGCGCCCTGCTGGCGCAGGGCCGGCTGCGGGCGGGCACGGTCGATGCCTGGCTGCTGTGGAACCTCTCGGGCGGCGCGGCCTTCGCGACCGACCATTCCAACGCCTCGCGCACGCAGCTTTTCGACACGGCAAGGCTGGCGTGGGACCCGGATCTCACGGCGCTCTTCGGTGCCAGCCTCGAGGCGCTGCCCGCGCCCATGCCCTCGGACAGCCGCTTCGGCGAGACCGCGCCGGGCGCGACCGCGCTGCCCGGCGGCGTGCCGGTGCTGGCGATGATGGGCGACAGCCACGCGGCGCTCTACGGCCACGGCGTGCGCGGCCCGGGGCCGGTCAAGGCGACCTACGGCACCGGCTCGTCGCTGATGACCCTGACCGAGGGGCGCGTGCATTCGCGCCACGGGCTCTCGAGCACCATCGCCTGGACAGACCGGCACGGCACGGCCTACGCGCTCGAGGGCAACATCACCGTCTCGGCGCAGGCGGCGGCCTTCATGGCGGGGATCCTCGGGCTGCCCGATGCACGGGCGCTGTCGGATCTCGCGCAGACCGTGCCCGACTCCGGCGGCGTTGCCTTCGTGCCGGCGCTGGCCGGGCTCGGCGCGCCGCATTGGGACGATGCCGCGACCGGGCTCGTCACCGGCATGACCCATGGCACCAGCCGCGCCCATCTTGCCCGCGCGACGCTCGAGGCGATCGTGCTGCAGGTGGCGGATGTCTTCGGCGCGATGGAGGCGGACCGGGGCGCGCCGCTCGAGGGGATCAGCGCTGACGGCGGCGCCTCGTCGAACGGGTTCCTGATGCAGCTTCAGGCCGAGGTGCTTGGCCGTCCGGTCTCCGTCACCGGGGCCGAGGAGGTGGGGGCGCTGGGTGCGGCGGCCATGGCCTTTGCCGGGCTCGGCGTGTCGCTGCCGCCGCCCGGCGGAGAGACCCGCTACGCCCCGGCCCAGACGGACGGAACGGCCCGCGCGGCGCTGCGCGCCGGGTGGCGGGCGGCGGTGGAACGCTGCCGGTTCCAGCCAGGCTGAGGCGCGCGCGGCCGGGGTCCGACCGCGCGAACCGGCGCAAAACGATGAGCGCCCACCTCTCCCGGAGAAAGCCGCCTATCCCTTCGGAGAGCGGCGCGCCCAACAGTCACTCCCGGCCATCCCTGCGCGGATCTGGAGCGATTGCGGCCTTTCGAGCTAGGTTTGATCAACGCCACACGGAACCTCCGGTGGCTGGCAACGCAGCTCGAAAGGGGACATCAAATGGTTCAAGGACTCCTGAAACTGGCCGGGTATCGCGTCGAGTATGTCTGCGACTGGGGCACCTACGAGCGCCGCTACGGGGACATGGAATACTACGTCAACCTTCCGATCACCCGCGACATGAAGGTTGCACCGCCCTGGGCCGAGAAGCGCATCGTCCGCAAGGCCTGAGCCGGGTCGGCAAAGTGAAGGACGGGTTCCGCGCGGGCCTCAGGCGATGCGCGAGACCACCGAGAAGTCGGAACCGCTGAACCTAAGCCGCCAGGACCTGGCGTCGATCCCGGTTCCCGCCGCCGTCCGGTGGCCCGCCACGGCGAGCGTCTCGCCGGTGAGCCGCGCCCCGGCAACCCCGCCATCGGAAAAATGCACCCGCGCGGCGCTCTCGCCGCCCTCCGGCGGCGCCGAGATCAGCCGGCCCCTCGCACCCGGGTAGAGATGGGTGTGAAAGGCCTCGAGCTCGACCATCAGAACCCGCTCAGCGCGTCCAGCACGATGCCCATGGTCGTGGTGATATGCGCGCGCGCCAGCTCCTCGGCCCGCAGGTCGTCCTGCGCCTCGATCGCGTCGATGATCTCGACGTGCTGGACGTTCGACACCTCGACCTGCTCGCGGGTGAAGAGGATCGGCAGGCGCAGGTTCCAGTAGTTGTACTGGGTGCGCTCGTGCATCTCGATGAAGAAGGCGTTGCCCGAGGCCTCGACGATCAGGCGGTGGAACTCGCGGTCGAGCGCGTTCAGCTCGGCGCGGCTGAGGCCGGAGAAGTTGGTCATCTTCTCGGTCAGCCCGCGCAGCGTGGCGATCAGCGTGTAGGGCCGGCGCTTGGCGGCGAGCCGGGTGGCGTAGCCCTCGATGGCGATCCGGCTCTCGAACAGCATCGGCACGTCGGCCGGGTCGATCTCGTCGACGACCCAGCCCTTTTCGCGAGCCACGAAGCCTTCGCCCTGCAGCCGCAGCAGCGCCTCGCGCACCGGCGTGCGCCCGACGCCGAGCGTCTCGCTGATCTCGTCCTCGACCAGCCGGGTGCCCGGCTTGTATTCCAGCGTCAGGATCTTCTGCCGCAGGATGTCGTGGACGTTCGCCGCGAGAAGCTTGCTGCCGTTCTTTCTGACCATGTCGTGTCCCATGTCCCTGCCTTGCGTGTGTTAATGGGCCGAATCCGCATAGTGATCAAGGAACTGCCGCGTGCGCGCCTCGCGCGGGGCGGCAAAGAACTCGGCCGCGGGGCGATCCTCGACGACGTGCCCGTCGCACATGAACACAGCCCGGTCGCAGAAGCTGGCGGCGATCGACATCTCGTGCGTCGCGATCATCATCGTGTAGCCGAGGTCCGCGAGGCCGCGGATGGTCGAGATCACCTCCTTGCTGAGCTCAGGGTCGAGCGCGCTGGTCGGCTCGTCGAGCAGCAGCACCTTGGGCTCCATCGCCAGCGTCCGGGCGATTGCGACGCGCTGTTGCTGCCCGCCCGAAAGCTGGCTGGGATAGGCCCCGGCCTTCTCGGCCAGCCCGACGAGCGCAAGCAATTCCAGCGCCTTGACCCGCGCCTCCTCGCGGCTGCGGCGCAGCACCTGCACCGGGCCGGACATGACATTGTCGAGCACGGTCATGTGGCGGAAGAGGTTGAAGCTCTGGAACACCATGCCGATGGCGCGGCGCTGGCGGGCGATCTGACGGTCGGGCAGCTGGTGCAGCCGCGTGCCGCGCGCCTCGTAGCCGATGAGCTCGCCGTTCACGTGGATGCGACCGCCGTTGATCGTCTCGAGGTGGTTGATGCAGCGCAGCAGGGTGGACTTGCCCGAGCCCGACGGCCCGAGCAGCGCGACGACCTGGCCGCGCGGCACCTTGAGCGAGATGCCCTTCAGCACCTCGAGCGGGCCGTAGGACTTGCGCACGTTGTCGATGGAAATGATGGCTTGGGTCATGGGGCTCACCGCAGGGGGAAGGTCTTTTCCAGCACCGTCTGGATGCCGGTCGCGAAGGCGGTCATCACCAGGTACCAGACCGCCGCGACGGTCAGCAGCTCGACCACGAGGAAGTTCGACGAGTAGATGTCGGTGGCGATGCGCAGCAGCTCGAGATAGCCGATGGCCGAGGCGAGCGAGGTGGACTTCAGCATCATGATGTACTGGTTGCCGCCCGCCGGAAGGATGATCCGCGCCGCCTGCGGGATCACCACGCGGCGCATCACCTGCGCCCGCGTCATGCCGAGCGCCCGCGCCGCCGCCTGCTGGCCCTGGTCCACCGCCTGGATGCCGGTGCGGATGATCTCGGACATGTAGCCCGCCTCGGCCAGCGACAGGCCGATCAGCGCCGCGACGAAGGGGGTGACGAGCTGCGTCGTCTGCGCCTGCAGCAGCAGGACGTCGGTGAAGGGCAGGGGGATGCGGATCTCGCCGAACATGATCGGTACGGCGTTGAACCAGAACAAGAGCTGGATCAGCATCGGCGTGCCGCGGAAGAAGTAGACGTAGATGGCGGCGAGCGAGGCCATGATCGGGTTGCCCGAGACCCGCATCAGCGCCACCACCAGCCCGACGCCGCAGGCCAGCACCATGGCGAGCGAGCCCAGCACCAGCGCGTTGCGCGCGCCGATCAGGATCTGCCGGCTGAAGAGGTATTGCACGAAGAGCCCGGGGTCGAGGATGCGCGCCTCGATCCCGGCGCGCAGGATGGCAAGGACGAGGCCGAGGCAGAGGAAACCGAGGAGCCAGGCCCCCCAGTTCCGCCGATGCACGACCTCCTGCGCCGGTTCCGGCGCGAGGTGTGACTGTGCTGCGGTCATCATCAGCGATCGGTCCTCAGCGCTTGCTTGCGGGCAGGTTGATCGAGATCTCGGGCAGCGCCGCGCCCTGCATCCCCCACTCCTCGAGGATGGCGAGGTAGCTGCCGTCCTCGAGCATGCCCTGCACCACCTCCTGGAAGAGCGGGGTCAGCGGGCTTTCCTTGGGGAAGGCCCAGGAGGTGACGTATTTCACCAGCAGGTAGTTGCCGTCGGCGATGACATAGGTGTCGGGCGTGCCCGAGAGCATGAAGACCAGCGCCGGGAAGTCGCCGATGTAGCCGTTGACCCGCTTGAGGTCGAGCTGCATGCGGCTGTCGGGCGCGCCGGGCAGCTGCTCGGCGGTGATCGGTCCCTTGCCGGCGCTCTCGCAGGGCGGCCGCCGAGGCCGCCTCGACCGCCGCCATGATCGTCCGCCCGCCCAGCATGGTAGAGACGGAGTCGCCGCAGAAGTCCATGATCGTGCTGTACTTCCCCTCGTCCTCCTTGCGCAGCAGGATCGAGGCGCCGGACATCATGTAGTTGACGAAATCGACCTTCTGCTCGCGCTCCTCGGTGTCGGAGATGCCGCCCGAGGCCATGTCGAAGCGTTTCGCCTCGAGCCCGGGGATCAGCGCCGAGTAGTCGGCCTGGCGGTATTCGAGCCTGAGCCCGAGCCGGTCGGTGATCTCGGCCAGCAGCCCGGCCGAGACGCCCACGGGCACGTCCTCGCCGTCGCGCCGGTACTCGACCGGCGGGAAGGTCTGCTGCGAGCCGACGGTCAGCACGCCCGCGGCCCTGATCCCGGCGGGCAGCTTGGCGGCAAGCTCGGGGATGACCCCGGCGCCGGCCGCGCCCGCCATCCCGAGGAGGGCGGACAGGGCCGCGATGGTCAGCGTGTTCTTGATCTTGTTCATCTTTTTCTCTCCCTGTTGTCTGGCGGGTCAGCGCGTCGCGGCGGATTTTCCGGGGATCTTCGACGGGTTGGGCCGGTCCGCGTCGGGGCATTCGGCAGCGGCCTCGAAGGTGTCGATCACCGAGCGGATGTAGGGCTCGGGGAAGCCGTGGGCGCGCAGGCCGGTCGGGATGTGGTCCCAGTAGTAATGCGGCGGGCGCATCGGGATGTCCGGGGTGATCAGCCGGTAGGTCCAGCAGTCGTAGGTGCGGCCGTCCTCGCCCAGCACGGTGACCGTGCAGCGCTCGAAGTCGTCGTACTCGTCGTTGAAGTGGATGCCGTCGTGCTCGAACACCATGCCGAGCGCGTCGTTGCCCCAGGCGTCCTTGCAGCTGTTGTTGAAGTGGCACCAGCCGCGGTCGGCGCGGTCGCCCGCGGCGTGGAAGGTCAGCCGGTGGTTCGGCGCCTTGGCCTTGGTCACCAGTGTCGCGTTGGGCATGAAACGGCGGAGTTCGGCGTCGTCGAGCCAGGTGCAGTAGCCAAAGTAGTACATGACAATCCTTCATCCTTTGCGGGCCCGGCCATCGCCGGAGCCCGCAGTATCCTTGGGTGTTTCGGGCCGCTGGGCCCGGTCGTTGCGAGAGCATCGCGCCTAAGCGCATACGACAACATATACGAAGAAATATACGAAACAAGACGGTATTTTGCGCCCCGGGATTTCCTCGTCAAGCATCTGTTTTCAGGCGGTTTTCTTCTGGTCTTCCGGGGTCCTGCGGATCTCGAGCACGACGCCGGCGCGGGCCTTGGTGTCGAAGTAGCAGAAGCCGGATTCGTCGGTCTTGCGGCCGCGCGCGACCACGCCGAGCCCCAGGGCCCGGCCCTCCGTCTCGGCCGCGGAGAGGTCCGGCACCTCGAAGCCGAGCTGGTAGAGACCTTCGCCATGCGCATCGAGGTGGCGCTTCTGCGGGCTGTCGAGACGGCCGGGATCGCAAAGCTGGATCTGCACGTTGTCGAGGTCGCAGCACATGTAGCGCATGGCTTTCGATGCGGCCTCGTTGGGCACCTCGAAGTCGCGATAGGTGCCGGTCTTGGGGTAATCGTACCACGGACCGATGCCGACGCTTTCGTAGAAGCGCTGCGTGGCCTCGAGATCGTGGACCAGGATGCAGACGTGGTGGAGTTGCTTGAAGATGGGCATTTTTGGCCTTTCACTGCCGATGTGCGTGGATTTGCAACATATACGAAGTCGTATACTGTTATTGGCGCCGCAGGGATGTCAAACCGGACGAGAGGATCCGGCGTGGGGCGGGGCGATGCCATGCCGAAGCGGCCCGCGCCCGATGGGGCGGTTCCGGAGGAGCTCGGAAGGGGAGCGGAGGTCTAGCGGGCGCTGCCCGACAGGCGGTAGCGCGGCCCGGGGTGCAGGGCATAGACCTGCGTCACCACGCGGTCGTTGTTCCAGGTACGCCGCTGCAGCAGCAGGCAGGGATCGCCGCGCGAGATCTGCAGCATCTCCGCCTCGTCCTCGTCCGGCAGCACCGCCTCGACGATGACGTCGATGTTGGTGATCGCCGCGCAGCGCGTGAGATAGGCGTTGGGCGTCTCGGTGCGGAAATCCTGCGCGAGGTAGTCCGGCGCCACCGCCGGGTTCACGTAGCGGTTCTCGATCTGGATCGGCGTGCCGTTCTCGGAATGCACGATCACCGAGTGGAAGAGCTCGGCCTCGGCCCCCAGCCCGAAGGCCTCGCGCAGCCGGGCCGGGGCGGCGATCCGCTCGAGCAGCGCGACTCGCATGTCATGGCGATGCCCGCGCTCGCGGATCTCCTCGGCGATGTTGCGCACGTCGAGCATGGCCGAGCTGGGCTTGGGCTCCGAGACGAAGGAGCCGACGCCGTGGATGCGGGTGATCTTGCCCTCGGCGGCCAGCTCGCGCAGCGCGCGGTTGGCGGTCATCCGGCTGACGCCGAGCCCGGCGACGATCTCGTTCTCGGAGGGGATGCGGTCGTTCGGGGCCAGCACGCCGGTGCGGATCTGCGCCTCGAGGTAGAGCTTCACCGCCTCGTAGAGCGGAACGCCCTGCGAGAACCGCCTGAACTCCTGCTCTGCCGCCGACTTTCCGGGCACTGCTTCCTCCGCTGCCTGCCGCGCCCCTCCGGGCGCCGTGCGGACCATGCCACCAAGCGGCGCGGCGATCCACCGCAAAGCACATGGTTCCCTATACATCCTTGCGCCGCCTGACCCAGCGGCAGCCGGGGCAGGGCGAGCGACGCAGTCAATTGCGCCATTGTGCGGCTGTGATAGCCTCGCCCCGGGGAGGAGTTCGCAGGTGCTCGAGTTCAGTCACGATCCTTGGTTGGTTGCGGCGTCATTCGCCGTGGCCCTGTTTGCGGGTTTCAGCGGGCTGTCGCTGCTGCGCGGCGCGTCGGGCCTTCCGCCCGGCCAGCGCAAGAAGCTGGTGGTGCTCGCCGCGGTGGTGCTGGGCGGCGGCATCTGGTCGATGCATTTCGTCGCCATGCTCGGGCTGCAGCTGCCGGTGCTCTTCTTCTACGACGGGCTGGCCACGCTGATCTCGGCGCTGGTGGCGATCCTGATGGTGGGGCTGGCGCTGCTGCTGCTGCATTTCGGCCGCCGCACGCGGCCGCGGATGGCGCTGGCCGGGGCGGTGCTCGGCGGCGGCATCGCGGCGATGCACTATATCGGCATGCTGGGGATGGAGCTCTGCGGGCCGGTGTTCGGCCCGGCAGGGGTGGTGGTGGCGCTGCTCGCGGCGGTGGGGCTGTCGAACCTCGCGATCTGGACCGCCTATGGCACGCGCACGCGCGGGCACATCCTGCTTGGCACGCTGTGCTTTGCCGTGGCGGTGGTCAGCATGCATTTCATCGCAATGGCCGGGACCGAGTTCTCGCGCGAGGCGGTGGCAAGCAGCGCGGGACCGGCGCTGAGCAATGCCCTGCTCGCCATGCTGGTCACGCTCTCGTCCTTCGTCATCAGCGGCGTCGCGCTGCTGAGCGGGGTCTCCTTCTTCACGCCCGCCGAGGCGCAGGAGACCGGGGTCCGCGCCGTGCCGCCGATGCCCGCTATCCCGGCTCCGGACAGCCCGGCTCCGGCAGCCGCCGCGCGGGCGCCGTCCGGGGCGCAGGCAAGCTCGCTGCCGGTGCCTTTCGAGCGCGACGGCAAGATCCATTTCGCGGAATCCTCGGCGATCGCGGCGATCCGGGCCGAGGGGCATTACACGGTGATCTACACCGGCAAGCAGAAGCATCTCAGCCCCTGGTCGATCACCGAGGCCTGCGCCCGGCTTGAGCCCTACCGCTTCATCAGGGTGCATCGTTCCTACCTGATCAACCCCGCCCACGTCAGCCATTTCCAGCGCACCAAGGACACCGGGGTCTGCTTCTTCAAGGGGATCGAGACCTTGGCCAAGGCGCCGGTAAGCCGCTCGCGGCTGGCCGATGTGAAGTCCGCGCTCGGCGTCTGACTTCGCATTTCGTGCAAGCAGTTCGCATTTCGTGAACGAAACACCGGCATTCGCGTCCCGGCATTAGGAGGCCCGCGCGACTTGTCCGAAACTCCCGCCAACGGCATCGCCACGTATGCCGCAGGGAGGACACATCATGATACCAGCCGGGTTCGAATACCATCGACCCGCCGATCTCGCGTCGGCGGTGGCGCTCCTGCAGGAGCACGGGGACGAGGCGCGCGTGGTCGCGGGCGGCCACAGCCTGATCCCGATGATGAAGCTGCGCATGGCAGAGCTTGGCCACCTCGTCGATCTGCAGGACATCGGCGAGCTGAAGGGCATCGAGGTCGGCGGCACGAGCGTCACGCTCGGCGCGATGACCACCCAGCACGAGCTGATCTCGCACGCCGGGCTGGCCGCGGCGATCCCGCTGCTGCGCGAGGCGGCGCTGCAGATCGCCGATCCGCAGGTGCGCTACCTCGGCACCGTCGGCGGCAACGTGGCGAACGGCGATCCGGGCAACGACATGCCCGGGCTGATGCAGTGCCTCGGCGCGAGCTTCGAGCTGCACGGCCCCGGGGGCACCCGGCAGGTCGCGGCGCGTGACTTCTACGAGGCGGCCTATTTCACCGCCCGCGAGGAGGACGAGATCCTTACCCGCGTGATCATCCCCGTGCCCGCGCCCGGCACCGGCTACGCCTATGCCAAGCAGAAGCGCAAGATCGGCGACTATGCCACCGCCGCGGCGGCGGTGCTGGTCGGCACGAGCGGCGCCTCGGTGGCGATGACCAACCTTTCCGACACGCCGGTCTGGTCCGAGGAGGCCGGGGATGCGCTGGCGGCGGGCGACGTCGAAGGCTGCGTCGCGGCGATGCTGGCGGCGATCGACCCGCAGGAGGACATGCGCGGGCCCATCGCCTTCAAGAGACACGTGGCGGCGGTGATCCTGCGCCGCGCCGTAGGCAGCGCGCTCGCGCGCCGGACGTAAGGGGGGAATTCCATGAGCAAGATGCACGTCAAGTTCACGCTGAACGGCCAGGAGGTCGAGGGGCTCGCCGAGCCGCGGATGCTGCTGATCCACTTCCTGCGCGAGAACCTCAAGGTCACCGGCCCGCACATCGGCTGCGAGACCAGCCATTGCGGCGCCTGCACCGTCGACATGAACGGCAAGTCGGTGAAGTCCTGCACGGTCTTCGCCTGCCAGGCCGAAGGGGCCGAGATCACCACGGTCGAGGGGCTGACCAACCCCGACGGCACGCTCGGCGTGCTGCAGGAGATGTTCCGCGAGCACCACGGGCTGCAATGCGGCTTCTGCACGCCGGGGATGATCACCCGCGCGCACCGGCTGCTGCAGGAGAACCCGACGCCGACCGAGGAGGAGGTGCGCTTCGGCATGTCCGGAAACCTCTGCCGCTGCACCGGCTACCAGAACATCGTCAAGGCGATCCTCGCCGCGGCGGACCAGCTCAACTCCCACCAGGAGGCCGCGGAATGAAGGACGAGGTTCAATCCCCCGAAGAGCGCAGCGCCGGCCTGAAGGGCATGGGCTGCTCGCGCAAGCGGGTCGAGGACGTGCGCTTCACGCAGGGGCGCGGCAACTACGTCGACGACATCAAGCTCGACGGCATGCTGCAGGGCGACTTCGTGCGCTCGCCCTATGCCCATGCGCGCATCGTCTCGATCGACACATCGGCGGCGCTGGCGGTGCCGGGCGTGCTGGCGGTGCTGACCGCCGCCGATCTCGCGCCGCTGGGCCTGCACTGGATGCCGACGCTCGCGGGTGACAAGCAGATGGTGCTGGCCGACGGCAAGGTGCTCTTCCAGGGCCAGGAGGTCGCCTACGTCGTCGCCAGGGACCGCTACGCCGCCGCCGATGGCATCGCCGCGGTGGTCGTCGATTACGAGGACCTGCCGGTCGTCACCGACCCGTTCAAGGCGATGGCCCCGGACGCGCCGGTGCTGCGCGAGGATCTCGCCGGCCAGACCGAGGGCGCGCATGGTCCGCGCCGCCACCACAACCACATCTTCACCTGGGAGCAGGGCGACAAGGAGGCCACCGAGGCGGTCCTCGCCGGCGCCGACGTGGTGGCCGAGGAGATGGTCTACTACCACCGCACCCATCCGATGCCGCTGGAAACCTGCGGCTGCGTGGCGTCCATGGACAAGGTCACCGGCAAGCTGACGCTCTGGGGCACCTTCCAGGCGCCGCACGCGGTGCGCACCGTGGCCTCGCTGATCTCGGGCATCGCCGAGCACAACATCCGCGTCATCAGCCCCGACATTGGCGGCGGCTTCGGCAACAAGGTGGGGGTCTACCCGGGCTACGTCTGCTCGATCGTCGCCTCGATCGTCACCGGCAAGCCGGTGAAATGGGTCGAGAGCCGGATGGACAACCTGATGTCCACCGCCTTTGCCCGCGATTACTGGATGCAGGGCAAGATCGCCGCCACCAAGGAGGGCAGGATCACCGGGCTGTGGTGCCACACCACCGCCGACCACGGCGGCTTCGATGCCTGCGCCGATCCCACCAAGTTCCCCGCGGGCTTCATGAACATCTGCACCGGGTCGTATGACATCCCGGTGGCCTATCTGGCGGTGGATGGCGTCTACACCAACAAGGCGCCGGGCGGGGTGGCCTACCGCTGCTCGTTCCGCGTGACCGAGGCGGCGTATTTCATCGAGCGGATGATCGAGGTCCTCGCGATCAAGCTGAACATGGACGCGGCCGAGCTGCGGCGGATCAACTTCATCCGCAAGGACCAGTTCCCCTACCAGTCGGCGCTCGGCTGGGAATACGACAGCGGCGACTATCACACCGCCTGGGAAAAGGCCCTGAACGCCGTCGGTTACGAGGCGCTGCGCAAGGAGCAGGCCGAGCGGCTGGAAGCCTTCAAGCGCGGCGAGACCCGAAAGCTGATCGGCATCGGGCTGACGCATTTCACCGAGATCGTCGGCGCGGGCCCGGTGAAGAACTGCGACATCCTCGGGCTCGGCATGTTCGACAGCTGCGAGATCCGCATCCACCCCACCGGCTCGGCCATCGCCCGGCTCGGCACGATCAGCCAGGGGCAGGGCCACGCCACGACCTTCGCGCAGATCATCGCCTCCGAGATCGGCATTCCCGCCGATGACATCACGCTCGAGGAGGGCGACACCGACACCGCGCCCTACGGGCTTGGCACCTACGGCTCGCGTTCCACCCCGGTCGCCGGGGCGGCCACGGCCATGGCGGCGCGCAAGATCCGCGCCAAGGCGCAGATGATCGCCGCCTACCTGCTGGAGGTGCATGACGACGACGTCGAGTTCGAGGTCGACCGCTTCGTGGTCAAGGGCGCACCCGAGCGCTTCAAGACGATGAAGGAGATCGCCTTCGCCTCCTACAACCAGGCCATCCCGGGGGTGGAGCCGGGGCTCGAGGCGGTCAGCTACTACGACCCGCCCAACATGACCTATCCCTTCGGCGCCTACATCTGCGTCATGGAGATCGACGTCGACACCGGCGAGCACGAGGTGCGCAGCTTCTACGCGCTCGACGACTGCGGCACCCGGATCAACCCGATGATCATCGAGGGCCAGGTGCATGGCGGCGCGACCGAGGGCTATGCCATCGCGATGGGGCAGGAGATCGCCTACGACGAGATGGGCAACCACAAGACCGCGACGCTGATGGACTTCTTCGTGCCGACCGCCTGGGAGACGCCGCACTATACCACCGATTTCACCGTCACCCCGAGCCCGCATCACCCGATCGGCGCGAAGGGCGTGGGCGAAAGCCCGAACGTCGGATCGGTGCCGTGCTTCTCCAACGCCGTGCACGATGCCTTCCGGCCCTTCGGGCTGGTGCAGAGCCACATGCCGCACGACCACTGGCGGATCTGGAAGATCGCCGAGGATCTCGGCCTGCACGCCTGAGGCGTGCCGCGCGGCGGCGGGCGCTGAGCCTGCCACCGCGACACCGGCAATCGGGGCGCGCAACTCGGGATGGGGACCCGGCGCGCTCCTGCCCGTGCCACGCAGGGTGGTGGGACATGTCCGCCCATGCCGTGGCCGGGTCGGCTCGGGGCGCGTCGTGGGAAGGGGACATCCCGCGGCGCGCTCCGGGTCCATGAACGAGGAACCTTATGACCACCGCACCGCAGACAGAGCTGAAGCGCGCCCTCGCGGCCGCCGGTTACGTGGCCGACGACACGCTGGCCATGGCGCTGCACCTCGCCGTGACGCTGGGCCGTCCGCTGCTGCTCGAGGGCCCGGCGGGGGTGGGCAAGACAGAGATCGCCAAGGCGCTGGCCGAGGTCCGGCAGGCGCGGCTGATCCGGCTGCAATGCTACGAGGGGCTCGACGCCTCGCACGCGATCTACGAGTGGAACTACCAGCGCCAGCTGCTCGCCATCCGGGCCGACGGCGCGCGCGAGGAGACGCTGTTCTCCGACCGCTTCCTGCTCCGGCGCCCGCTGCTCGAGGCGATCACGCAGGCCGAGCCGCCAGTGCTGCTGATCGACGAGATCGACCGCGCCGACGAGGAGTTCGAGGCCTACCTGCTGGAGATCCTCTCGGAGTTCCAGATCACCATCCCCGAGCTCGGCACCATCACGGCGACGACGCGGCCGCTGGTCATCCTCACCGCAAACGGCACGCGCGACCTGTCGGACGCGCTGCGGCGGCGCTGCCTCTATGCCTATGTCGACTACCCGGACCGCGACACCGAGCTGGCGATCCTCGCCCGGCGCGGCCCGGCGCTCGAGGCGCGGCTGGCGCGGCAGATCGTCGGCGTGGTGCAGGCGCTGCGCCGCGAGGAGCTGGAGAAGAAGCCCGGCATTGCCGAGATGCTGGACTGGGCGGCGGCGCTTTCGGGGCTCGGGATCAACGACCTGACCGAGGACCGCGCCGCGCTGCAGGCGACGCTGGTCTGCCTTCTGAAGACCGCCGCCGACCGCGACGCGGCCCCGCCCGAGCTGCTCGACCGCATCATCGGCAAGGTGGCGTGATGCAGGCGACCCGCTTTCCCGCCCGCGCCGAGGGTCTGGCCGACCGGATGACCGGCTTCGTCGCGCATCTGCGGATGAACGGCCTGAAGCTCGGCCCGCAGGAGACTTCGGACGCGCTGGCGGTGCTGGCCGAGGTCGAGGCGACCGACCCGGATCAGGCGCGGCAGGCGCTGAAGGTGCTGCTGGTGCCGGATGCCGAGGGCTGGCGGAATTTCGACGCGCTTTTCGACGCCTACTGGTTCAACGCCGGCCGCACCCGGCAGCGCAGCACCAGCGCCCATGTGCGCACCCAGTCGGCGCGCCCGCAGCTCTGGCAGGCGCATCTTGGCGGCGATGCCGGCGGGGCGGAGGGCGAGGGCGAGACGGCGCCCGGCAGCGGCGAGGGCGCGGCCGAGGGCATCGACGGCCGGCTGATCGCCACCCGCACGCAGAACCTGCGCAAGCGCGACCTGCGCGAACTGATGGACGAGGAGAGCCGCCGCGCCGCCGAGCGTGCGGCCCGTGATCTCGCCCGCGCCATCCGCGACCGCCGCTCGCGCCGCCGCCGGCAGGCGCTGCGCGGCTCCCAGCTCGACCTGCGCCGGATCCTGCGCGCCTCGCTCGCGCGGGGCGGCGAGCCGCTGGACCTGCACCGCCGGACCCGGCCCGAGCGGCCGATGCGCATCGTCGCGCTCTGCGACGTGTCGGGCTCGATGACGGTCTACGCGCGGGTCTTCCTCGCCTTCATCAAGGGGCTGGTCGACGCCGACACCACCGCCGACGCCTACCTCTTCCACACCCGGCTGTTGCGCGTCACCCCGGCGCTGCGCGACCGCGACAGCCTGCGCGCCGCCGGGCGGCTGAGCCTGATGGCCGAGGGCTTCGGCGGTGGCACCGACATCGGCGCCTCGCTTGCGGCCTTCGCCGATGCCTACGCGGCGCGGGCGCTGTCGCGCCGGACGGTCGTGATCGTTCTTTCGGACGGCTACTGCACCGGCACGCCCGAGGCGCTGGCCGCCGCGCTCGCGCGCATCCGGCGCAGGGCGCGGCGCATCGTCTGGCTGAACCCGCTGCTCGGCTGGACGGGCTACGCGCCTGTCGCCGCCGCCATGGCCGCCGCGCTGCCGCATCTCGACGCGCATCTGCCTGCCAACACCATCGACGCGCTTGCCGCGCTCGAGACCGAATTCGCACGGCTCTGAGAGGAGAGGAGCACAATGTCAGGGTTCGACTTCTTCGACGAGATCGACCGCCAGCGCCGCAGCGGCCGGCCGTTCTGCGTCGCCACCGTGGTGCGCACCGCGGATGTCACCTCGGCCAAGGCCGGGGCCAAGGCGGTGGTGACCGAGGGCGGCGAGATCCTCGGCCATCTCGGCGGCGCCTGCGTCAAGCGCGCGGTGCTCAGCGCCGGGCGCGAGGCGCTGGCCAGCGGCCAGACCCGGCTGATCCGGGTGAAGCCCTCGGACAAGGTCGTGACGCTCACCGATGCCGACGGCGCGCAGGTGTTCCGCAGCGGCTGCCCGTCGGGCGGCACGGTGGACCTGCTGCTGGAACCCTACGAGCTGCCGCCGCTGCTGGTGATCTTCGGCGACACGCCGATCAGCCGGGCGCTGGCGCGGCACGCGGCGCTGGCGGGCTACCGGCTGGCGCTGCCCGAGGGCAGCGAGGGGCCCGACAGCGCGGCGCGCTTCGTGGGGGCTGATCTCTCGGGGCTGCAGATCGGGCCGCGCGATTTCGTCGTGGTGGCGAGCCAGGGCGTGCAGGACCTTGCCTGCCTGCGGGCGGCGCTGGAAAGCCCGGCCGAGCGGGTCTCGATGGTGGCCTCGCGGCGCAAGGCGGGCACGCTCTGCGACAAGCTGGCCGGCGCGGGGCTCGAGGGCGGCCACATCGCCCGGCTGAAGTCGCCCGCCGGGCTGAACATCCACGCCATCGACCCGCAGGAGATCGCGCTCTCGGTGCTCGCCGAGATCGTCCTGTGGCGCAACACCGACCGCGCGCGAGAGGGAGACCACCATGAAAGCCTTGCGTAGCTGGCTGCGCCGCTTCCGGGCCGCGCCTGCGCCGCTCACCCCCGAGGAGCAGGAGCGCATCCTGCTCGAGAGCCACCCCAGATGCTGCTGAAGAAAGGCTGACCGCACCATGGAACTAAACGACGACCTGATCATCCCGGCCCCGAAGGAGACCGTCTTCGCGGCGATCCGCGATCCCGAGGTGCTGCGCCGCTGCATCCCCGGCTGCGAGGAGCTGGTGCAGCTCGCCCCCGAGGAATTCGAGGCGGCGGTGGTGCTGAAGATCGGCCCGGTCAAGGCGCGGTTCGGCGGCAGGGTGGTGCTGGACACGGCGGGCGGTCCCGACCGGTTCAGCCTCACCGGCGAGGGCAAGGGCGGCGCCGCCGGGTTCGCCAAGGGCGGCGCGGATGTCACCCTGACCGAGGTCGAGGGCGGCACGCGCCTCAGCTACGCGGCCAAGGCCGAGGTCGGCGGCAAGATCGCCCAGCTTGGCAGCCGGCTCATCCAGGGCACGGCCAAGAAGCTTTCCGACAAGTTCTTCACCGCCTTCGCGGCGGAGGTGACCGAGAGCCGCGTCGAGTGAGGCGGGGAGGGCGGGGCTGACGGCCCCGCCCGGCCGGCTCAGGCCGCGAGCTTGCGCTTCGCCGCCGCCAGCTTGCCCGCGTAGTCGAGCGCGGCGAGCATGTTGACGTGGTTGGCCTTGCCGGTCCCGGCGATGTCGAAGGCGGTGCCATGGTCGACCGAGCAACGGTCGATCGGCAGGCCGAGCGAGACGTTCACCGCCGTGTCGAAGGCGATGAGCTTGATCGGGATGTGGCCCTGGTCGTGGTACTGCGCGATCACGAGGTCGAAGGCCCCGGTGTTGGCGCGGTGGTAGACCGTGTCGGCCGAGATCGGCCCCTGCACGTTGATCCCCTCGGCCTTTGCCATCTCGACGCCGGGCGCGATCTGCCTGTCGTCCTCGCTGCCGAAGAGCCCGCCCTCGCCGCAATGCGGGTTGATGCCGGCGACCGCGATGCGCGGGTTCTCCAGCCCCATGCGGCGCAGGTGGTTGTGGCCGATGCGGATGGTCTCGAGCACGCGCTCGGGCGTCGCGCGGGTGATCGCGTCCTTGAGCGAGACGTGGGTCGAGACGTGCAGCACGTTCAGCGTCGGCGAGGCGAGCAGCATCCAGCTCGACTTGCAGCCGGTGAGATGCGCCAGCATGCCGGTGTGGCCGTCGTAATGGTGCCCCGCCGCGTTCAGCGCCGCCTTGTTGATCGGCGCGGTGACGATGCACGAGGCCGCGCCCGAGCTGGTCAGTTCGACGGCCTTGTTGATGTACTGGAACGAGGCCTCGCCGCAGGCGTCGGAAAGCACGCCGAACTTGCCCGGAAGGCCATCCACCGGCACGTGGATGACCTGCAGCGCGTCTCCGGCGCCGGTGCCCTGCGGGCGCAGCTTCAGGTCGAGATCGCAGGCCCGGACGGCGCGGGCCAGCGTGTCCTCGTCGCCGATCACGGCGTAGCGGGCGCGCTCGGCGGGCGAGAGCCCGGCCATGGCCTTGACGGTGACCTCGGCGCCGACCCCGGAGGGGTCGCCCATGGTGATGACAATCGGGTGTTCGGACATGGTGGTCCCTCCGGTAAGATCGTGGCGCGCCCTCAGCGGGGCGGCAGGTCGCTGGCGTTGAGGCAGCGCGGCGGCATGTCGCCGGCAAAGAGCGCGTCGAGGCTGTCGATCACCATGAGGCCGACATTCTCGAGCGCCTCCTTGGTATCGGCCCCGGAGTGCGGCGTGAAGACCGCTCGGGGATGGGCGAAGACCGGGTGCGACACGTCGGGCGGCTCGGAGACATAGGCGTCGATGGCGACAGCGCCGAGCCGGTCCGCGGCCAGCGCCGCGGCCACGGCGTCGAGATCCACCACCTCGCCGCGGGCGAGGTTGATGAGCTTGGCGTCGGGCTTCATCAGCGCGAGGGTCTCGGCGTTGATCAGCGCGGCATTGCCGTCGCCGCCGAAGACGTGCAGCGAGACGTAATCGGCCCGCGCCAGCAGCTCTTCGAGCGGCAGGAAGGTGATGCCGTGCTGGGCGGCGAAGGTCTCGTCTGGGTACTTGTCGGTGGCGATGACCGTCATGCCGAGACCCAGCGCCAGCTTCGCCAGCCGCTTGCCGATGTTGCCGAGCCCGACGATGCCGAGCGTCTTGCCGCCGAGCTGCGTGCCGATGCGCCGCTCCCAGCCGCCGCTCGTCACCGAGACATGGCCCTGCGGGATCCAGCGCGCCATCGAGAACATCAGCCCCACCGCCAGCTCGGCCACCGCGTCGGCGTTGGCGGCGGGCGTGTTGCAGACCGGCAGGCCCGCGGCGGTGCAGGCGGGGATGTCGATGTTGTCGACACCCACGCCGTGCTTGATCACCGCGCGCAGGTTCGGCCCCTGCGCCAGCGTCTCGGCGGTGACCGGCACGAGGCCGACCACCAGCGCGTCGGCGCGGGCGATGTGCTCGGACAGGCCGCCGTCGGGCAGGCTGGTGTCGGTGCAGCGGATGAACTCCCAGCCGCGCGCCGCGATCAGCTCGGGCACCCGCCCATGCTTGCCGAAGCCGGGCGAGGTGGTGACGACGACGGGTCTTGGCGCGACCATCAGAAGAGCTCGTATTTCTTCAGGATGGCCTCGATCTGCTTGTCCTGCTCGGGGTCGGGCAGCAGCGCGGGCTGGCGCGAGGCGCCGACCGAGTGGTCCATGACCCAGAGCGCGCGTTTCACCAGCGCCGGCGGGAAGCCCAGCTTGTAGAGGTCGGTGCGGAAGGCGCCGTAGATCGCCTGCGCCTCGGCCGCGCCGGCCTCGTCCCCGGCGTTGAAGCAGCGGACGATCTTCGCGAGCACTTCGGGCATCACGTTGCCGAGCCCCGAGATCGCGCCCTTGGCGCCGTTCTGGAACGACCAGTGCACGAGGTGGTCGGGGCCGGAATAGACGTCGAAGCCCGCTTCCTCGCGGCCGACGGCCATGTACTGCTCGAGCGTCTCCTGCGCGCCGCCGGAATCCTTGATCCCGGCGATGTTCGGGTGCTTCGACAGGATGCGCGCGGTCTCGGGCTCGATGTGGTTCTGGGTGCGGGCGGGGATGTCGTAGAGGTAGACGGGCGTCTCCACCGCGTCGGCGACGGTGGTGAAGTGGCGCACCAGCCCGTCCTGCGTGCAGGCGATGAAGAACGGGGTGATCACCGCGATGCCGTCGACGCCGATGCGGTCGAATTCGCGGGCCAGCGCGACCGTCTCGAAAGTCGCGGGCATGCCGGCGTTGACGATCACCTTGGCGCGGCCGGCCACCTCGTCCACCACCTCGCCGGTCAGCTTCACCTTCTCGTCGAAGGTCAGCGCCGAGAAGTCGCCGTTGGTGCCGGCGCACATGATGTTGTTGCCGGCGGCCACCTGGCGGCGCACCTGGGCGCGGGTGGCGTCGAAGTTGATCGTCTCGTCGTCGTTGAAGCAGGTGACCAGCGCGACGAAGGCTTCTTTTTGCGAAGTCATGGGATTTCCTGGTTATTGGTGCTGCGTGGCGCGGTCACGGACGATCGCGCGCGAGATGTAGGGCCAGGCCGCCGAGAGCACGGTGAGCCCGAGGAACAGCAGGGTGATCGGCGTCGAGATGAACGAGAGCACGTTGTCCTGGTTCTGCAGCAGGCCCCGGCGCAGGTTGGATTCGAGCAGCGGGCCGAGGATCAGCGCGATGCAGAGCGCGGCCTGGCTGAAGCCGAATTTCTGCATGCCCCAGCCCAGCACGCCGAAGCCCACCATGGTGTAGAGATCGACCGGGTTGAGGTTGATCGAGAAGGCGCCGATGAAGCAGAACACCACGATCGACATGGCCAGCAGGCGGCGCGGGATCATCAGAATGCGGCTGAAGACCGGGATCAGCGCCATGCCGAAGATGAACATGAAGATGGTCGCGATGAAGGTGCCGCCGAACATGCCGACCACCACGTCGGGGTTGGTCTGGAACAGCATCGGTCCCGGTGCGAGGCCCTGGATCAGCAGCCCGCCCATCAGCACCGCGGTCACCACGTCGCCGGGGATGCCGAGCGCCAGCAGCGGGATCAGCGCGGCGGCGCAGACGGCGTTGTTGGCGGATTCCGTGGCGGCGATGCCGGGGGCGTAGCCGGTGCCGAACTTCTCGGGGGTCTTCGAGGCGCGGCGCGCCTCGTTGTAGGCGATCCACGAGGCGGTGCCCGAGCCGGTGCCCGGCACGATGCCGATCAGCGTGCCGATGATCGAGCCGCGGATCAGCGCGCCCTTGCTCTCGGACATCTCGGCGCGGGTCGGCCAGCGGCCCGAGACGCTCTTGATCGGCTCCTCGCCGCCGGCGATGCGCTCCATCTGGGTGAAGACCTCGGAGAGCGCGAAGAGGCCGATCAGCGCGGGGGTGAAGGCAAAGCCCGAGGCAAAGCCGTGGATGCCGAAGGTGTAGCGCATGACGCCCGAGATGGGATCGGCGCCGACGGTCGAGATGAGGATGCCGAGCAGGCCCGAGATCGCGCCCTTCAGCAGGTCGCCCGAGAGCGAGGCGATGATGGTCAGGCCGAAGAGGGCGAGGGCGAAATATTCCGGCGCGCCGAACTCGAGCGCGATGCCGGCCAGCTGCGGCGCGAGCGTCGCGAGCACGACCGCGGCGATGAGCCCGCCGATGGTCGAGGCGATGGTCGCCATGCCGAGCGCGCGTCCCGCCGCGCCCTTCTGCGCCATCGGGTAGCCGTCAAGCACGGTGGCCGCCGAGGCCGGGGTGCCGGGGGTGCGCAGCAGGATCGACGAGACGCAGCCGCCGTAGATGCCGCCGATGTAGATGCCGATCAGCATGTTGAGCCCCATCACCGGGCTCATGCCGAAGGTCATCGGGATCAGCAGCGCGACGCCCATCGTCGCGGTCAGCCCGGGAAGCGCGCCGATGACCAGCCCCCCGAAGGTTCCGAGCGCGATGGTCAGCAGGACCTGCGGCGCGAAGAGAGGTGCGAGAAAGGCGATTGTGTCCATGACGACCCTGCATCCGTGTCGATGCGCCGCGGCGGGCGGCGCGAGAGGGGAAGGACCGGGGCGGTGGGCGCCCCGGTCCGGTGTCGATGGCCGGGCACGGGGCCCGGCGACCGATCAGTTGTTCATGCCGAGCATCTCGAGCTTCTCGAGCACGCTGCGCGAGGTCTCGAGCTCGCCGCGGGCACGGGCCTCGAAGGCGGCTGCGTCCTCGTAGGTGACGAATTCGCCCATGTCGGTGAGGGTCTTCTTGAACTCCTCGTCCTCGGCGACCTGCTTCACCGCGTCGCGCAGCCAGGCGAGGGTTTCCTCGTCCATGCCCTTCGGCCCGATCAGGCCCTTCCACGAGGACCAGGTGAAGTCGACGCCCTTCTCGACCGCGGTCGGGGTGTCGGGGAAGAGGTCGATGCGTTCGTCCTCCATCACGAAGAGCGGGGTCATCTGGCCCGACTCCGACGCCGCCTTGGCCTCGGCGGGCGAGGCGACCATCGCGTCGATGTGGCCACCGATGCAGGCGGTGCGCGCCTCGGACGAGCCGTTGAAGGGCACGGATTCGATCGCGATGCCCGCGGCGTCGGCAAAGGCCTCGGCCGAGATCTGGTTGGCACCGCCGGCGCCCGAGTTGCCGATCTGCGGCGCCTTGGTCTTGGCGTATTCGATGAACCCGTCATAGTCCGAGAAGGGCGCGTCGGCGCAGGCGACCATCAGTTGCAGCGAGCGGGCGAAGAGGCCGATGAACTCGACATCGTCGAACTGGTAGTCGGTGCCGCCGATCAGCGGCAGGATGACCAGCGGGCCCTGCGCGCCCGCGGCCAGCGTGTAGCCGTCGGGGCGGGCGTGGATCGCCGCCGAGGAGCCGATGCCGCCGCCGCCGCCGGGCTGGTTGCGCACCACCATCTGGCCGTCGAACAGGCGCTCGAACGTGTCGGCCACCACCCGCATCGACAGGTCGGTGGAGCCGCCCGCGGAATAGGGGACGACCAGCTGCACCGGGCGCTGCGGGAAGTCCGCGGCACCGGCGGCACCGGCGGTCAGGGCCGCGACGGCGGCCGCGGTGAAAGTCGCTTTGATCATGAAGTGTTCCTCCCTTCAGACAGGTTTGTCTTCTCGTTTCTCTTGCTTTTCAGGATCTCAGGGCAGCCAGACTGCCAGGAGCTTGGTGAAGCCGAAGTAGATCGACAGCGTCATTCCCACCGGGAAGAGCACGACCAGCAGCCAGTTCCGCTCGCCCAGCAGGATCAGCCCCAGGATGAAGGCGACCAGCGTCGAGGCGAGGTATCCGACCGGCATGAAGGCGATGGCATAGCCGATCATCAGCAGCGTGAAGGCCGCCATGGCCAGCAGCACGCGCTTGCCCGGCATGGTGATGTCGGTCGCCGGGTCATGCTCGGCGCGCAGGGCGCGGATGATCATCATCACCGAAAGCACCGCGATCAGCGAGACCACCAGCCAGGGCAGGAAGCTCGGTCCCGCGGCGGTCTGGCTGAAGCCCTGCTTGATGTAGGTTGCGCGCCAGCCTGCAAAGCCGCAAAGGGCCAGCAGCCCGCAGCCGACCCAGAGGTCCGCCTTCGCTTCGCGTATGATCATGCGTCTGTCCTCCCGGCGCATGGCACGCCGGTGGGGCGTGCCGAGTCTCGCCTCGCAACATGCAGTCGAGATGACAACATGTCAATTCGGTAACTGGATTTTTGCGGTTGCTTGCCGATTTTTCTGCGTGGTTGCGCTATCAACCGCGCTTGGGTGCCTGCTTAACCGTGCTTAAAACTCTCTATTTACAGAGGTTTTTATGATTACCTCGCGCGGGCCACTCTGCGCGCGGGGTCGCCTTCGATGGCAGGTCGCGGTTCTTCATCAATTGACAAGTTGTAAAATATCAATCAGGTGTTCATCCTCGAGACGGTCTGCCCCCTGCAGCACCGACATGAGAATCGCACCGGACGCGCCCGGCGTCCCAGAGGAGGATCCCGCATGCACACCCTCACGACCCCGATCGAACTGCGCCGCCCCGCGCTTGTCCATTTTGGCAGCGGCACGCTGGCGCGGCTCGCCGACTGGGTTGCCGAGGGCGGCTACGCGGCGCCCTTCGTGATCGCCGATCCGGTGAACGCGGCGCGGCTCCCGGCGCTGGGGCTGGGCGAGGTCGCCTGCTTCGGCGAGGTGGTGCCCGAGCCCGGCATCGACAACCTGAACGCCGCCGTCGCGGCGGCCGCGGGGGCGGACCTGGTGATCGGCTTCGGCGGCGGCTCGGCGATGGATCTCGCCAAGCTCGTCGCGGTGATGGTCGGGCAGGGCGTCGCGCTCTCCGAGATCAGCGGCCCGAACCGCGCCCCCGCGCGCAAGGTCGGCCTCGTGCAGATCCCGACCACCGCCGGCACCGGGTCCGAGGTCGGCACCCGCGCGCTGGTCACCGATCCTGCCACCAACAGCAAGGTCGCGACCGAAAGCCCGCACATGCTGGCCGATCTCGCCATCGTCGATCCCGACCTCACCATGACCGTGCCGCCCCATGTCACCGCGGCCACCGGCGTCGATGCCATGGCGCATTGCGTCGAGGCCTTCACCTCGAAACGCGCGCATCCGCTGGTCGACGGCTATGCGCTGCAAGGGATCGAGCTGGTCGGCCGCTACCTGCGCCGCGCCGTCGAGAACGGCGATGACGCCGAGGCGCGGGCCGGGCTGTCGCTTGCCGCGCTCTACGGCGGCGTCTGCCTCGGGCCGGTCAACACCACGGCCGGCCACGCCCTCAGCTATCCGCTCGGCACCCGCTACAAGCTGCCGCACGGCATTGCCAACGCGCTGATCTTCCCGCACGTTCTGGCGGCGAACGCCGGGGCGCGGCCGGAGAAGACGGCGCTGGTCGCGGCGGCGCTCGGCTTCGAGGCGGGCAGCGAGGCGCAGATCCGCGAGGGGGCCACCGCCTTCTGCGCGGCGCTCGGGCTCGACATGCGGCTGCGCGCGCACGGGGTCGAGGAGGGATGCCTGCGGGCGATGGCCGAGGAGGCGCACGCCATCCGCCGCCTGCTCGACTGGAACCCGCGCGACCTGTCGGTGGACGAGATCGAGGAGATCTACCGCCGCGCGTATTGAGCGCGGCGCGGGGAGGGACAGCCATGGCTCGCGAGCGGGTCTTCATCGTTGCGGACGACCTGACCGGGGCGCTCGACAGCGCCGCGGGCTTTGCCGAGCGCGGCGCGCGGGTGCGCGTCGCCTGCCGGCCGCGCGACCTGCCGGCGGCGCTCGGCTCGGCGGCCGAGGTCATCGCCGTGGCCACCGGCACCCGCGACGGGACCGAGGCCGAGGCTGCGCGCGTCGCCGCGGCGGTTGCGCGTGACCTTGCCGGGCATTCCGGAATTCTTTTCAAGAAGATAGATAGCCGCCTCAAGGGCCATGTCGCGGCCGAGCTGGCACCGCTCGCGGCTTCCGGCGCGCGGCTCGTGGTCAATCCCGCGATCCCCGCCCTTGGCCGGCTCTGCCTGCAGGGCGCGGTCTGCGGCGCGGGGGTCGAGGTGCCGATCCCGGTCGCCCCGCGGATCGGCCGCGCGCTGCAGATCCCCGACACCCGGACACAGGCCGACCTTGCCGCGCAGCTGCCCGAAGACCTCTCGGAGGCGGTCTACGTCGGCGCGGCGGGGCTCGCCGAGGCGCTGGCGGACCGGCTCTGGCCCGGCGGCGCGGCGCGGCCCCTGCCGCGGCTCGAGCTGCCGGCGCTGCTGGCCATCGGCTCGCGCGATCCCGTGACGCTGGCGCAGGTCGACGCGCTGCGGGACGTGCCGGTGCTCGAGGCGCCCAACGGCGCCTGCCCCGAACTGCCGGACGCGCCGCTGCTGCTGATCCGCATGACCCCGGGCGCCGAGGAGATCCCCGGCGACGCCGCGGCCGCGGCCTTTGCCGGAACGCTCGCCGAGGCGCAGCGCCACGTGCGGCCCGCCACGCTCTTCGCCTGCGGTGGCGAAAGCGCCGCGGCGCTGCTGGCGCGGCTCGGAATTGGACAACTCGACGTGCTGGGACAAATCCTTCCCGGGGTGCCCGTTGCCCGGACCGCCGAAGGCGCGCCCCTTGTGATAATTACCAAATCCGGCGGTTTCGGGCCGCCTGACAGTCTCGTGAAACTTGTAAAATTCCTGCCGACGGTTTAAGCGGTATTTTCAGCCCCTAGCGGAAACAGACAACGTGCCAGGCAAGACCAGAACGCGAATGCCCCTTGCGGACAAGGTATATCACTCGCTGCGCGCCCGTATCACCAACGGCGACTACGTGGCGAATGACAAGCTGCCGTCCGAGCTTCAGCTCGCCGAGGAATTCGGCGTGTCGCGGCCGGTGCTGCGCACGGCGCTCGAGCGGCTGCGCGAGGAGGGGGCGGTGGTCTCGCGCCAGGGGGCGGGCAACTTCGTGCGCGAGACGCTGAAGAGCGTGCCCATCGGCTTTGCCCGGGTCGAGACGCTGGCCGACGTGCAGCGCTGCTACGAGTTCCGCATCAACCTCGAGACCGAGGCGGCGGCGCTGGCCGCCGAGCGCCGCAACGCCGCGCTGCTGGGCGAGATCGAGCAGGCGCTGGAGCTGCTGCGCGCGGCGACCGGCTCGCTGCAGCACCGCGAGGACGCGGATTTCATGTTCCACGGCAGCATCGCCCGCGCCTCGAACAACCAGTATTTCGAGGCCACCTTCCGCGCGCTGCGCGACCACGTGAACGTCGGGATGAAGCTGCATGGCGAGTCGCTGATGAACGACGGGCGCAAGGGGCTCGAGGAGGTGCTCGAGGAGCACACCAAGATCTTCGAGGCGATCCGCACGCAGGATCCCGAGCGCGCCCGGAGCGAGATGGGCCAGCACCTCCGGCATTCGCGCGACCGGCTGTTCGGCGGCGGGCTGCTGGATCTCAAGATGCGCTGAGGATGCGCCGGCCCGACCCGCCGTGGCGGGGCCGGACCGTGCCTCGGCTCAGGCGACGACCGAGCCGACGGTCAGCTGGGTGACCGCCCGCGCGAGGCTGTCGCGGTCCAGCCCGAAATGCCGGTAGAGATCGCCGATGGTGCCGGTCTGGCCGAAATGCTCGACCCCGTGCGGGATCACCCGGTGCCCCGCGACCGCGCCCAGCCACGAGAGCGTCGCCGGGTGGCCGTCGATCACCGTGACCAGCGTGCAATGCCGCGGCAGCCCGCCGAGCAGGCTTTCCACATGCGAGCGCGCCTGCGCGTTGCCGCGCGCCCGGTCGCGCTGCGCCGCGGTCCAGCCGGCGTTGAGCCGGTCGGCCGAGGTCACCGCCAGCACGCCCACGTCGCGCCGGTGCTCGCCGATCATGCCCGCCGCGGCGATGGCCTCGTCGGCGACCGCGCCCTGGTAGGCGATCACCACCGAGCAGTTGGGCCCCGGCCTGCGCAGCCAGTAGCCGCCGTCGATCGCGCCCTGCACGAAGGCGTCGTCGTTGCGCTTGCCGGGCTGCTCGAGCGGCTTGGTGGTCAGGCGCAGGTAGACCGATCCGCCGGTCTCGTCGCGCAGCCATGTCCGCTCGTCGGGATCGCCGGCGCCGTCGCGCTGCAGGTAGTCGAAGGCCCATTCCATGATCACCGCCAGCTCGTCGGCGAAGGCGGGCTCGAAGGCGGCGAGCCCGTCCTGGCTCATGCCGATCAGCGGCGTGCCGATCGACTGGTGCGCGCCGCCCTCGGGGGCGAGCGTGACACCCGAGGGCGTGCCGACGATCATGAAACGCGCGTCCTGGTAGCAGGCGTAGTTCAGCGCATCGAGGCCGCGGGCGACGAAGGGGTCGTAGACCGTGCCGATGGGGATCACCCGCTTGCCGAAGAGGCTGTGCGACAGCCCCGCCGCGCCGAGCAGCAGGAAGAGGTTCATCTCGGCGATGCCAAGCTCGAGGTGCTGGCCCTCGGGGGCGAAGTTCCACTTGGCGGTCGACGGGATGCGGTGCTCGATGAAGGCGTCGTCCTGCGCCTTGCGGGCAAAGAGCTTGCGCCGGTTCACCCACGGGCCGAGCCCGGTTGTGCCGGTCACGTCGGGCGAGGTGGTCATGATCCGCGCCGCAAGCTCGCTGTCGCCGCGCGCGAGCTCATCGAGGATCTTGCCGAAGGCCATCTGGGTCGAGATCTCGCGGCTGGTGTCCACCGCGACCGCGGGCACCCTGAGCCGGGCGTCGCTGTAACGCCGCGCGCCCTTGGCGAAGAACGGCACGCGCGCGAGGAACTGCTGCAGCGCGGCGGGGTCCGTCACCGTGGCGAAGGGCTCCCATTCCTCGCCCTCGGCGACGCCCATGCGCGCCTGCCACTCGGCCATCTGCGCCTTGGTCATCAGCCCGCCATGGTTGTCCTTGTGCCCGGCGATGGGCGTGCCCCAGCCCTTGATCGTATAGGCGAGGAAGCAGACCGGCCGGTCGTGGTCCACGGCGGCAAAGGCCTCGGCCATGGTCGCGACGCAGTTGCCGCCGAGGTTCTCCATCAGCGCCGCCAGCTCGGCATCGCTGCGCCGCTCGATGAGCGCGCTCACCTCGCCCTGATCGCCCAGATCCTCCATCAGCCGCTCGCGCCAGACCGCGCCGCCGCGATAGGTGAGGGCCGAGTATTCGGCGTTGGGGCAGGCGTCGATCCAGTCCCGCAGCCGCGTGCCGCCGGGCTCGGCAAAGGCCGCCTGCTGCAGCGCGCCGTATTTCACCCGCACCACGTCCCAGCCGAAGGCCTCGAAGATCTTCTCGACCCGCTCGAAGAGCCCCTCGCGCACGATGCCGTCGAGCGACTGGCGGTTGTAGTCGATCACCCACCAGCAGTTGCGCAGGTCATTCTTCCAGCCCTCCTGCAGCACCTCGTAGATATTGCCCTCGTCGAGCTCGGCATCGCCCACAAGCGCGACCATGCGGCCCGCCTCGACCCCGGCACCCCAGTCCTTGCCGCGGATGAAGTCCTGCACCATCGAGGCCAGCGCGGTGATCCCGACGCCGAGCCCGACCGAGCCGGTCGAGAAATCGACGTCGTCGATGTCCTTGGTGCGGCTGGGATAGCTCTGCACGCCGCCGTAGCCGCGGAAGTTCTCCATCTTCTCGCGCGTCTGGTTGCCCATCAGGTACTGCATTGCATGGAAGATCGGCGAGGCGTGGGGCTTCACCGCCACCCGGTCCTCGGGGCGCAGCACCGAGAAGTAGAGCGCGGTCATGATCGACACCATCGAGGCCGACGAGGCCTGGTGCCCGCCGATCTTGATCCCGTCCTCCTTGGGGCGGATGTGATTGGCGTTGTGGATCATCCAGTGCGACAGCCAAAGCAGTCGCTGCTCGATCACCTTGAGGTGCTGCGCGTCGTTGGTCATGGTGCCTCCCTTTCGCGCGAGGATACACCCGCGTCTGCGGCGAAACCTGTCTTTGCGCTTGCCAGCATGGCAGATTCGTAGTGGAAACGAGCGTCACACAGGCATTCGGCGGCGGAAACCAGCGCAAATGGACCAGACCCTCGACGAGATCGACCGCAAGATCCTCCGCGAGCTGCAGAAGTCCGCGCGGCTTGGGCATCAGGAACTGGGCGAGCGGATCGGGCTTTCCGCCTCGCCCTGCGCGCGGCGGATCCGCAGGCTCGAGGCCGAGGGCTACATCACCGGCTACGGCGCGCGCATCGACGAGCGCAAGCTCGGCTTCGACTTCAGCGTGTTCATCTCGGTGCGGCTCGACCGGCAGATCGACGACCGGCTCGAGGCCTTCGAGGCCGAGGTCCGGCGCTGTCCCGAGATCGTCGACTGCTGGCTGATGACCGGCAGTTTCGACTACCTGCTGCGCATCTCGGTGCGCGATCTCGCCGAGTACGAGCGCTTCCTCACCGGGCGGTTGACCAAGCTGCCGGGGGTGGCCTCGCTGGAATCCTCGATCCCCATCCGCCGGGTGAAGGACCAGCCCGCGCGGCTGGACTGAACCGGACCCTTTCCCGCACGGCATGTCTTGTCCTTGCGTCAACATGCGGCTATCCCCTCGGCCCGACCGCCGGTGTCGTCAAACCGACACAGAAGGCCGGACCGCGGACCCTGAGGAGGAGCAGGTTCATGCTCGACCAGACGACCATCGCCGAGACGCTCGGCCAGCACTACGACCTTGCCCCCTCGCTCGAGGCGGCGGAGCGGCTGAGCGGGCTCTACGCCACCATGAGCCGCGTGGTCAGCCCCGCCGACTGGGCGATCCACGCCCCCTATGTCGAGGCGATCAACCGGCTCAAGAAAGAGCGCAACGCGGTCATCCTCGCGCATAACTACATGACCCCGCAGATCTACCACGGCATCGCCGACGTGGTGGGCGACAGCCTGCAGCTCGCCATCGAGGCGACGCGGGTCGAGGCGGACGTGATCGTGCAGTGCGGCGTGCATTTCATGGCCGAGACCTCGAAGGTCCTCAGCCCCGAGAAGACCGTGCTGATCCCCGACATGAATGCCGGCTGCTCGCTGGCGGAAAGCATCACCCCCGAGGGCATCGCCGAGATGCGCCGCCGCTACCCGGGCGCGCCGGTGGTCACCTACGTGAACACCTCGGCCGCGGTGAAGGCCGCCTCTGACATCTGCTGCACCTCGTCGAACGCGGCGCAGATCGTCGCCGCGCTGGACGCCGAGACGGTGATCATGACGCCGGACAAGTACCTCGCGCAGAACGTCGCGAAGCAGGTGCCGCAGAAGAACATCGTCTGGTACGACGGGTCCTGCATCGTGCACGAGCGCTTCACCGCCGCCGAGCTGCGCGACTTCCGCAGCTGGCAGCCCGACACCCGCATCATCGCCCATCCCGAGTGCCCGCCCGACGTGGTGGCCGAGGCGGATTTCTCGGGCTCCACCGCCGGGATCATCGACTACGTCACCCGCGAGCAGCCGCAGAAGGCGATGCTGGTCACCGAATGCTCGATGGCCTCGAACATCTCGGACGCGCTGCCCGGGATCGAGTTCGTCGGCCCCTGCAACATGTGCCCCTACATGAAGATGATCACGCTCGAGAAGGTGCTCTGGTCGCTGCACAGCATGGAGGGCGTGGTCGAGGTCGATGCCTCGGTCGCGACAGGCGCGCGCCTCGCCGTGCAGCGGATGATCGACCTGTCGCAGCGCAAGGCGGCCTGAGCCCGTGCAGCAGGTCACGACCGGCCGCGTGGTCATCCTCGGCGCGGGTCTGGCCGCGCTCTACGCCGCGCTGGCTCTGGCGCCGCGCCCGGTGCTGCTGGTCTCGCCCGACCCGCTCGGCACCGGCGCAAGCTCGGCCTGGGCGCAGGGCGGGGTCGCCGCCGCCATGACGCATCCCGACAGCCCCGAGTCCCATGCGCTCGACACGCTGCGGGCGGGTGCGGGGATCGTCGATCCCGAGGTCGCCCGCTCGGTCACCCGCGAGGCGCGCGAGCACATCCTGTCGCTGACCCGGCTCGGCGCGCCCTTCGACCGCGACGCGGCGGGGGGCTACCTGCTCTCGCGCGAGGCGGCGCATGCCTTCGCCCGCGTCGTGCGGGTGCGCGGCGATCAGGCCGGGGCCGAGATCATGCGCGCGCTGGTCGCGCAGGTGCGGCGCGCGCCCTCGGTGCAGGTGCTCGAGGGCTGGCTGGCGACCGGGCTGCGCAGCGCCGCGGGCCGCGTCACCGGCGTCGAGCTGGCGGCTTCCGGGGGCGGCGCGCCTGTCGCGGTGACCGCCCCGGCGGTGCTGCTGGCGGGCGGCGGCTCGGGCGGGCTCTACGCGCTCACGACCAACCCCGCGCGCATCCGCGGGCAGGTCGCGGGGCTGGCGGCACGGGCCGGTGCGGTGATGGCCGACATGGAATTCGTGCAGTTCCACCCCACCGCCATGGACATCGGGCTCGACCCCGCGCCGCTCGCCACCGAGGCGCTGCGGGGCGAGGGGGCGGTGCTGGTCAACCGGCTGGGGCAGCGCTTCATGGAAGGGCAGCACCCGGACCTCGAGCTTGCCCCGCGCGACGTCGTCGCCCGCGCCGTCTACGCGCAGAGCCAGTCCGGCCTGCGCCCCATGCTCGACACCCGCGCCGCGCTCGGCTCCCGGATCCGCGAGGAGTTCCCGGGGGTTGCCGCCGCCTGCGATCGCGCCGGGATCGACCCCGTCACCCAGCCCATCCCCGTCGCCGCCGCCGCGCATTACCACATGGGCGGGATCGCCACGGATGCCGCCGGGCGCGCCTCGCTCGCCGGGCTCTGGGCCTGCGGCGAGGTCGCCTCGACCGGGCTCCACGGCGCGAACCGGCTGGCGTCGAACGGGCTCCTCGAGGCGCTGGTCTACGCCCGCCGCTGCGCGTCGGGCATCGCGCAGGCGCTTGGCGAGGTCGCCGCGACCCCCGAGATATCGCTGCCGCGCACCGGCGCTGCCGACCTGCCCGATCCGGCGCTCGTCAACCGCCTGCGCCATGCCATGACCGCGGGGGCGGGGGTGATCCGCAGCGCCGAGGGACTGACCGCCTGCCTGCGCGAGATCGCCGCCGTCGAAGCGGCGCAGCCGCATTGCGCGGCGCTCGCCAACATGACCGCCACGGCGACGCTCATCGCCGCCGCCGCGCTGACCCGGCGCGAGAGCCGCGGCGCGCATTTCCGCTCCGACGCCAGCGAGGCAACCGCCGAGACCGGCTCCCGCAGCCGCATGACCCTGACGGAGGCGCTGGCCCTCCGCGACACGCTCCAGAAGGAACCCGCCTGATGTCCCTGCCTCCGCTGCCCGACATGATCCTCGACCCGCTGGTGCGGGGCGCGCTGATGGAGGACCTCGGCACCTATGGCGACCTGACCACCCGCACGGTGATCCCGGCGGGCACGCGCTACCGTGCGCAGCTGCGGGCGCGGGAGGCTGGCGTGGTCTCGGGGATGCAGATCGCGCGCATGGCCTTCCACATGGTCGATCCCGCGCTGGCGCTCACCGTCCACCGCGCCGACGGCAGCGCCATCGCCCCCGGCGACGTGCTGATGGAAATCGAGGGCGAGGCCGCCTCGATCCTCACCGCCGAGCGCGTGGCGCTGAACTTCGCCGGTCGCCTCTCGGGCATCGCGACGATCACCGCCGGTTTCGTGGCCGAGACCAGAGGCACCAAGGCGCGCATCACCTGCACCCGCAAGACCACGCCCGGCCTGCGCCTCGTCGAGAAACAGGCTGTGCTGCACGGCGGCGGCTTCAACCACCGCTTCTCGCTGTCGGATGCGATCCTCGTGAAGGACAACCACATCGCCGCCGCCGGAGGCATCCGCCCGGTGCTGCAGGCGATCAAGGGGCAGGCCTCGCACATGGTGCGGGTCGAGATCGAGGTCGATACGCTCGATCAGCTCGCCGAGGTGCTGGACGAGGGCGGCGCGGACGTGGTGCTGCTCGACAACATGGACAGCGGGACGCTGCGCGAGGCGGTGGTGATGACCGCCGGGCGGCTGGTGCTCGAGGCCTCGGGCAACATGAAGCTCGAACGCATCGCCGAGGTCGCCGCCACCGGGGTCGACTACATCTCGGCCGGGGCGCTGACCCATTCGGCGCGGACGCTGGACCTGGGGCTCGATTTCTGAGGGGAGGGGGCCGTGGCTAGACCCAGGTCGCCTCGACACGGTGCAAGAAGCGCTTCAGCGGCCGCGTGACGAGCGCCATGACGAGCGCGAAGCAGACCCCGCAGGCCGGTGCCCAGATCGCCGGGTCGCCGGTTTCGAGCCAGAGGGACAGGGCCTTGCCGCCACTGTTGCCGACGTCCCAGCCCCATTTCCCGAGCCCGATGATCGCGAGCCAGTTCGGCAGGACGCTGGTGAAGATCCAGACGAGACAAAAGATCAGCGGCACGAAGATGATGTAGAGCAGGATGTCGATCATTGCGGTCCCACGGAAATTCGGCGGGATCGTGCCATGAAGCCCCTTGATTTCAAAGAAAATTCCTTGGGGTCCGACGCTCCGCCGCATCGGGGGCCGAAGCGCGCTGCCCGGCCCCCTCTCGGCGTGCTCCTCAGGCGGTCGCTGCTGCCAGCCCCTGGTCGAGGTCGGCGATGATGTCGGCCACGTCCTCGATGCCGATCGAGATGCGCACCACGTTGGGCGCGGCCCCCGCCTTCACCTGCTGCTCGGGCTCGAGCTGGCGGTGGGTGGTCGAGGCGGGATGGATGATCAGGCTGCGCGTGTCGCCGAGGTTGGCGACGTGGCTCAGCAGCTTGAGGCTGTCCACCAGCTTCACGCAGGCGTCGTAGCCGCCCTTCAGCGACACGGTGAAGAGCGCCCCGGCCCCCTTCGGCACGACCCGCTGCGCCCGCTCGTGCCAGGGCGAGGAGGGCAGGCCGGCGTAGGTCACCGCCTCGACGCGCGGGTCCTTTTCCAGCCACTCGGCCACCGCCTGCGCGTTCTTCACGTGACGCTCCATGCGCAGGCCCAGCGTCTCGATCCCCATCAGCGTGTAATGCGCGCCCTGTGGGTTCATCGTCATGCCGAGGTCGCGCAGCCCCACCGCGATCGAATGGAAGGTGAAGGCCATCGGCCCCAGCGCCGCGTGGAAGGTCAGCCCGTGATAGGCCGGCTCGGGCTGCGACAGCGACGGGAACTTGTCCGAGGCGGACCAGTCGAACTTGCCCGAATCCACCACGATGCCGCCGGTCACCGTGCCGTTGCCGGTCAGGTACTTGGTGGCCGAATGCACCACCAGCGTCGCGCCGTGCTCGATCGGCTTGCAGAGCCACGGCGTCGCGGTGGTGTTGTCGACGATGAGCGGGATCCCGGCCTCGTCGGCGATCTTCGCCAGCGCGCCAAGGTCGGTGACGTAGCCGCCGGGGTTGGCGATGGTCTCGCAGAAGAGCGCGCGGGTGTTCCCGTCGATCGCCGCCTTCACCGCGTCGAGGTCGTCGGTGTCGACGAAGGTGGCGGACCAGCCGAAGCGGCGGATGGTCTGGCTGAACTGGGTGATCGTGCCGCCGTAGAGCCGCGAGGACGAGACGATGTTGCAGCCCGGCCCCATCAGCGGGAAAAGCGCCATGATCTGCGCCGCGTGGCCCGACGAGCAGGCGATGCCGCCCGCGCCGCCCTCGAGCGCGGTGACCCGGGCCGCCAGCGCCGAGACCGTGGGATTGGTCAGGCGCGAGTAGATGTAGCCCACCTCCTCGAGGTTGAAGAGCCGCGCCGCGTGGTCGGCGTCGCGGAAGACGTAGGACGTGGTCTGGTAGATCGGCACCTGCCGCGCGCCGGTGGCGGGGTCGGGTGCGGTGCCGGCATGCACGGCAAGCGTGTCGAAGCCGGGGGCCTTGCCGGGGGTCGTCTCTGTCATGGATAGGTTCCTCCTTACCTTGCGGCAGGTTAGGCAAGCGGCGCGGCGGCGGCAATGGCAAGCGTGGGGGCTCAGCCCGGCCCGGTCACCCGCTGCCAGGCCAGCATCGCCGCGCCTTTCGCGCCGAGCCGCCCGTCGCCCTGCGCCGTGCAGATCTGCAGCCGCTCGGTGGCGAGCGGCAGGCAGCGCTGGTAGATGCGCTCGCGGATGCCGGCGAGCATGGCCTCGCCCGCGCCGGAAAGCGTGCCGCCGATCACCAGCATCTGCGGATTGAGCACCGCCACGAGATCGGCCCCCACTGTGCCGATGATCCGGCTGCCCGCGTTGACCAGCGCCCGGCATTCCGGCGCGCCGGCGGCGTAGAGCCGCATGACGTCCCGCGCATCCTCGCAGGCGTGCCCCAGCGCGCGCAGGTCGCGGGCGATGGCCCAGCCCGCCGCATGGGCCTCGATGCAGCCCTCCTTGCCGCAGCGGCAGAGGTGATGCGGCTGCGGCGTGTGCTGGATGTGCCCGATATCGCCCGAGGTGCCGAAGGCGCCGCGCAGCATGTGCCCGTCCGCGATGATGCCGCAGCCGATGCCCGTGCCGGCCTTGATGAAGACGAGGTTCCGCGCCTCGGGCCAGTGCAGGCGCTGCTCGGCGAGGCACATGAGGTTGACGTCGTTGTCGAGCGCCACCGGCAGCCCCAGCCGCTCGGAAAGCAGCGCGCGGATGTCGAGATCCTCCCAGCCGTACATGACCGAGGGCCGCGCGACCCTTCCCTGCCGGTAGTCGATCGGCGCGGGCAGCCCGATGCCGAGCGCGGCGACCGGCGCGCTGGCGGCGGGGCTGCGGACCAGCCGTTCGGCGGCGGCGGCCAGCGCCGCCAGCGTGCCGCGCGGCTCGGCGCGCAGGTCGATGGGCAGCAGCTCCTCGTCGAGCGCCTCGAAGCCGAGCGAGAATAGCGTGACCCGCGCCATGGTCTCGCCCACGTCGATGCCGACGAGGTTGCGGTGGTGCGGCTCGATCCGCCAGGTCCGCGCCGGCCGCCCGCCACCCGAGGCGACGCTCTCGCCCTCGGCGATCAGCCCCGCCTGCGCGAGGTCCCTGATTCTCTGCGAGGCGGTCACCCGGGACATGCCGAGCAGGGTTTCGATCTCGCGCACGCTGCGCGGCGGCCCGTCGAGCAGCAGGCGGTAGATCGGGTCGTGGCGGAGATTTTCCATGCAAGCACCTGACGCTACGGCAACTTCCGCGCCTCGCCACTTATGTTAATGAGTTTACATAAGTACGGCAATATTTGAATCATTGTTGACAGAAGTTTTCACAACCTGCCCACTGATCCGGCGCAAGGAGGAGTTGCGCAATTTGGGAGGACATTATGAAAACGCTTTTTAGGCTGGGGACCGCAGGGTCCGCCATGGCCCTGATGCTGGCTGCCCCGGCGGCATTTGCCCAGGACGGTGACATTCTCGTCGGGCTGATCACCAAGACCGACACCAACCCCTTCTTTGCCAAGATGCGCGAGGGCGCGGCCGCCAAGGCCGAGGAGCTGGGCGTGAAGTTCCAGGCCTTCGCCGGCAAGTACGACGGCGACAACGACACGCAGATCACCGCCATCGAGAACCTCATCGCCGCCGGGGCCGACGGCATCCTGCTGCTGGCGAGCGACACCAAGGCGATCGTGCCCACGGTGCAGAAGGCGCGCGACGCGGGGATCCTCGTCATCGCTCTCGACACGCCGCTCGAGCCGATCGACGCGGCGGACGCCACCTTTGCCACCGACAATTTCCTCGCCGGCGAGATGATCGGCGGGTGGGCGCGCGAGACGCTGGGCGAAGAGGCGGCGCAGGCGGCGAAGATCGCCTTTCTCGACGCGCATGAAAGCCAGCCGACGGTCGACGTGAAGCGCGACCAGGGCTTCATGCAGGGCTTCGGCATCGACATCAAGAACCCCGACCGGCGCGACGACGAGGACGATCCGCGCATCGTCGGACACGAGATGGCGGGCGGCTCCGAGGTCGGCGGCCGCGACGGCATGGAGACGCTGCTGCAGAAGGATTTCGACGTCAACGTCGTCTACACGATCAACGAGCCCACCGCCGCCGGCGCCTGGGAGGCGCTGAAGGGCGCGGGCAAGGACGACGGCTCGGTGCTGATCACCTCGGTCGACGGCGGCTGCCCGGGCGTGCGCAACGTGCAGGACGGGGTGATCGGCGCGACCTCGATGCAGTTCCCGCTGCTGATGGCCTCGCTCGGGGTCGAGGCGGTTGTGGCCTTTGCCAAGGACGGCACGCTGCCCGCACCCTCCGAGGGGCTCGATTTCTACAACACCGGGGTGAAGCTGGTGACCGACAAGCCGGTGGAGGGGCTCGAGTCCATCACCAGCGAGGAGGCGCTCGAGCTCTGCTGGGGCTGAGCCGGACCGCGCCCTGCACCGGGGCCCGCCGCGGCGGGCCCGCACCTGCCTTCACAACCCGGGACGCTCGCCATGGCCAGCAACGACCTGCCGCAGTTCGCCACCCAAGACGCCCGCCTGTCGCGCCGGGTGATCAACCTGCTGCACGGCAACCCGACGATCATCCCGCTGCTCGTTCTGGTGCTGGGGCTGGCGGTGTTCTCGTCGGTGGTCGGGCAGCGCTTCTTCCACCCGTTCAACCTGTCGCTGGTGCTGCAGCAGGTGACCATCATCGGCACCGTGGCGCTGGCCCAGACGCTGATCATCCTGACCGCCGGGATCGACCTCTCGGTGGGGGCCATCGTGGTGCTGAGCTCGGTCGCCATGGGGCGGCTGGCGATGGACCATGACCTGCCGCCGGGCCTCGCGCTGGCGCTCGGCATCGCGGTCGGCTCGGGCTGCGGCGCGCTCAACGGCTTCTTCGTGACGATGATCCGCCTGCCGCCCTTCATCGTCACCCTGGGCACCTGGAGCGTGTTCAACGCGCTCATACAGTTCTGGTCGGGCGGCGAGACCATCCGCCAGCAGGAGATCGAGGCCAGCGCCCCGGTGCTGCAATGGACCGGCGAGGCGCTGCGCATGGGCGCGGCGCGGCTGACCATCGGCTCGCTGCTGATGCTGCTGCTGGCGGGGCTCTTGTGGTACGTGCTCAACCGCACCGCCTATGGCCGCCACGTCTACGCGGTGGGCAACGATCCCAACGCGGCGCGGCTCTCGGGCATCGGCACGCGGCGGGTGCTCTTCACCGTCTACCTTGCCGCCGGGACGATCTGCGGTTTCGCCGGATGGCTGCTGATCGGGCGCATCGGCGCGATCAGCCCGCTGGGCGGGGCGATGACCAACCTCGACAGCATCACCGCCGTGGTGATCGGCGGCACCAGCCTCTTCGGCGGGCGCGGCTCGATTATCGGCACGCTGATCGGCGCGCTGATCGTCGGCTTCTTCCGCAACGGGCTGGCGCTGGCCGGGCTCGACGTGCTCTGGCAGGAGTTCACCATCGGCTTCCTGATCATCATCGCGGTCTCCTTCGACCAGTGGCTGCGGAGGATCTCGACATGATGGCGGCACCCGTCACCCCTGCAGAGCCGGTGCTTCGGGCGCGCGGGCTGATGAAGTCCTTCGGCCGGGTCGTGGCCATGGACGGCGCCGATTTCGACCTGCTGCCGGGCGAGATCCTCGCGGTGATCGGCGACAACGGCGCGGGCAAGTCGACGATGATCTCGGCGCTGGCGGGCGCGGTGCGCCCCGATGCCGGAGAGATCTTCCTCGGCGGCGAGCAGGTGCAGTTCCACAGCCCGATGGACGCGCGCGAGAAGGGCATCGAGACGGTGTTCCAGGGCCTCGCGCTGGCCCCGGCGCTGACCATCGTCGACAACCTCTTCCTCGGGCGCGAGATCCGCGTGGCCGGGATGCGCGGCAAGGTCTTCCGCCTGCTCGACCGCCCGCGCATGCGCGAGGAGGCGCGGCGGCACCTGTCCGAGCTCGGGCTGATGACCATCCAGAACATCGACCAGGTGGTCGAGACGCTCTCGGGCGGGCAGCGGCAGGGCGTCGCGGTGGCGCGCGCCTGCGCCTTCGGCTCGAAGGTGGTGATCCTCGACGAGCCCACCGCCGCGCTCGGCGTGAAGGAAAGCCGCAAGGTGCTCGACCTCATCCGCGACGTGCGGGCGCGCGGCATCTCGATCGTGCTGATATCGCACAACATGCCGCATGTCTTCGAGATCGCCGACCGCGTCCACATCCACCGGCTCGGCCGCCGCGTCGCGGTGGTGCGGCCTTCCGAGATTTCCATGTCCGACGCCGTGGCGATCATGACCGGCGCCATGGAGCCGCCCGCCCCCGACTCCGACCCCCACCCCGAACCCGCAAGGACCTAGACATGCTGAGACTGGACGAGAAACTCGCGCGCATCCGTGGCGGCGACTACCGCAAGGGCGATTTCATCATCGCCGATGCCAAGGACGGCGACATGGGCCCGTCGATCAAATCCTGCGGCCCCCACCGCAACGCCGACGGCAGCGCCGGGGCCTTCCGCACCCGGCCCGAGTTCCTCGACAGCATCGAGGCGATCGTCGCGCAGGACGTGGTGGACGTGATGCTGACCTCGGTGTCGAACCTCGAGGCGCTGCAGGCGCGCGGCACCTATGCCGCGAGCCGCGTGACCCCGGCGATCCGCGCCAATGACACGACCGACATCTGGGTGTTCCGTGGCGCGGGCTACGCGCAGCAGCCCTCGCGCCCGTTCCGCAGCGCCAGCCTTGCCGAGGCGAAGCGGCTCGGCTGCGATCTCGGGCTCTACTCGATCACCTTCAACAACGATCTCGACGCCGACTACATGTCGCTCGAGCATTTCGCCGCCTTCCGCGAGGACGCGCGGGCGAACGGTTTCCGCTACTTCCTCGAGGTGTTCAACCCCAACGTCGCCTGCGGCCTCTCGGCCGAGGAGATCCCCGGCTACGTCAACGACGCGATGATGCGCTGCATGGCGGGCCTGTCGTCGCGCGAGCGGCCGGAGTTCCTGAAGATCGCCTACAACGGGCCGAAGGCGCTCGACGAGCTGGTCAGCTATGACCCCTCGGTCACCGTCGGCGTGCTGGGCGGCGGCGCGGGCACGACGCGCGACTGCCTCGAGCTGATCGCGCAGATCGAGCGCTACGGCGCGCGCATGGCGCTCTTCGGGCGCAAGATCAACCTTGCCGACGACCCGCAGGAAATGGTGCGCATGATGCGCGCCGTGGCGGATGGCGAGATGGGCTCCGAGGAGGCGACGCGCGCCTACCATGGCGCGCTGCAGTCCCGCGGCATCACCCCGAGCCGCCCGCTCGAGGAGGACGTGCAGATCACCGAGGCCGTGCTGACCAAGGCGGTGATGAAGAACGCCGCCTGAGAGCGCCCGCGGGGGCGGGCAGGCCCCCGCGCGGCACGGAAGGCTCACGCGAACGGACAGGGGAGGGCCAGAGGCAATGGGCAGCATTCGCAGCGGCTTCGTCACCGGCGGCACTTGGTGCGTCGATCACAACATGGTCCTGCCGCGCTGGCCCGAGGAGGAGACGGCGACGCGCATCGTCTCGGCCTCGGCGCAGGGCGGCGGGGCGGGCTGCAACTTCGCCGTCGACATCCGCCGCCTCGCGCCCGAGATCCCGGTCTCCACCATCGGGCTCTGCGGCGAGGACCCGGACGGGCGGCTGTTGCGCGGCGTGGCGGCGGAGCATGGTATCGATACCACCCGCTTCCACGTCGACCCCGCCCTGCGCACGCACCGCACCATGGCCTTCACCTCCGCGGCGAACGGACGGCGCACCCACATCTTCGAGGCCGACTCCAGCGATCATCTGTCGCCCGATCATTTCGACTTCGAGGGCGTCACCGCGCGGATGCTGCACCTCGGCCTGCCGGGCACCCACGCGCTGCTCGACGGGCCGTGGCTGGGCGATCCGAGCGGCTGGGTCACGGTGCTGCGAAAGGCCCGCGCGGCGGGGCTGCGCACCAACATGGAGGTGATGAGCATCCCGAGGAGCGACCTGCGCCGGATGATCCTGCCCTGCCTGCCGCATCTCGACTACCTCGTGGTCAACGACTACGAGATCGGCGCCTTCGCCGACATGCCGACAGTACCGGGCGGCGAAACCTCGGTGCCCGCCGTGCTGGCGGCGCTGCGCCGGGTGATGGAGCTCGGGAGCATGGAGATCGCCGTCGCGCATTTCCCCGGCGGCGCGCTGGCGCTCGAGCGGAGCGGCGCGGTGCAGTCCCACCCCTCGACGCGCTTCCCGCAGGCCGAGGTGAAGGGCACCAACGGCGCCGGAGATGCCTTTGCCGCGGGGTTCTTCTGCGGCCAGTACCGCGGCGTGCCGCTGCGCGAGTGCCTCGGTTACGCCCATGCCGCCGCCGCCGCCTCGCTGCGCTCGGTCGATACCTACGGCGCGGTGGAAAGCATCGAGGCCTGCCTCGCGCTCGCGGCGCGCAACGGCTGGCGCGAGGCGCTCGACGTGGGCGCGGCCTGAACTCCGCGGCGCGGCTCCCGCAAGGTCGGCGCGCCTCGGGGCATCTAATCGACGCTTGCGGTCTCGACTTCCCGGCAGGTTTCTTTGATACCTCGGTCAAGACATTGGGGACTTGAAACATGCACAGCTCTACGACCGTGGCCGACGACCTGCGCTCCTCGCTCGAGGGGCAGAAATTCGGCTGCGTCCTTGCCGACCTGCCGTGGCGGCTCCGGGAGGGCGCGGAGGCGTCGCACCGCCCCGCGCTCGGCCTCGACGAGATCTGCGCGCTGCCCGTCGCCGAGCTGATGGAGGACCGCGCACATTGCTACCTCTGGGTGCCGAACGCGCTGCTGCCCGAGGGGATGCAGGTGCTCGACGCCTGGGGGTTCAAGTACACCAGCAACATCGTCTGGCAGAAGGCCGCGCCGGACGGCGGCCTTGGCGCGCCCGGCGAGGGGGATGTCTTCGGCGACGTCACCGCGCTCTTGCTCTTCGGGACGCGCGGCAAGAACGTGCGGACGCTCGCCCCGGCGCGCAGCCAGGTGAACTTCATCCCGCCCGGCAATGCCTCGGTGCAGGGCGGTCTCGCGCAGATGCCGAAGCCGGACGAACAATACGGCATCATCGAGCGTTGCAGCTGGGGCCCGTTCCTCGAGCTCTTCGGCCATGGCGCGCGCGAGGGCTGGACGGTCTGGGACGGCCGCGCCTGACCTGACCGCCGCCGCTCAGTCGCGGCAGCTTGCCCGGATGAGATCGCGCAGCCAGCGGTGCATGGCCGAGGCATTGGTGTGCGCCGCCCAGACCAGCGACACGTCGAAGGCGCCGGGAAACGGGCAGTCGGTGACCACCAGCCCCTCGGCGGTCTGCTCGCCCAGCCGGCGCGGGATCGTGGCGACAAGGTCCGAGCCCGCGATCAGCGTGCCGAGCCCGGCGGGGCTGGGGGCGATGATCGTCGGCGCCAGCCGGTGCCCCGCCGCCTCGAGCTCCCTCAGGTAGGCCGACTGCCAGCCCGCGCCGTAGTCGATCAGCACGTGGTTCAGCGACAGGTAGTCCGCGGCACCCAGCCGGTGCCGGGCGAGCGGGTGCCCGGGATCCATCAGGCAGGCATAGTCCTCGGCGTAGAGCCGGCGCGAGTGGAAGCCGGATTCGGCCCGCGAGAAGGGGCCGATGAGCACGTCCGCCTCGCGCCGCAGCAGCCGCAGGTGGCCGTCGCCGAGCGAGCTGATCACCTTGACTGTCATCCCCGGGGCCTCGCGCCGGATCGCCGCGACGATGCCGGGGATCAGCAGCACGCGCTCGTAGAAGTTGCAGGCGATGGTGACGTTCTGCGTCGCATTGCCCGGATCGAAGGCGTCGGGCTGCAGCATCTCGTCGAGCATTCCCAGCATCTGCAGCGACTTGGAGAGGATTTCCTCGCAGCGCTCGGTGGCCACCTGCTGCCCGCCCTCGCGCACGAAGAGCGGGTCGTGGAAACAGGCGCGCAGCTTGGCGACCGTGTAGCTGACGGCGGACTGGTTGACGTTCAGCTTCTCGGCGGCGGCGGTGAAGGAGCCCAGCTCGTGCACCACGCGCAGAAGATTCAGCGCGGCGAAGTCGATGCTGGCGGGATTGGGCGGCGGCGGTGGCATGGGTTTGGTCGGACCTCGGGGCGCATCATCGAATTATTTGATGACACCTAATCATTCCATCGCATTGATCGGCAAGCCCTGCATCTTCTATTGACCACCTCGAGGAGAACTTTGGGAGGAGTTCATGGCGCTTGCACCGCTTGACGAGGAGATCACGCTCGACCAGTTGAGCGCGGATCCCTATCCGATCTATCGCCGGCTGCGGGCCGAAAGCCCGGTGCTGCGCGTCGCGGCGACCGGCCGCACGCTGCTGACCAAGGCGGCGCTGACCAAGGCGGTGAAGGAAAACCCCGAGCTGTTCAGCAGCGACGATCCGCACACGCCGATGAAGCCGGCCTTCCGCGCGCACACGCTGATGCGCAAGGACGGCGAGGACCATTTCGTCGAGCGCAAGGCGATCTCCAAGGCGCTGACGCCCAAGATGATCAAGTCCGACTGGGGCCCGCTCTACGAGCAGATGGCCGAAGAGTATGTCTCGCGCCTGCCGCGCGGCGAGACGGTGGACCTCTTCTCGGAACTCTGCGGCCCGCTGGCGGCGCGCATCCTTGCGCATATCCTCGGCATCCCCGAGGCCAATGACGAGCAGATGCAGCGCTGGTCGCAGGTGCTGATCGACGGCGCCGGGAATTTCGGCTGGAAGCCCGAGCTCTTCGCCGCCTCGGACGCCGCGAATGACGAGATGGACGCGCTCTTCGGCGAGCTCGAGCACAAGCGCCGCGCCGAGCCCGACGGGTCGGCCTATTCGGTGATGCTCAACGCCGACGATCCGATCCCGATGAGCCAGATCTATTCCAACATCAAGATCGCCATCGGCGGCGGCATCAACGAGCCGCGCGACGCGCTGGCCACGATCGTCTACGGGCTGCTGACCAACCCGGACCAGCTGGCCGAGGTGCGCGCGCAGGAGGCCTGGGACCGCGCCTTCGAGGAGGGCATCCGCTGGGTCGCGCCGATCCAGGTCAGCTCGCGCCGGGCGCTCGAGGACACCGAGCTTGGCGGCTACGACATCCGCAAGGGCGACACGGTGATGACGGTGCAGGCCTCGGCCAACCGCGACGAGGAGATCTACGAGGACGGCGAGAACTTCTTCGTCTTCCGCGACAAGAACCCGCACCAGGCCTTCGGCAACGGCCCGCACCATTGCGCCGGCGCGCACGTGGCGCGGCGCACGGTGGGCAAGATCATCCTTCCCATGCTGTTCGACCGCTTCCCGAACATGTCGCTGCCCGATCCGCAGGCGGTGATCTGGAAGGGCTTCGGCTTCCGCGGGCCGATCAACCTGCCGGTGATCCTGAACTGAGCCCGGCGGGCCCGCGCATATCAAGGAGGAGACCAAGATGATCAAGGTGACCTACGTCGCCCAGGACGGCAGTGCGACCACCATCGAGGCCGAGGAGGGCACCAGCGTCATGCAGGCGGCGGTGTCGAACGACCTCGACGGGATCGTCGGCGAATGCGGCGGCTCGATGATGTGCGCCACCTGCCATTGCTACGTCGACGAGGCCTGGGAAGAGCGCACCGGCGCCCGGTCCGCGGACGAGGAGGAGATGCTCGAGGGGGCCGCGGCCGAGGTCACCGGACGCTCGCGCCTGTCGTGCCAGATCAGGCTCGACCCGTCGCTCGACGGGCTGGTGGTGCACCTGCCCGAGGAACAGCTTTGAGCCAGCCCGGGGTCCTGATCCTCGGGGCCGGGCAGGGCGGGCTCCAAGCCGCGATCAGCCTGCGCCAGAACGGCTATGCCGGGCCGGTGACGCTGGTCGGGGCCGAGCCGGGGCTGCCCTACCAGCGCCCGCCGCTGTCCAAGGCCTACCTGCTCGAGGGCAAGGCCGAGGCGCTGGCGCTGCGGCCCGAGAGCTTCTTCACCTCGAAGGCGATCACGCTGCGCCCGGGGACGTGGGTCGATGCCATCGACCGGGCGGCGCGGCAGATCCGCATCGGGTCCGAGATGCTGCCCTACGATCACCTGATCCTCGCCACCGGCACGCGCAACCTGCGCCCGCCGATCGCCGGGCTCGAGCGCGCGCTCGACCTGCGCACGCTGGCGGATGCCGCGGCGCTGCGCATGGCGCTGGCCGATCCGCAGCGCATCGCGGTGATCGGCGGCGGCTTCATCGGTCTCGAGTTCGCCGCCGTCGCGCGCAAGCTCGGCCACGAGGTCAGCGTGATCGAGGCCGCGCCGCGGCTGATGGCCCGCGCCGTCTCGCCCGCCATGTCGCGGCATTTCGAGCACTGGCACCGTGCGCAGGGCGTGGCGCTGCATCTCGGCCAGCCCGCCGTGGCGGTCGACGAGGGCGGCGTGACGCTGGCGGACGGAACCCATGTCGCCGCGGGCTTCGTGCTGCTCGCCGCCGGCGTGCGCCCGAACAGCGAGCTTGCCGAGGCGGCGGGGCTGGCGACGGGCAACGGCGTCACGGTCGATGCCGGGCTCCGCACCTCGGACCCGGCGATCTTCGCGCTTGGCGACTGCGCCTGCTTCCCCGACCCGCGCACCGGCGCGCCGGTGCGGCTCGAGTCGGTGCAGGCCGCGACCGACCACGCCCGGCTCATCGCCGCGCGCATCGCCAAGGGCGAGACCGCGGATTATGCCGCGCTGCCGTGGTTCTGGTCCGACCAGGGCGACCAGAAGCTGCAGATCGCCGGTCTTGCCGGGCCGGAGACGACGGAGGAGGTCGTCGCCGAGGGGGTCGTCGCGCGGTTCGACGCGCTGGGGCTCGCCGCGGTCGAGACGGTCAACAACGCCCGCGCGCACATGAAGGCGCGGCGGATGCTGGCCTCGGGCAGTGCGGCAGGGCTTGCCGCGCTGGAAGAGTTGATCGCCGCCTGACCGGCGGCGGGCTCCGCCGGGCCGCGTGGTCCGACGGAGCCGAAGACAAGAGTTCAAACGGGAGGAGACCCATGAAGATCACGTCAGTCACCCTGGGAGCCGCGGCGCTGGCCGTGTCCCTGGCAGCCAGCGCCGGAGCGCAGGAGCTCAAGTACGCCAACTGGGCACCGCCCTTCCACACCATCACCGAGGCGCAGATCGAGCCGCTGGCCAAGGCGCTCGACGAGGGCACCTCGGGCGCGGTGACGCTGCGCGCCTTCCACGGCGGCGAGCTGGGCGCGGGCCCGGCGGACCAGTACGTGCGCATCGTGCAGGGCACCGCGGACATGGGCTGGGGCCTGCCGGGCTACACCTCGTCGCAGTTCCCCAAGACGCTGATCCTCGAGCTGCCGGGCGCGCTGCCGCTCGACCAGCCGGGCTATGCCGCGCTGTGGCGCGCCTACGAGGGCGAGCTCAAGTCCGAGTTCCCGATGACCGAGGCGATCGCGCTCTGGGGCGCCGAGCCCAACATCCTGATGATGAAGGACAAGGCGGTCACCGGACCCGACGATCTCAAGGGGCTGAAGATCCGCGTCGCGGGCTCGATCGCCGCCGAGGCCATGGAGGCGCTTGGCGCGACCCCGGTGCAGCTGCCGATGACGCAGGTCTACAACGGGCTGCAGACCGGCCTCATCGACGGCCTGGTCAGCGGCGCCTCGGTGCTGTCGGACTTCAAGCTCAGCGAAGTGGTCTCGAGCGTCACCACCGGGCCGAACCTCGGCCGCCTGACCTTCTTCACGGTGATGAACAAGCCGGTCTACGACGGGCTTTCGGCCGAGGCAAAGGCGGCGCTCGACGCGATCAAGGGCGAGCCGATCTCGAAGATGACCGAGGAGGCCTGGGTGGCCACCGCGGCAGAGGCGCTCGATGCCGCGCGGGCTTCGGACAAGATCACGGTGAACGATCTTGACGCCGCGCAGAGCAAGGCCTTCGACGACGCGCTCGCCGAGGTGACCGACGCCTATGTCGCCGGGGTCGGCGGCGCGGCGGCGCTGGCCGCCATGCGGGGCGAGTGATGCGCGCCATGCTGCACAAGACCGCGGACAGGCTGATCAGCCTGTCCTCGTTTCTCGGCACGCTGGGCCTGCTCTTCGTGGTCGGGGTGATCGTGGTCGACGTGATCGGGCGGAACTTCGGCATGCCGCTCTACGGCGCGCAGGATCTGGTGATCATGACCATGGTGATCATCGTCTTCGGCGGCATGGCGCTCTGCGGCCGCGACGAGGGGCACATCGTCGTCGACATCTTCGAGCCGCACCTGCCGCCGCGGCTGAACCGGGTCATCGACGTGGGCGCGGCGCTGCTCGGCGCGGTGATCTTCGTGCTGATCGCCTATACCGTGTCGAAGAGCGCGCAGCTGAGCCAGATGCTGCACCTCTCGACCAACCTGCTGCGCCTGCCGCTGGCCTGGTTCCAGTACGCGCTCTGCGGGCTGTCGCTGGTCGCCGCGCTGGCACTGGCGCTGCGCGCCGCAAGCGCGGCGCTCGATCCGCGCCGCCCGGCGCATCCGGACCGGGAGGCGTCATGAGCCCCGTTCTTGTCGGCGGCACGGGCTTCGTGCTGCTTCTGGCGCTGCTGCTGCTGCGCATTCCCGTGGCCTTCGCCATGTTCACCGTCGGCTTCGCCGGCATCTGGCTGCTGAACGGGCTGCAGGCGGCGACCGGGCTGCTGTCGTCCGAGACCTTCGCGCTGGCCTCGAACTCCGAGCTGATCGTTGTGCCGCTCTTCATCCTGATGGGCAACGTCGCCAGCGTGACCGGCATGAGCCGGCGGCTCTACGAGGCGGCCTATGCCACCATCGGGCAGGTGCGCGGCGGGCTCGCGGCGGCGACGGTGATCGGCTGCGGCGGCTTTGCCGCGCTCTCGGGCTCGTCGGTCGCCTCGGCGCTGACCATGGGCCGCACCGCGCTGGCCGAGATGGACCGCTTCAACTACGACCCGCGCCTGTCGACCGGCGTGGTCGCCGCGGGCGGCACGCTCGGCATCCTGATCCCGCCCTCGACCGGCTTCGTGATCTACGCGATCCTGACCGAGCAGAGCATCGGGCGGCTCTTCATGGCGGGGATCCTGCCGGGGATCCTGCTGCTGGGGCTGTTCCTGCTGACGGTGATCATCCTCTGCACGCTGAAGCCGGCGCTGGGGCCGAAGGGCCCGGCGACGAGCATGGCCGAGAAGGGCCGCGCCTTCCTCGGGGCGATCCCGATCCTCGTGGTGATCCTGCTGACCATCGGCGGCATCTACACCGGGGTCTTCTCGCCCACCGAGGCGGCGGGCGTCGGGGCGGCGCTGGTCATCGCCATCGGCGCGCTGAGCGGTACGCTCGACCTGCGCAGCTTCTGGCAGGCGGCGCAGAGCAGCGTGGTCACCACTGCCTCGGTCATGCTGATCCTGATCGCGGCGCACCTGATCAACCCGTTCATCGCGCTGAGCCACCTGCCGGCCGAGGTGAGCCGGATGCTGGTCTCGTTCGATCTCGGGGCCTACGGCACGCTGATCCTGATCCTTGCGATCTACCTCGTGCTGGGCTGCTTCCTCGAGGGGCTGGCGATGCTGGTGCTGACGCTGCCGATCTTCATGCCGGTGGTGCTGTCGCTGGGCATCGATCCGATCTGGTTCGGCGTGCTGGTGGTGCTGACGCTCGAGATGGGGCTGATCTCGCCGCCGGTGGGGATCAACGTCTTCATCGTGAAATCGGTGGCCAAGAACGTGCCGCTGGTCGAGATCTTCTGGGGCGTGGTGCCGTTCTGGCTGGCCATGCTGGTCACGCTCGGCCTGCTGGTGGCGATCCCGCAGCTGTCGCTCTGGCTGCCGGGGATGATGTAGGCGGCGCGTATTGCCGGGTATGTCTTCATGCGGGGCGTCACGCGCCCCGCATGTTCATTTCTGATCGGGGCTCAGCCCCGCCGCCCGCCGCTCGAGGTCAGGAAGTCATAGGCGACAAGGCCGATGGTCAGCACCGAGACGGCGATAAGGTCCGGGCTCGGAACCTTGACGATCAGCACCAGCACGAAGCCGGTGAAGGCAAGGAAGGCGATCAGCGCGAGAAGACGGTTCATCACGTTCTCCTTGGTCTGAGTTTCATTGCCCGGCCCAGTCGTGGAGCCAGCGGGCCGTGCGCAGCAGACGCGCGTCGTTGCCGCGCGCGCCGACGAGTTGCACCCCCATCGGAAGGCCGTTTTCGGCCGTCAGGATCGGGACGGTCACGGCGGGCGTGCCGAGCATGGTCCAGAGCCCGTTGAAGATGGGATCCCCGGTCGAGCCCAGCCCCTCGGGTGCCGGGCCCGGCGCGGCGGGGCAGAGGATCGCGTCGCAGCGCTCGAAGATCTCGGCGAGGCCGGCCTGCAGCACCTGCGCCCAGTCGAGCGCGGCAAGGTAGTCGCGGGCGCGGATGCCATCTCCCTCGGTCAGCGCCGCGCGGATGCTCGGGCCCAGCAACGCCCCCCCGTCGCGGCCGTATCGGTGAAAGTTGCGCGCCATCTCGGCAAGGTTGATGCACCGGCGCTGCGCAGCGGCCCCGTCGAACGCGCGGGGGAGATCGACCTCGAAGACCTGCTCGCCGAGCGCCGCGCGCAACTCGTCGAAGGCGGCGCGCAGCTGCGGCTCGGCCGTGTCCCAGCCGGGCGGGCGCACGAAGGCGAGCACCGGCGCGAAGGGCGGGGCCGAGAGTGCGGTCTCGAGCAGCCGGGGCGGCGGCGCGAGGCTGGTCGCGCTGTCGGCGGCGTCGTGGCCGAAGAGCACCTCGGCCAGCATGGCGGCCCCGGCGGGGTCACTGGCGAAGACGCCGACCGTGTCGAGCGACTGCGACTGCAGCAGCACCCCGCGGCGCGGGATGGCGCCGAAGGTCGGCTTGTAGCCGGTCACGCCGCAGAACGAGGCCGGCCGGATCACCGAGCCGCCGGTCTGCGTGCCGAGCGCCAGCGGCACCATGCCGTCGGCCACCGCCGCCGCCGAGCCCGCGGAGGAGCCGCCGGGCGTGTGTTCGGGATTGTGCGGGTTGCGCGTCGCCGAGGGGTCCATGAAGGCCAGCTCGGTGCTCACGGTCTTGCCCATGATCACCGCCCCCGCCTGCCGCAGCCGCTCGACCACGAAGGCGTCGCGCAGCGGCACCCGCCCGGCATCGACCGGGCAGCCGTTCTCGGTGGGGATCCGCGCCGTGTCGATCACGTCCTTCACGCCGACGGGCAACCCGTGCAGCGGCCCGATCGGCTTGCCCGAGGCGCGATGCGCGTCGAGCTGCCGCGCCTGTGCGCGGGCGAACTCGGGGTCGTGCCAGGCCCAGGCGCCGACCTCACCTTCGCGCGCCGCGATCCGGGTGATGCAGGCCTCGGCGAGCTCGAGCGCCGAGAGCGCGCCCGAGGCGAGCCGGTCCCGCAATTCCACCGCGCCGAGCGCCATCAGGAGCGGCCCTGCGCCCTGTCGCTGCCTTGCCCTGTCAGCTGCCATAGAACTTCTCCGGTAGGTAGTAGACGACCTGCGGGAACAGGTACATCAGGATCATGGAAATGAAGACGCAGACGAGGAAGGGCATCACGCCGACGAAGATCTGCGTCAGCCGCACCTCGGGCGGGGCGATGCCCTTGAGGTAATAGGCCGACATCGCCATCGGCGGCGTCAGGAAGCTGGTCTGCAGGTTCAGCGCGACGAGAATGCCGAAGAACAGCGGGTCGATCTCGAAGAAGCGCAGCAGCGGCAGGAAGATCGGCACGAAGATGATGATGATCTCGGACCATTCCAGCGGCCAGCCGAGCAGGAAGATGATCAGCTGCGCCATGATCAGGAACTGGATCGGGGTGAGGTTCATCCCCTGCACGAATTCCGAGATCACCTGCTCGCCGCCGAGGTAGGAGAAGACCGCCGAGAAGGTGTAGGAGCCGACGAAGAGCCAGCAGACCATCGCCGTGGTGCGGGCGGTGAGATAGACGCTCTCGCGCAGCCGCTGCCATGTCATCGCGCGGTAGACCACGGCAAGGAAGATGCCGCCGAGTGCGCCGATCGAGGCCGCCTCGGTCGGTGTCGCGAGGCCGAAGAGGATCGAGCCCAGCACCGCGAGGATCAGGAAGGCCAGCGGCAGGAAGGAGGTGACGATCATGACAAGCAGTTGGCTCATCGGGATGTCGGGCACCTCGTCCTCGGTCGGGCGCGGCGCCGACGAGGGTTGCAGGATCGACCGGCCGACCACGTAGACGAGGTAGAGTCCGACGAGCGTCAGCCCGGGCAGCAGCGCGCCGGCGTAGAGCCGGACGATCGAGACATTCGCCGCCGCCGCGTAGACGATCAGCATGATCGACGGCGGGATCAGGATGCCGAGCGTGCCGCCGGCGCAGATGATGCCGCTGGCGAAGGACGGGTTGTAGCGCGCCTTGAGCATCGCCGGCAGCGCCAGCAGGCCCATCAGCGTCACCACCGCGCCGACGATGCCGGTGGCCGTGGCGAAGAGAGCGCAGGTGATCAGCGCCGCCACTCCCATCGAGCCCGGGACGTTCTTCGAGGCGATGTTGAGCGTGGTGAAGAGCCGGTCGACGATATTGGCGCGCTCGACGATGTAGCCCATGAACAGGAAGAGCGGCACCGCCGTCAGCACCTCGTTCGACATGACCGTGAAGGTCTGGTTGACGAAGAGGTCGAATATCCGGTTGTTGAAGAACCCCTCTATCCAGGTGCTCCAGTGCTCCCAGGTTCCGGCGGCCTCGTCGAGCCGGTCGAAGGCGCGCCACATCCGGCGCGCGTCGAAATAGGCGTAGTAGCCAAAGCCGATGCCCATGGCCATCAGCGTGAAGGCGATCGGAAAGCCGAGGAAGACGAAGCAGATGAACAGCCCCAGCATCATCAGGGCGATTTGCGGGTCGGTCATATGTGGCTGTCCTTCTCGGCCGCGCTGGCCTGTTGCATCAGCAGGTCCTCGGTTTCCTGCACGTCCTCCTCGGCCTCGATCCAGGCGTTGGTGCGGATCGCGATGAGGCAGCGCATGACCTGGGCGATCCCCTGCACGAGCAGCAGGACGCCGGCGACCACGATGACCGTCTTGAACTGGTAGATCGGCACGCCCGCCGGGCTGTTCACCGAGACCTCGCCGTACTGCCAGGACCGCGCGGCGTATTTCCAGCCGGCGAAGATCAGCGCCAGCACGCCGGGGAAGAAGAACAGGATGTAGAGCACGAGGTCGACCGCGCCCTGGGTGCGCGGCTGCCAGAGCCGGTAGAGAAAGTCGCCCCGGACATGTCCCCCGCGCGAGAGCGTGTAGGCGCCGCCCATCATGAAGAGCGCGCCGTACATGATGAAGGACACGTCGAGCGCCCAGGCGGTCGGGCTGTTGAGCACGTAGCGCACGAAGACCTCGTAGCCGGTGCCCACCGACATCAGGATGATCAGCCAGGCGAAGGCCTTGCCGAACCACGCCGACAGGTTGTCGGCAAAACGGATGAAACCGATCATGCGGCCCCCCTTGCGGATCCCGGCGGCCCCGCCCGAAAGGGGAGGGGGCCGCCGTCTTCTGTTCAGGTGCGGATCAGAGCTTCAGCCGGCCGGGGAAATAGTGCTCGTAGGCGAGCGCGTAGTCCGGCGCGTTCATCAGCTCGTAGAAGGTGACCTGCTCGACCCAGGCGCGCTGGCTGTCGAGGCACTTCTTCATGAAGGGATCGGTCTCGAGGTCGGTGATCAACCCGTCCCAGGCCTTGATCTGGGCGTCGAGGATGTCCTTAGAGGTGCGGTGGACCTTCACCCCGGCCTCGTCCTGCAGCCATTTGAGGTCCGCCGAGTAGCGCTTCATTGCCTTGGCGGTGTTGGCGGTCGAGACGGCCTCGACCGAATGCACGAGGATGGCGTGCAGGTCCGGGTCGAGATCCTCCATCGTCAGCTTGTTGAACAGGAACTCGAAGCTTTCCGAGGCCTGGTGGTAGGACGACAGGTAGTAGTTCTTGGCCACGTCCTGCGCGCCGAAGTCCTTGTCCGAGGACGGGTTGTTGAACTCGAAGGCGTCGATCACCCCGCGCTCCATCGCCGGCACGATCTCGCCACCCGGCAGCTGGGCGACGGACATGCCCATGGCCTGCATGAGGTCGGCGGCCAGCCCGACGGTGCGGTACTTGAAGCCCTTGAGGTCGGCAGCGGTGTTCACCTCGCCCTTGAACCAGCCGAAGGGCTGGGCGAACATCGGGAAGCCGAGGTAGCCCTCGACGTCGAGCCCCATGATGTCCTGCGTCAGCTCGCGGTAGAGTTCGGCGCCGCCGCCCTCGTAGAACCAGCTGAGCATGGTCGTCGCCGAGCCGCCGAACACCGGGCCGGTGCCGAAGAGCGAGGCCGCCTTGTGCTTGCCATACCAGTAGACCGGCACCGAATGCGCCGCGTCGAGCAGGCCGTCGTTGATCGCGTCGAGCACCTGGAAGGCCCCGACGACCGCGCCGGCGGGCAGCAGGTCGATCTTCAGACGCCCGCCCGCCATCGCTTCGACGCGGTTGACGTAATCCTGCGCGAACTCCTGCCAGATGTTGGATGCCGACCACGAGGTCTGCATCTTCAGCACCTGCGGGGCCTGCGCCAGCACGGCCGGCGCGGCGAGCGTGCTGCCCGCCATCGCGCCGCCGGCGAGCGCCGTCCGCTTCAGGAACGACCGGCGGTCGATCTTCATGGAATCCGTCATCTTGTATCCTCCCTTGATGACATTGCTTCCGTTGGTGTGCGCGGCGCGGTCGGCAGACCGGGGACGCGCGGCACGGTGCCTTGCCCCTTGCTCCGCGGCAGCCTCCCTCCTCCGAGGCGTGCCAGGGGCTTGGTTCCGTGGTCTTGCTCTCCTTCTTCCTGTCCAGTGGCGTGCCCGGCCCGACCCGATCAGGCCCGGCGGGGCGCAGGGCCGGCCTGCGCGGCAGGCGTCAGCCCGGTGCCTCCGGGACCAGCACGAAATCGAATTCCGAACGCCAGCCAGCCCCGCCCTCCGGCAGCGGCTCGAAGCTGGCGATCAGCGAGGTCTTCACCCCGAAGACTGCATCGGAGGACAAGTACGCGTCGCCCGCGACAAAGGTATGGGTCACCACGGTCTCGAAGCCCTTTGCCGAGACGATGAAATGCATGTGCGCGGGGCGGTAGGGGTGGCGGCCGAGCCGGCCGAGCAGCTGGCCGACGGGCCCGTCATCGGGGATCGGGTAGGACACCGGCCGGATGCCATGGAACCGGTAGCGCCCGTCCGCCCCCGTGGTGAACACCCCGCGGTTGTTGAAGGCGGGCTGGAGGCCGGGCTGCTGGACGTCGTAGAACCCGTCCGCGTTGTCGCACCAGACGTCGAGCGTCGCGCCTTCCACCGGGGCGCCGTCGAGGTCCAGCACCCGGCCCTCGAAGAGGCAGCGTTCGCCGCCGCCGTCGAGCGAGATGTCCGCGCCCATCTCGTAGCGCGGCGCGCCGTCCACGTGGAAGGGCCCGAGCACCGTGTTCTCGGTCGCGCCGGGCGGGCGCCGGTTGCCGATCGCGTCGACCAGCATCGAGGCGCCCAGCACGTCCGAGAGCAGGATGAACTCCTGCCGGGTGGCGTCGCAGATCTGCCCGGTGCGGGTCAGGAAGCCGATCGCCTGCTCCCACTCGGCCTGCGTGAGCTCGACGTCCTTGATGAAGTCGTGCAGGTGGCGGACCAGCGCGCGGATGACTTCGGCAAGCCGGGCATCCGCGCCGGGGCCGATCCGGGCATTGACCGTCTCGGCCGATCGCTCCTCCGAGAAATGGCCGGACGGGGTGTCATTGGTCATCGCGTGCCTCCGGGATCGGCGGCCGGGCGCGTGCCGGCATGGGCGTTTCGCAGCAGCGCGCGCAGCGCCTCGGCGGTCAGCGCGCGCGGGTTCGGATAGGGTCTGGCGGTGGCGATCTCGGCCGCGCGCGGGATGTCGGTCTCGGCAAAGCCGATCTGAGCCAGCGCCAGCGGCGCGCCGAGACTGGCGGCGAAATCCCAGAGCCCGCCGCCGAGATCGCCGCCGAAGAGCGCCGCCGCCCCGGCAAGCTGCCCGGCCGCCGCCGCCGCGTTGAACCCCGCGCTGTGCGGCAGCAGGATCGCGTGGGTCTCGGCATGGGGCAGGTCGAACGAGCCGCCGAGCACGTGGCAGAGCTTGTGGTGCAGCGACATGGCGACCGAGCCCAGCACGACGCCGCAGAGCCAGGATCCGTAGAGCGCCTGCCCCCGCGCCTCGAGGTCACGCGGGGCGCCTGCGAGGACCGGCAGCGCCGCCTTCAGCGCGCGCAGCCCTTCGAGCGCGATGAGCGAGGTGATCGGATTGGCATCGGGGGCGTAGAGCCCCTCGACCGCATGGGCCATGGCGTTGAGCCCGCTCGCGACGCTTGTCGCGACCGGCAGGACAAGCGTCAGCTCGGGGTCGTAGATCACCGTCTCGGGGCGGATGCGCGGGTCGCGCAGGGTTGTCTTCACCCCGGCCTCGGTCTGGCCGAGGATGTCGGTGACCTCCGACCCGGCGTAGGTCGTGGCGATCACCAATTGGGGCGCGTCATTGCGCCAGGCAATCGCCTTGCCGAGCCCGATGGTCGAGCCGCCGCCATAGGCGAGGACGCAATCCGCGCCGCTCTGCTCGTAGGCCGTCATCGCCGCCTCGGTCACCTCCACCGGCGTGTGCATCGCGGCGCCGGTGAAGCAGCCCGCCGCCAGCGGACCAAGCTCACCCGCCAGCGCGGCCAGTTTCCCGGCCTGTCCGGGCGTCGACAGCAGCAGCGCGCGGGAGCACCCCAAGGCCTCGATCTCCGCCCCCGCCTCGCCGATGGTGCCGGCGCCGAAGACCACGCGCCCCGGCGCGCCCTGGTAGCGGAAGCTCCTCATCGCTGGCCCTGCCTCCCCAGCCGGCCCTGCGGGTGCCGCCGCCGGATCTCGGCCCAGAGCAGGAAGACCACGATGGCCAGCGTCAGCGCGAGGATCGCGCCGCTGATCGGGCGCTCGACGAAGGTCAGCAGGTCGCCGCGCGAGAGCATGAGCGAGCGCCGGAAGTTCTGTTCCAGCAGCGGGCCGAGGACGAGGCCGAGCAGCAGCGGCGCGGTCGGGAAGCCGTAGCGGCGCATCACGTAGCCGCCGAGCCCGAACAGCGTCGTGACCGCGACGTCGAAGACCGAGGAGCGGATCGAGAAGACCCCGACGCAGATGAAGACGAGGATCGCGGGATAGAGCACGGAGTAGGGGATGCGCAGGATGCGGACCCAGAGGCCGATCAGCGGCAGGTTGAGGAACAGCAGCAGTACGTTGCCGATCAGGAAGCTGACGATCAGCCCCCAGAAGAGATCCGGGTGGTCGCGGATCAGCTGCGGCCCCGGCACGATGCCGTGGATGATCAGCGCGCCGAGCATGATGGCGACAATGGCGTCGCCGGGAATGCCGAGGCTCAGCGTCGGCACGAAGGCGGTCTGGGCGGCGGAATTGTTGGCCGATTCCGGGGCGACGATGCCCTCGATCGCGCCCTTGCCGAAGCGTTCGGGGGTCCTCGAGGCGCGTTTCTCGACGGCGTAGGCGACGAAGGTGGCCAGCGCCGCGCCGGTGCCGGGCAGGATGCCGAGGATCGCGCCGATGGAACTGCCGCGCAGCGCCGGGAAGATCGCCCCGCGCGCCTCGCGCGCGGTCGGCAGCATGTCCCGCATCCGGATCCGCGCCAGCCTCGCGTCGCGCGTCCCGATCCGCCCGACATTGGCCAGCACCTCGGCGACGCCGAAGAGCCCGGTCGTCACCACCACGAGGTTCACCCCGTCGGCCAGCGACAGCAGCCCGAAGGTCATGCGGTCGACCCCCGAGTTGGGGTCGGTGCCGACCATGGCGATGAGCAGGCCGAAGAGCGCCATGGCCAGCGACTTGCCCTTCGATGCGTTGCCGACCATCGCGGCGGCCAGCAGGCCGAGGACGATGAGCGAGGCGTATTCCGGCGAGCCGAAGCTCAGCGCGACACTGGCGAGGAGCGGCGTGAAGGAGGCGACGACGACCAGCCCGAAGATGCCGCCGAAGAAGGACGACAGCGTGGCGGTAAAGAGCGCGACGCCCGCCCGGCCCGACTTGGCGAGCGGGTTGCCGTCGAGGCAGGTCACCGCCGCGCCCGCCGTCCCCGGCAGGTTGAGCAGGATCGCGGCGGTCGAGCCGCCGTACATCGAGCCATAGTAGATCCCCGCAAGCATGACGATGGCGGCGGTCTGCGGCACGTAGAAGGTCAGCGGCAGCAGCATCCCGACCGTGGCCAGCGGCCCCAGTCCCGGCAGCACGCCGATGAACATGCCCACCGTTACGCCGAGCGCGCAGTAGCCGAGCGTCGTCAGGTTCAGCATGACCGACAGGCCGAGCGCGATGTTTTCGACGAAGGTCACGGTCTCACCACGTCACGAGGGTCATCGGAAGCTTGAGCAGGACGACGAAGACCAGCGCGCAGAACCCGGCGACCAGCGCCGCGAGCGCCGCCACCTGCCAGAGCCGCAGGCTGCCGTCGGCCATGGCCGCGAGGAAGACGCAGGCGAGGATCCCGGGCACCGCACCCGCCAGCGGCGTGAGCGCGGCGAAGGACAGCAGCCCCGCGGTGACGAAGAGCAGCACCCGGTAGGGCACCGGCTCGGTCCTCAGGTCGTCGCCCTCCTCGTGGCGCGCCGCGAGGCTTTCGATCGCGATGAGGGCGCCGGCCAGCACGATGAGGACGCTGACGATCATCGGGAAGGCTCCCGGACCGATGTTGCGCATCTCTCCCAGGTGATAGCCGGACGACAGCACCACGCCCGCCAGGCCGAGCGCCATCACGGCGACAGCGACCGAAGCGTCGCGCCAGTCGATGGCTGCGAGCTTGTTTCGCACGGTTCCTCCCCTTCTCTGCGGTCAATGCTCCGTGCACTCGGGCGTTGTGTCAATTGCTTTGTTGTTCACATATGTGAACAGTTCATATTCTTGTTTACACCTTGGTTCCTTCGGACTTATCAAAAATGCAAAAGCGTTCACTGGGAGGAGAACCAACGATGACACGCTTGATGACCGCCGCCGCCTTGGGGCTCGCCTTCACGACGGCGGGCGCCGCCCTTGCCGAGGAGTGGCCGACACGCGCCGTGGACATGGTCGTGGCCTATGGCGCGGGGGGCGGCACGGACACCATCGCGCGCCAGCTGGCCGAGCCCATGTCCGGGATCCTCGGGCAGCCGGTCGTGGTCAGGAACCTTGCCGGGGCCGGGGGGACGATCGGCGCCGCCGCCGTCGCCGGGGCCGAGCCCGATGGCTACACGCTCTACATGATGGCCGCGGGGCACAGCGTGGCCGCGGCGATGTACAAGACCCTGCCCTATGATCCGGCCGAGGATTTCGTCGGGGTCTCGGGCATCGCCACCATGCCGCTGGTGCTGATCACCCGGCCGGATTCCGAGATCGACAGCGTCGCCACGCTGGTCGAGAAGGCAAAGGCTGACCCGGGCGGGCTGACCATCGCCTCGGTCGGCGTCGGCTCGACGCAGCATCTCACGGCGGCGTTGATCGCCTCGGAGCTGGGCATCGAGCTTCTGGAAATCCCCTACGCCAAGACCCCCGAGGGGCTGGCCGCGGTGATGTCGGGCGAGGTCGACATGATGGTCGAGGTCGCCTCGACGGTGATCGGCCAGATCGGCTCGGGCGATCTGCGCGGCATCGGCGTCACCTCGCCCGAGCCGCATCCGGCGATTCCCGAGGTCGGCACCTTCACCGCGGCGGGCTACGATCTCGACGTCTCGACCTGGTACGGCGTCGCCGCGCCCGCCGGGACCGACGCGGCGATCCTGACCGCCGCGAGCGCCGCGGTGGCCGAGGCGACGCAGTCGGAAGCCTTTGCCAAGTCGCTGCAAGACGGCGGTTTCATCCTCGCCCCGTCCTCGCCCGAGGCCTTCACCCAGACCTTCCGCGACGCCGTCGGGGTCTGGAAGGCGGTCCGCGAAGAAGCGGGCATCGCGCAGAACTGACGCCGCAACAAACGCCGGCCCGCGCATGGGCCGGCGCACGCAAGAAAGGTTTGGAAGTCCATGAAATTGCTCGCGATCTGCGGAAGCCTCAGAACCGGATCGTTCAACCGCGCGATCTGCAACACGCTGCCCGAGCTGGCGCCGGGCGGCTGCGAGATCGTCCAGGCGCCGGACTTCGGCGGCATCCCGATCTACAACGCCGATCTTCACCAGGCCGAGGGCATCCCCGCGCAGGTCCATGCGCTGGCCGGGATGATCGCCTCGGCGGACGGGGTGGTGATCGTCAGCCCGGAGTACAACTTCTCGGTTCCGGGCGGGCTCAAGAACACCATCGACTGGATTTCCCGGCTGCCGGACCAGCCCTTCAAGGGCAAGCACGTGGCGCTGCAGTCGGCGGCGGGCGGGATGCTCGGCGGCGCGCGCATGCAGTACCACCTGCGGCAGATCATGGTCTTCCTCGAGGCGAAGGTGTTCACCAAGCCCGAGGTCTTCGTGGCCTTTGCCAAGTCCAAGGTCGACGAAAGCGGCACAAGGATCGCCGACGAGACCACGCGCGAGATGATCCGCGCCCAGCTCGCCGCCTTCGCGGCGGAGATCGGCGGCTGAGGGATGGGGGGCACGACGACATGGAAACCCGCCAGGGGGAGCCGCGCATGACCGCCCGCGGGGACACCGATCTTGCGCCGTCCTTCCGGCGGCCGCCGGCCGCGTCGGGCGACGTCAAGTCCGCGCTGCGGGTGATCCAGGTGCTCGACCTGCTCGGGCAATGGGGCAGCGCGCGCACGCATGTGCAGATCGCCGAAGAGCTGAACATCCCCAAGAGCAGCCTCACGCAGGTTCTCAAGACGCTGCTGCGCCACGATTATCTTGCGTTCGATGCGGACAGCCGCGGCTATCTTCTGGGACCGGCGATCACCGATCTCGTGGGGCGGTCGCGGGCCAGGCGCGACCTCGAGGCGGCCGCGGCGCCGGTGCTCGAATGGGTCACCGAGCAGACCGGCGAAAGCTCGGCGCTGAACCTGCGCGAGGGCGACGATCACCGCGTCGCCGCCACGGTGCTCAGCCCGCACCGCATCGTCGCGCATCTTCGGCTCGGCGACCGCGCGCCGCTGCACGCCACCTCGGGCGGGCAGGCGATCCTTGCCCACCTGCCGGAGCCGATGCGCGAGGAATACCTCGCGCGCGCCCGCTACCAGCGCTTTGCCCGCAACTCGCTGCTGAGCGCCGAGGCGGTGCGCGAGAAGCTGAAGGCCATCGCCGCCGCCGGCTATGCCACGGTCGAGGAGGAATACACGCCGGGGATCGGCGGCATCGCGCGGGTGATCCTGTCGCCGCAGGGCAGGCCGCTGGCCTCGCTCAGCGTCACGGTGCCGGCCGAGCGGATGACCGACGAGCTGCGCGAGAAGGCGCTCGGCGTGATCGACCGGGCGGTGACCTCGCTCAAGCACCGCGCCGGGCTGACCTGAGATGCGGCAGGCAAAGACGATACACCCCCCATTCCACGTGTCCGATTGCAGGAGAAACCGATGAACACAGCCCTTTCCGAGGTGTCGCGCCAGCGCGAGGACATGCAGGAGCTCCGCAGCCTCGTCGAGAACTGGGTGATCTGGCGCGATGCCGGCTTCTGGGAGAAGTTCCGCACCGTCTGGCACGACGACGGGCGCATGATGGCGACCTGGACGCAGGGCACGGCGGACGAGTTCATCGCGATGAACCGCGCCGGCTGGGACAAGGGGGTGAGCATCCTGCACTTCCTCGGCGGGTCGAACATCGAGGTCGCGGGCAACCGGGCGATCACCCAGACCAAGATGACCATCTCGCAGCGTGCCGAGGTGCATGGCGTGACGGTGGACGTGGTCTGCACCGGGCGCTTCCATGATTTCTGGGAAAGGCGCGCCGGGCGCTGGGGGCTCTGCCTGCGCCAGCCGATCTACGAGAAGGACCGGATGGACCCGGTCGATCCCGCCGCGCGGCTCGCGCTCGATCCCGAGGTGCTTGCGCGCTACCCTGTGGGCTATTGCCACCTTGCCTACCTGCAGTCCTCGATCGGCTACCCGGTCAAGACCGACATGCCCGGGCTGCGCGGGGAGAAGGTGGCGGCGCTCTATGCCTGCGGCGAAAGCTGGCTCGCCGGCCGGCCCGTCGAGTGGGAAGGACATGTCTGGGGACGCTGAGAGGAGCGGCGGTCCCGGCGCATGGGCGGCCCCGGACATCGGAAACGCTTCCGGTGACCGGGCCGCATTTCGTTGAAGCGAGGGTGCCCCCCGCGGGGTGCCGAAGGGAGGAGAAGATGAAAGCCTACGTGATTGCCGGCCTCGCGGCCGGATTTGTCGGCCATGGCCAGATGGTTCTTGCCCAGGCCGATCCCCCGGCGCCCGCCGCCCCGGCGACGGTCGCGCCCGCCGAGGGCCCGCTGCAGGGCCGCCCGGAAACGCCCGGGGCGCAGGCGCTGGCGATCCAGACGCCGATGCCCCTGCCGACCGCCGAGGGCGACCTGCCGCTCGACCGCATCAAGGTCCCGGAGGGCTTCAAGGTCGAGGTCTTCGCCAGCGGCGTGAACAACGCCCGCGCGCTGCGCGTCACCGAGGCGGGGACGGTGATCGTCTCCAACTGGGAGGGCAACGCGGTCTGGGCGATCCCGAGCGGCGGCGCGCCGAAGATGATCTACGAGAACCTCGACTGGCCGAACGGCATCGCGCTGCACGGCGGCGATCTCTACATCGCCGAGCACCAGCGGATCGTGAAGGCGGCGGACATCGACGCGCATCTCGACAGCCCGCCCGAGCTCGAGGAGATCTACACCGATCTCGGCGAGCCCCGGCCGCACGGCTGGCGCTACCTCGCGGTGGGGCCGGACGAGAACCTCTACGTCACCAATTCCGCGCCCTGCAACATTTGCGCGATCGAGCCCGGCTTCGGCGAGATCCGCAAGGTCAGCCTCGACGGCAGCACCGCCGAGACGATCCTGCGCGGGATGCGCAACTCGGTGGGCTTCGACTTCCATCCGACGACCGGCGAGCTCTATTTCACCGACAACCAGCGCGACTGGCTCAGCGAGGACCTGCCCGAGGACGAGCTCAACCGGCTGACCAAGCCGGGCGAGCAGCATTTCGGCTTCCCGTTCTGCCACAACGGCAGCTTCACCGACCCCGAGTTTGGCTGGGGCTATTCCTGCGCCGATTTCGAGGCGCCGATCGCCCTGCTCGGGCCGCACAGCGCGCCGCTCGGGATGCGCTTCTACACCGGCGACATGTTCCCCGCCGACTATGCCGGGCAGATCTTCATCGCCCGCCACGGACCGTGGAACCGCACCCAGAAAATCGGCGGCGATGTGGTCGTGGCGCATCTCGACGATGCCGGCAACGTCACCCGGGTCGAGCCCTTCCTGACCGGGCTCATCCAGGACAACGAGTATGTCGGGCGCCCGGTCGATGTCGAGATCATGGCCGACGGCTCGCTGCTGGTCTCGGACGACTGGAACGGGGCGATCTACCGGGTCAGCTATGGCGAGTAGGCGCCGCGCGGCCACGCTCGCGATGCTTCTTCTTGGGCCGGTGCAGCACGCATCGGCCCAGGAGGGCTTCGAGGCCGTGCAGGAGCAATGCGTCGCCTGCCACGGCACCGGCGTCTCGGCGACCGAGGATGTGCCCTCGCTCGGCGGCATCGACGCTTACTACGCGCTCTTGCAGCTGGTCGCCTTCCGCTCGGGCAACCGGGCGGGCGATGCGATGCAGGCGCTGACCGCGGAGATGAGCGACAACGACCTGCGCGCCGCGGCGGCCTGGGTCGCGAGCCTCGCGCCGCCGCCGGTCCCGGAGGCGCCGCCCCCGGCCGATGCCTCCGCGGCGGAGGGGCTTGCGCAGGAACACCGCTGCAACACCTGCCACGGCGCCGACTATCGCGGCGGCAAGCAGATCCCGCCCCTCCGGAACCAGCGCGAGGACTACCTGCGCAAGGCCCTGCTGGACTTCAGCACCGAGAAGCGGCTCGGCAGCCGCGCCGCCATGGTCGAGGTCGCGCAGGCGCTCTCGGACGCCGAGATCGACCTGCTGGCACGTTACCTCGCGACGCTGCCCTAGGCCGGGCGGCGGCGCGCCTACTGCCCGAAGCCCGCCGAATAGGGCAGCCAGGTCGCGAGGCCCGGCATCAGGATCAGCAGCGCCAGCCCGAGGATCATGATCAGCACGTAGGGAAAGGCGCCGCGCACGATCTCGGCCAGCGGGGCAGGGGTGATGCCCTTGATCACGAAGAGGTTCATGCCGACCGGAGGGGTGATCATCGCCAGCTCGAGGTTGATCATCAGCAGCACGCCGTACCAGACGAGGTCGATGTGCAGCGCCGCCATGGTCGGCAGCAGGATCGGCGTGGTGATCAGGATGATCGCGATGCTCTCGAAGAACATGCCCATCACGAAGATCATCGCCATGACCACGAGGATGAAGCCAAGCGGGCCGAGGCCGAGATGGGCGACCATCTCGGTGACGCCGACGGGCAGGCGGATGATGGTGATCGCATGGCCGAACATGGCCGCCCCGGCGATGATCATGAAGACCATCATCGAGGTGCGCATCGAGGCATAGGCGCAGTCCCAGAGATCGCGCAGCCCGAAGTTGCGGTAGACGAGCACCGCGACGGCCAGCGCGTAGACCGACCCGGCGGCGGCGGCCTCGGCGGCGGTGAAGATGCCGAGGTAGATGCCGCCCATGACCACCGGCGGCGCGAGGATGGCCCAGATCGAGCGGCGGATCGCGGCGAGGATCAGCGGAATCCCGGCAAAGCGCGGGCTGTCGTCGCCGCGCAGCGTGGCGCTGGCGACCGAGTAGAGGCAGAACAGCAGCGCGAGCAGCAGCCCCGGGATGATCCCGGCGAGGAACAGCGCGCCGATCGAGGCCTCGGAGACGATGGCATAGAGGATCATCGGACCCGAGGGCGGGATCAGGATGCCGAGCGTGCCACCCGCCGCGACGATGCCGAGCGCGCTCTGGCGCGGGTAGCCGTAGCGCTCCATCTGCGGGATCGCGCTCGAGCCGACCGAGAGGGCCGTGGCGACCGACGAGCCCGAGATCGAGGCGAAGATCGTGCAGGCCATGACCGTGGCCATGCCGAGCCCGCCGCGGATGTGGCCGATCAGCGTGTGCGCCATGGCGTAGAGGTCGTCGATGACCTTCGCCCGGATCATCACCTGCGCCATGAAGACGAAGAGCGGCACCGTGGTCAGGATGGGCTTGTTGAGATGGGCAAAGACCGTGTCGGCGACCGATCCGATGCCGCCCTCGAAAATCAGCAGGATGACCGTGGCGGTGAGGCCGAGCGCGGCAAAGATGGGGATCCCGGTCAGCAGCAGCAGGATGAGCCCGGTGAAGATCAGCAGCGCCGTCATGTCCGGCCTTTCCCGAAAAGATGCCCCAGCAGCCGCGCCACGGCGAAGGCGCCGAGCAGCACGGCACCGCAGAGCAGCGGCACCTGCGGGATCCAGCTTTCGATCTCGATGGCGCCGGAGGTGTAGGCGCCGAACATCCGGGCAAAGCCGATAGACTCCCATGTGCTGATGCCGAGCACGGCGCAGAAGGCGAGCACGCAGAGATCACTGAACACCGCGGCCACGGTGCGGGCCCTTCCGCGCAGCGCCTGGGTCACGAGGTCGATCGAGATGTGGTCGTTGCGCCGGTAGGCCTCGGCCACGCCGAAGGCGACGATGGCGACCAGCAGGAAACCGTTCAGCGCATCGACCCAGACCGGAGGCCGGTCGAAGGCGTAGCGCATCAGGGCCGAGAAGGTCGTCAGCACGAGCGTTGCCAGGATAAGCGCGGTGCTGAGCGCCGCGCCCAGCCGGACGAGGGGCGTCAGCGCGCGTTCGGTGAGGGGGGCGGTCCCGGCCGCCCCCGTGTCGTCCTGCGTGCGGCTCATCGCTCAGGCGCCGGACTTCAGCTGCTCGACCAGCTCGAGCAGCTTGGCGCTGTCGGGGTCCTCGGTGCCGAACTTCTCGTCGAAGGCGGGGCGCATCAGCGCCTCCATCGCGGCATTCTCCTCCTCCGTCGCGGTCCGGACCGCGACGCCCTTGGCCTCGAGCTCGGCCGGGGCGGCCTGCTGCGCGGCCTCGCCCGCCTCGACGGCCCAGAGCGCCGCCTCGTGGCCGGCCTTGTCGAGCGCGGCCTTGGCGGTGTCCGAGAGGCCCTGGTAGAACTTCGGGTTGAGGTAGCCGTGGAAATAGACCGAGATCACCGGGCTCACGACGAACTGGTCCTGCACCTCGTAGTACTTGCGCGACACGGCGGCATCCGCCCCGGTCAGCGCGCCGTCGAGCACGCCGGTCGCCAGCGCCTGGTAGACCTCGGAGCCGGGCATCGCCGAGGGCGAGGCGCCAAGCGCCGCGAGCCCCGCGTCGAAGGCCGGCGAGAGGCCGCGGATCTTCATGCCCGCGAAATCCTCGGGCCCTGCCAGCGGCTTGCCCTTGGAGGTGAAGACCGAGGAATTGGTCTGGAACAGCCAGACGACGTTCTCGACCCCTTTCGAGCGCAGCTTCTCTTCGAGGAACTGCGCCGCCTCGGACCCATCCCAGTTGCGCCAGATCCGCATGTCCGAGAAGGCGTAGGGCGCGGTGGTCACGGTCATGATGGGCAGCGTCTTGCCCCACTGGAACTGCACCGAGAAGGCGCATTCGATCTCGCCCTTGGCGACGGCGAGGATGTTCTCGTTGGCCCCGACGAGGCTGTCCGCCCCGAAGACCTGCACGTCGATCTCGCCGTTCGACAGCGTCTCGACCTCCTCCGCCCAGCGGTCGATCACCTTGGCGACGGAATGGGCGGGCGGCAGCTGGTGGCTGCACCGCATGGCGGTGGGATCGGCGGAAGCCGCCGTCGATGTCAGGGTCGCCATCGCCGCGGCGATGCCAAGCGCTTTGAAGTCCATGGTGTTTTTCCTCCCTTCAGGGCGTTGTTCCGCGGGGCTCCCTTCCCCGCTTCCGAAGATCCCGCCCGCCCGTCAAGGGCGCGCGGCCTGCCAGCTCATCGCGCGCGGCGGCCCGGCCTTCGCCAGCGCGCCGGAAAGCGCCTCGCCCGGCATCTCGCCCGCGGGGATGTCGCGCAGGGCGACGAGCTTTTCGAGGTCGATGCCGGTGCGGAACCCCATGGTTTCGGCGAGGAACACGAGGTCCTCGATCACCACGTTGCCGGTGGCGCCGGGGGCGAAGGGGCAGCCGCCGAGCCCGGCGAGCGAGGCGTCGAGGATGCGGCAGCCCGCGTCGAGCGCCGCTCCCGCGTTGGCGATGCCGGTGCCGCGCGTGTCATGCAGGTGCAGCACGAAGGGCAGCGGGCCAAGGCGTTCCGCGATCCGGCGGCAGAGGCTGCTGACCTGCCGCGGGCCGGCGTAACCCACCGTGTCGGCGACGCCGACCATGTCGACACCCGCCTCGAGGCAGCGGTCGATCATCCGCAGCACCGCGTCCTCGGGCACCGCGCCGGAGAGCGAGCAGCCGAAGGCCATGGCGATGCCCGCGTTGATGATCGTCTTGGAACCGGCCTCGTCGCGCAGCCGCACGACATTGGCGATCTCGGCAAGGCTCTGTTCCTGCGTGCGCCGGACGTTGGCCGCGTTGTGCGCTTCGCTGGCCGAGATCACCACGGTGATCTCCTGCACGCCGGTGGCCAGAGCATCGGTGGCGCCGCGCTGGTTCAGCGCGAGCGCGATGCCGTGGGCGCCCGGATGGCGGCTCACCGCGGCGATCACCTCGCGCACGTCGGCGAAGCGGGGCGCCTTGTCGGCCGGCAGGAACGAGCCGACCTCGAAATACCGCACGCCCGCCGCCGCCTCGCGGTCCACCCATTCGAGCTTCTTCGGCGTCGAGGGCCAGCGAGCGGTCATCTGCAGCCCGTCGCGCAGGCCGACCTCGCGGATGGCGAGCTTTGACGCGGGATAGGCCTTCAGCACGTCGGCGCTCATCGGGCGGCCTCCAGCGCGCCGAGGATCTCGGCGTTGTGCTGGCCGATGCCCGGCACGTCGACCGAGCGCGACACCACCGGCGCGCCGTCGATCTGCACCGGCAGCGACGGGGCGCGGAAATCCTTCTTGCCCGCGTAGTGCGAGGTGAAGAGCCCGCCGGGGCGGTTCACGTGCGGATCGTCGTACATCTCGGCCGGGCGCGAGACCGGGGCGAAGAGCAGGTCGCTCTCCTCCATCAGCCGGACCATCTCGGCGAAGGGCCGCGCGGCGATCTTCGCGGCGACCTGCGGCAGGGTCCAGTCGCGGGCCGCGATCTGGGCGGGGCGGCCCTGCAGGCGCGGATCCGCCAGCAGGTGCTCGAGCCCGAGCGCGCGGCAGAGCTTCTCCCATTGGCCGTCGGTGGCGGCGCCGACGAAGATCTGCCGCCCGTCGGCGGTGGGGAAGAGGTCGTAGACCGGCCATGAAAACACCCGCTCGGGCAGGGGCGGCGCCTCGGTGCCCTCGATGTCGAACTGCACCATGTGCTGGGCGACCAGCAGCAGGCAATTCTCGAAGAGCCCGGCGCGCACGGCGCTGCCCGCGCCGGTCTTGCCCCGCTGGATGAGCGCGGCAAGTACGCCATAGGCGGTGAAGAGGCCCCCCATGATGTCGTTGGCGGAGGAGCCGATGCGCAGCGGGCGGCCGCTCGGCCCGGTCATGTAGGCCATGCCGGTCATCATCTGCACCACCTCGTCCATCGCCGCGCGGTGCTCGTAGGGGCCGTTGAGGAACCCCTTGCACGAGGCGACGATCAGCGAAGGGCAGGCGGCGCGCAGCTGGTCGGGCGCAAGGCCCATCTTCGCGAGCGTCTCGTCGCGGAAATTCTCGACGAAGACATCCGCCGTGGCGATGAGCCCGTGCAGCCGGGCAAGATCCGCGGGGTCCTTCACGTCGAGGGTGACCGACTTCTTGCCGCGGTTGAAGGTGGGGAAGAAACCCGCGCCCATGCCGGTCAGATCGCGCGTCTTGTCGCCCTGCGGCGGCTCGACCTTGATCACCTCGGCGCCGAGAAAGCCGAGGAACATGCCGGTCGAGGGGCCCATCACCATGTGGCTCATCTCGACCACGCGGATCCCGTCGAGGGGTTTCTCGGTCATCGCGCTTTCCTCCCAGAACTGCTCGCAAGAGATGTATGTCAGGGCGGCTCCGGTCGGAAAATTATATTGTTCCGAAAGATGCCTTCTGAAATACCGAACGCAGGTCGGAGGCATCGATGGATTCAAGACAGCTTCGGTACTTCGTGGCCGTGTGCGATTTCCGCAACCTCTCGCACGCGGCGGACCATTGCCATGTCGCCGCCTCGGCGATCTCGCAGCATGTCGCGGCGCTCGAGGCGGAGCTCGGCACGCCGCTCTTCACCCGCCGCCCGCGCGGGATGGAGCCGACCGCGGCGGGGCTGACGCTCGAGACCCATGCGCGCGCCATCCTCGCCGCCTTCGAGACCGCGGCCGAGGACGTGCGCACCGGGCAGGCCGAGGTCTCCGGCGCGATCAGCATCGGCATGCCCTTCTCGGTGATCTCTGTGATCGGCGGGCCGCTCATGCGCCGGGTGATGGGCGAGATGCCGCGGGTGAAGCTGCTGCTGCGCGAGGTGCTCTCGGGCGTCGGCTTCCAGGCGGTGCAGCGGGGCGAGATCGAGGCCGGGCTGATCTTCAACCCGCCGGTCGACAGCCAGACCGAGCGCATCGCGCTGCTCGAGGAGGAGGTGTTCTGCATCGGGCATCCGGACATCCTCGGGGCCTCCTCCGATCCGATCCGGCTGAAGGACATCGCCGAACTGCCGCTGGCGATCCTGCAGAGCGGTTACCTGTCGCGGGCGCTGAACGACCGCCCGGCGGAGTTCGCCTTCCTCGAGGCCTCGGCGCGGATCCAGCTGGCCTCGGTGGCGGCGACGCTCAGCGCGATGAAGGAGGGGCTGGCCTGCACGCTCGCCCCCAAGGTGCTCGTCAGCGAGGATCTCGCGGCGGGCAGGCTGGTGGCGCGGCCGATCCGCGACCCGAGCCCGCGCCGCACGCTCTACTGGGTGGTGCCGCTCGACGCCCGCCCGACCCCCCTGCGCGAGATCATGTTCGAGACCATCCGCGGCCAGATCACCGCCTCGGTCACCGAGGGGCGCTGGCTCGGGGCGCAGCTGATCCCGGACTGAGAGCGCAGGCGGCGGTCCGCCCGCCGCGGCCGGCGCGTGTGATCCACCGGCGAAGGCGCTTGTGCATGGCGGGAAGCTGGCCTAGGTCAGGGTCAGCAACTGGACCCGGTCATGCTCCGCAGGATACTTGCCGTCACGCTCGTGCTGGCGCATCTCTTTCTGATCTTCCCCTCGACCCCCGCCCAGGCGGCGTCCGGGGGCTGCGCGGGTTCGATCAGCGCCCTCGATGTCTGCGAGATGCCGCTCGGCTTCGGCGGGCAGCAACTGCCCGGCGGGAAATGCACCAGCTGCGTCCTGCTGCCCGAGGCATCGCTTCCGGCGCTCGAACTGCCGGTGTCCGGCGACCTCCTGCCGACCGACAGCGCCACCGCGCATGGCAGCGAACCGCTGCCGATCAAGCCCCCGCCAAGATCCTGATCCCCTGAACCTTTCGACGCGGCGCCCGGCGCCGCACCCCCATTCAGGGCGCAGCATCGCTGCGTCATCAGGAAAGATCCGACATGACCTCTACCAATCTTGATCCCCGGCAGACGCCGGACCAATCCCTCGTGTCTCCGAAACTCGCCCCGCTCTACGCGGCGCTCTCGCCGCTGGCGGTGACATGGCTGCGGGTGATCTGCGGCCTTGCGCTCATGGTGCATGGCTGGCCGAAGATCACCAACCCGCTCGGCGCGACCGGCATGGTCGAAGGCATGGGCTTCCACCCCGGCTGGCTCTGGTCCGTGGCGCTCTCGGTCACCGAGTTCGGCGGCGGGCTGCTGCTGGTGCTGGGCCTGCTGACCCGGCTCGCGGCGGCGGGCACGACGGTGGTGCTGCTGGTCACCGTCTACTTCCACTGGATCCTGAAGGACCAGGGCTACTCCGGCGCCGAACTGTCGCTGATCTGGTCGGCGGTCACCTTCTTCTTCGTGGCGCATGGCGGCGGGCGGCTGTCGCTTGACGCGCGCCTGAAAAAGCAGCTCTGAGCGGGACAGCGGGCGGCCGGACCTCCGGCTGTCCGCAGCAGGAGACAGAGATGAACAGACGGTCCTTTTTCGGCACGGCCATGGCGGCCTCGGCGCTTGGTCTGCCCGGGCTCGCCGGCGCGGAAACCTTGCACAACACCCTGCCGCGCGCGGCGCCGATCCATGTCGGGGCGGTGGGCCTCCGGGCGCGCGACGCCGAGCGGCTGGCGGACTGGTACGTGCAGACCCTCGGCCTGCGCGAGATCGACAGGGCGGGCAGCACGATCCGGCTCGGCGCGGAGGCGCCGCTGCTCAGCATCACCGAGATCGCGGGCCTGCGGCGCGCGGGCGCGCGCGAGGCCGGGCTCTACCACACCGCCTTCCTGCTGCCGACGCGCGCCGACCTCGGACGCTGGGTGCTGCAGGCGGTGGAGCGCGACCTCGGCGTCGACGGCGCGGCCGACCACCTCGTCAGCGAGGCGATCTACATGACCGACCCCGAGGGCAACGGGGTGGAGCTCTACGCGGACCGGCCGCAGCAGGACTGGCGCTGGACCGATGGCAAGGTCGAGATGGCCTCGGTGCCCTTCGATGCGCAGGCGGTGGTGGCGGCGGCGGGCCCGGCTCCCGCGCGCTGGACCGGTGCGCCGGCGGGCACGATGATCGGCCACGTGCACCTCAAGGTGGGCAATGCCGCAGACGCGGCGGTCTGGTGGCAGGAGCGGCTCGGCTTCGACGAGGTGCGGCGGCGCGACGGGGCGGTCTTCCTGTCGACCGGGGGCTATCACCACCATGTCGCGGTGAACGAATGGGTCTCGGCCGGGGCAGGGCGGCGCCCGGCGCAAGAGTCCGGGCTCGATTTCGTCGAGTTGCGGCGCAGCACCCCGGCGGCCCCGGCGGAATTCACCGACGACTGGGGCACCGTGATCCGGGTTCTCTGACCTTGACCGTTGCGGCGGGCGGGCTTCTCCTGCCTGCCGCACGCCCGGCCCTGCGCCAAGCGGGGCCGCTCAATCGGCCCGCGGCTGCAGCGCGGCGCAAATCTCCTCGAGATCGTCGAGCAGCTTCTCGATCCGCCGCGCGCCGATCTCGGCCTCGAGCCGGGCGTAGATCCCGGCGCTTTCCGGGGCGACCGCGGTCACCAGCGCCGCGCCGGCATCGGTAAGGCTGATCTGCTGGCGACGGCCGTCGTTGGGATCGCGCGTCACCGCCACGAAGCCGCGCTCGTCGAGCCCGCGCAGGATGCGCGTCAGCGACTGCGGCAGCAGCGCCGCCCCCTCCGACAGGCTCGACGCGTCGGTCGTGCCCCGCTCGTCAAGCACCCGGATGACCCGCCACTGCTGCTCGGTCACGCCATGGGCGCCCAGCATCGGGCGAAATCGCTCCATCACCAGTTCCCGCGTGCGCAGCAGCGACATGGGCAGGCTGCGCCGCGTCTCGGCGAGGTCTTTTCTTTCGGTCATGGGAGGCCCTCCAATGTGCATTTACTTCACATGTTTATTATCCGATTGACAAGCGATTCATTAATTAACATGTTAAACGACATGGAGGAGAGCCATGCCACATCTGCGACTTGAATACTCGCCCGGGCTCGAGCGCCGCGCCGACCTCGGCGCGCTCTGCGACAGCCTGCACCGGGCGATGGTGGAGACCGGGATTTTCCCGCTGGCGGGCATCCGCATCCGCGCCTTCCGGGCGGATCACTGGATCGTCGCCGACGGGCTGCCCGAGAATGATTTCGCCGCGCTGACCCTCATGGTGGGGGCGGGGCGGTCGCGGCAGGTGCTGGCCGAGGCAGGGGCCGCGATCATGGCCGCGGCCGAGGCCGCGCTCGCCGAACCGCTCGCCAGCCCGCATTTCGCGCTGTCGCTCGAGATCCGCGAGATCGACCCCGAGCTCAGCTGGAAGAACACCCCCATTCACGCCCGCCTGTCGGGCAAGGCCTGAGGAAGGATGCGCCGATGAGTGCCTTTGCCGAAAACCTCGCGCGCGCCCGGACCGTCCTCGAGCGGTTCCGCCGGGACGGGGTGATGAACCATATCGCGGGGGCCTCGGTGCCCGCGGTGGGCGGCGCGAGTTTCGAGACGATCTCGCCCGTGGACCTTGCGCCGCTGGCGCAGGTGGCGAAGGGCGGGGCCGAGGACATCGACCGCGCCGTCGCCGCCGCTACGAAGGCCTTCGCGACATGGGGGCGCACCCCCGGCACCGAGCGGCGCCGGATCCTGCTGCGCGTCGCCGATGCGATCGAGGCGCGCGCCGACGAGATCGCCCTGACCGAGAGCATGGACACCGGGCAGGCGCTGCGCTTCATGTCCAAGGCGGCGCTGCGCGGGGCCGAGAACTTCCGCTTCTTCGCCGAGCAGGCGCCGGGGGCCGAGGACGGGCAGGCGCTGCGCAATCCGACCCAGCTCAACGTGACCTCGCGCCGGCCGATCGGGCCGGTGGGGGTGATCACGCCCTGGAATACGCCCTTCATGCTGTCGACCTGGAAGATCGCCCCGGCGCTCGCCGCGGGCTGCACCGTGGTCCACAAGCCCGCCGAGTTCAGTCCGATGACCGCCAAGCTGCTGGTCGAGATCGCGGAAGGCGCGGGGCTGCCGCCGGGCGTGCTCAACCTCGTCAACGGCCTGGGCGAGGAAGCGGGCAAGGCGTTGACCGAGCATCCCGGCATCAAGGCCATCGCCTTTGTCGGTGAAAGCCGCACCGGGAGTCTCATCATGGCGCAGGGCGCGCCGACGCTGAAACGGGTGCATTTCGAGCTGGGCGGCAAGAACCCGGTGATCGTCTTCGACGACGCCGACCTTGATCGCGCCGTGGATGCCGCGACCTTCATGATCTACTCGCTGAACGGCGAGCGCTGCACCTCCTCCTCGCGGCTGCTGGTGCAGGAGACGGTCTACGACGAGGTGACCTCCCGCGTCGCCGAGGTGGCCGAGCGGATCAAGGTCGGCCACCCGCTCGACCCCGAGACCGTGGTAGGACCGCTGATCCACCCCGAGCACGAGCGCAAGGTGCTGTCCTATTTCGACACCGCCCGGCGCGAGGGCGCGACCATCGCCGCGGGCGGCGTCAAGTCCGGCGAGGCGGGCTGCTTCGTGCGGCCGACGCTCTTTACCGGGGCGACCAGCGACATGGCCATCGCGCGGGAAGAGATCTTCGGCCCGGTGCTGACCGCCATTCCCTTCGGCGACGAGGAGGAGGCGACGCGCATCGCCAACGACGTGGATTACGGGCTCGCGGCCTATCTCTGGACCCGGGATCTCGACCGGGCGATGCGGATGACAGACGCGCTCGAGGCGGGAATGATCTGGGTGAATTCGGAAAACATCCGCCACCTTCCCTCGCCCTTCGGCGGGGTGAAGGCCTCGGGCATCGGGCGGGACGGCGGCGACTGGTCCTTCGAGTTCTACATGGAAACGGTCAACGTCTCGTTCCCGCGCCAGATGCACCGGATACCGAAACTTGGCGGCTGAGGAGGCCGCGACCGACGTTCGAGGGAGGAGACACCATGCCCATTCCGGCGCCCAATCTATATCCGCCGTTCAACATCATCCGGCTCAGCCACGTCACCTTCGGCGTGCGTGACCTTGCCGCCTCGAAGGCCTTCTACGTCGACACGCTCGGCCTGCAGGTCACCGACGAGGACGACGAAACCGTCTACCTGCGCGCCATGGAGGAGCGGGGGCATCACTGCCTCGTGCTGCGGCATTCGGACACCGCCGACGTGCGCGGGCTCTCGTTCAAGGTCTTCGACGAGGCCGAGCTCGACAAGGCGCATGACTGGTTCGCCGCCGAGGGCCATCCGGTCGCCTGGGTCGAGCGGCCCTACCAGGGCCGGACGCTGGCGACGCAGGACTGCTTCGGAATGCCGATCGAGTTCTACTTCCGCATGGACCGCCTGCCGCCGATCCACCAGAAATACGCGCTCTACAAGGGCGTCAAACCCCTGCGGATCGACCATTTCAACTGCTTCTCGCCCGACGTCGACCGGGCCGTGGCCTTCTACAACGCCATCGGCTTCCGGGTGACGGAATACACCGAGGACGAGGAGACCGGCAAACTCTGGGCCGCCTGGACGCATCGCAAGGGCGGGGTGCATGACCTCGCCTTCACCAACGGGCTCGGGCCGCGGCTGCATCACACCGCCTTCTGGGTGCCGACGCCGCTCAACATCATCGACCTGTGCGACCTGATGGCGACCACCGGCTACGTCGGCAACATCGAGCGCGGTCCGGGGCGGCATGGCATCTCGAACGCCTTCTTCCTCTACGTGCTCGACCCCGACGGGCACCGGATCGAGATCTACTGCTCGGACTACCAGACGGTCGATCCTGATCTCGAGGCGATCCGCTGGGATCTCAAGGACCCGCAACGCCAGACGCTCTGGGGCGCGCCAGCGCCGCGCAGCTGGTTCGAGAACGGCTCTGTCTTCGCGGGGGTGACCCCGGTCGAGGCCGCGCTCAAGGCGACGCCGATCGTGGCGCCCTAGGCGCGCGGGTCCGTGACAGACAGGAGCTAGAGATGACACGTTCCATTCCGGCCCGCATCGCGGCCTTCCGCGCGCAGGGCGCCGACCGTTTCGGCCTTGTCACCGAGGAGGGCATCGTCGACCTGACGCCGCAGTTCGAGGGCCGGTTCCGCGGGCTGAAGCAGGTGATCGAGGCGGGCGCGCTCGAGGCGGTGATCGCCGCCGGTGCGGGCTGCCGGGTGACCCACAAGGCCGAGGAGGTCGAGTTCCTGATCCCCCACGCCGATCCCGAGAAGCTGATCTGCGTCGGCGTGAACTTCCCCGACCGCAACGCCGAGTACAAGGACGGGCAGGAGGCGCCGCCGCACCCCTCGCTCTTCATCCGCTTCCCGCGCAGCTTCACCGGGCACGGGCAGGCGCTGCTGCGCCCGCCGGAAAGCCCGCAGCTCGACTACGAGGGCGAGATCGCCATCGTCATCGGCAAGGCGGGCCGGCGGATCCCGCGTGACGAGGCGTACGGCCACATCGCCGCGATCACCCTCTGCAACGAGGGCACGATCCGCGACTGGGTGCGCCACGCCAAGTTCAACGTCACGCAAGGCAAGAACTGGGACGGCTCCGGCTCGATCGGCCCCTGGCTCGTGCCCTTCCGCGAGGCGGGGCAGCTCGACGACGTCGCGCTCGAGACGCGGGTCAACGGCGAGGTGCGGCAGAGCGACCGCACCGGCCGGATGATCTTCGATTTCCGCGAGATCATCCGCTACGTCTCGACCTTCTGCACGCTGGTGCCGGGCGACATCCTCGTCTGCGGCACGCCCACCGGCGCGGGCGCGCGCTTCGATCCGCCGCGCTGGCTGGTGCCCGGCGACGTCATCGAGGTCGAGGCCGAGGGCATCGGCACCCTGCGCAACACCGTGGCGGACGAGCCATGCTGAGCGCGGAGGAGATCGGGCGCGCCGCGGCTGACCTGCTGGAGGCCGAGCGCGCGCGGCGGCAGATCGGCCTTCTGTCGCTGCGCCACCCCGGCATCACGCTCGATGACGCCTATGCCATCCAGACCGCGCAGATCGCGCGCAAGCTGGCCGAGGGCCGGCGCGTGCTCGGCTGGAAGATCGGCCTCACCTCCAAGGCGATGCAGGCGGCGCTCGGGATCGACACGCCCGATTCCGGCATCCTCTACGACGACATGGACTTCCCGAACGGCGGCGTCGTCCCGGCGGACCGGTTCATCCAGCCGCGCATCGAGGCGGAGATCGCCTTTATCATGAAGGCGCCGCTCTCGGGGGACGCGACGCGCGAGCAGGTGCTGGCGGCGACCGAGGCCGTGGCCCCGGCGCTCGAGATCCTCGACACCCGCATCCTGCGCAGCGACCCTGCGACCGGGCAGGCGCGGCGGATCTTCGACACGGTGGCCGACAATGCCGCCAATGCCGGGATCGTGCTGGGTGCCGAGCGCCACGCGCCCGAAAGCCTTGATCTGCGCTGGGTCGGTGCCATCGTGACCCGCAACGCCGAGGTGGTGGCGACCGGGCTCGGCGCGGCGGTGCTGAACGATCCGGTGACCAGCCTCGTCTGGCTGGCGCGGCGCATGGGGCAATACGGCCAGCGGATCGAGGCGGGGCAGGTGGTCCTTTCGGGCTCGTTCATCGGCCCGGTGGAATGCCCGCCCGGAACGGAAATCCACGCGGACTTCGGCAGCTTCGGCGCGGTCTCGCTGTCCTTCGAATAGAGAGTGCCATGGACATCACGGAAAACCACTTCAAGCGCCGCCTGAGCTCGGGCGAGACCCAGATCGGGCTCTGGATGGCGCTCGGCGACGCCTCGGCGGCCGAGCTCTGCGCGCATGCCGGGTTCGACTGGCTGGTGATCGACGGCGAGCACGGGCCGAACGGGCTGCGCGACGTGCTGGCGCAGCTGCGGGCGGTGGGCTCGACCACGCATCCCGTGGTGCGGGTGCGCGACGACAACCGCGCCGGGATCAAGCAGATGCTGGACCTCGGCGCGCAGACCATCCTCATCCCGATGATCGAGAGCGCCGCGCAGGCGCGCGAGGCGGTGCGCTCGGTGCTCTACCCGCCCGAGGGGGTGCGCGGCATCGGCGCCGCCCTCGCGCGTGCCTCGGCCTACGGCCATGTGCCGGGCTATCTCGAGGCGGCGAACGAGCAGGTCTGCCTGCTGCTGCAGGTGGAAAGCCGGGCCGGGCTCGCCGCGCTCGACGAGATCCTCGCGGTGCCGGGCGTCGATGGGGTCTTCGTCGGCCCCGCCGATCTTGCCGCCGACATGGGCCATCTCGGCCGCCCCGGCGCGCCCGAGGTGCAGCAGGCGGTGCGGGGTGCGCTCGCCCGGATCCGCGCGGCGGGCAGGGCGGCGGGCATCCTCACCTCGGACCAGCGGCTGGCGAAGGGGTATCTCGAGGATGGTGTCGATTTCCTTGCCGTCGGCAGCGACGTCGGCGTGCTGAGCGCGGGGCTGCGGTCGCTGCTCGGCCAGTTCCGCGGCTGATCCGCCACCCGCATCCGCAGATCGCGCCTGGAGGAGGGCCGCAATGACACGACTGACCACCGGCGAGGTGATCGCCAAGTCCCTGACCGCCAACGGCGTGGATACCGTCTTCGGCATCCCCGGGGCGCACATGTACGACTTCAACGACGCGCTGGCCCGCGAGGAGGGGATGCGCTTCATCCACACCCGCCACGAGCAGGGCGCCGGATACATGGCCTATGGCTACGCCAAGTCCACCGGCCGCGTCGGGGCCTATACCGTGGTGCCGGGGCCGGGCTTGCTCAACTCCGGCGCGGCGCTCTGCACCGCCTATGGCGGCAACGCGCCGGTGATCTGCGTGACCGGAAACATCATGTCGCACCTGATCGGGCAGGGCCGGGGGCAGCTGCACGAGCTGCCCGACCACCTTGCGACGCTGCGCGGCCTGACCAAATGGGCCGGGCGCATCGACCATCCCTCCGAGGCCGGGGACAAGATGGCCGAGGCCTTCCGCCAGATGCTCTCGGGCCGCCAGCGCCCGGTCGGGATCGAGGCGCCCTGGGACGTGTTCGGCATGTCCGCCGAGGTGCCCGAGCCCGTCGCCACCGCGCCGCTCGCGCCGCCCTTGCCGGACCCCGAGGCGGTGCGCCGCGCCGCCGAGCTGATCCGCGCCGCGAAACGCCCGCTGATCATGGTCGGCTCGGGCGCGCTCGGGGCCGGGCCGCAGGTGGGGGCGCTGGCCCGCCATCTGCAGGCGCCGGTCACAGCCCACCGCTCCGGCAAGGGCGTCCTGCCCGAGGATGACGCGCTCGCCCTGCTGCCGCCCGCCGCCTGGCGCTACTGGCAGGAGTGTGACCTGCTGATCGGCATCGGCTCGCGGCTCGAGCTGCAATACTTCCGCTGGCGCTGGATGCCGAAGGGGCTGAAGGTGCTGCGGCTCGACATCGACCCGACCGAGATGGTGCGGCTGAAGCCCGACTGCGGGCTCGTCGCCGACGCGGCGCAGGGGCTCGAGGCGCTGAACGCGGCGCTTGCGGAGGATGCCGCGCGGCCTTCGCGCGCGGCGGAGCTTGCCGCGCTGCGCGCCGAGGCCGAGGCCGCGCTCGCCACGGTCCAGCCGCAGGAGGGCTACCTGCGGGTGATCCGCGAGGTGCTGCCGCGCGACGGGTTCTTCGTCGAGGAGGTGAGCCAGGTCGGTTTCACCGCCCGCATGTGCTTTCCGGTCTACGCGCCGCGCCAGTACGTGACCTGCGGCTACCAGGACAACCTCGGCTTCGGCTTCAACACCGCGCTCGGGGTGAAGGTCGGCAACCCGGAAAAGAAGGTCGTCTCGGTCTCCGGGGACGGTGGCTTCATGTTCGGCGTGCAGGAGCTGGCGACCGCGAAGCAGTTCAACATCGCCGTGGTCGCCATCGTGTTCAACAACGGCGCCTACGGCAACGTCCGCCGCGACCAGCAGACCAGCTACGGCAACCGACTGCTGGGCGCGGATCTCGAGAACCCGGATTTCGTGGCGCTGGCGCGCTCCTTCGGTGTGCAGGGCTACCGGGCGGAGAGCCCGGGCGAGCTGCACACCGTTCTGGCGGAGGCGCTGGCCCTCGACGAACCCGTGGTCATCGAGGTGCCCGTGGAGCGCGGCTCCGACGCCTCGCCCTGGCCGTTCATCCACCCGGCCCCGCTGTCGTGACGGCGGGCCCGGGCGCGGATCAGCCGGCGGCCCGCGCGCCGGGGGTCCCGCGCGACCAGAGATCCGCGTCCCCGTCGGCGCCGAGGATCGTGCCGGCGGCCAGCAGGGCGGCGATCTCGCCCTCGGCATAGCCGAGGTCCGCCAGCAGCTCGGCACTGTTCTCGCCCAGCAGCGGCGGCGGATCGGCGCGGCCTTCCGAGCGGAGCAGGTGCGGCAGGGGCAGGTCCGGCGTCAGGAAGTCGAGGTCGCTGAAGCCGAATGCACTGGTTTTCCCGGGCACTTGCGCCTGCGGCGCCTCGAGCACGCGGTCGGTCGAGAGGACCTCGGTAAAGCCGACGCCCTGCCGGGCCAGCCTCTCGGCCAGCGCCTCGTAGCCGAGCGCCGCCACCGCCTCGCGCACGAGCGTCTCGACCTGCGGCCGGGCGCGGCGCCGGGCGCGCAGCGTCGCCAGCTCGGGGTCCGGCGTCAGGTCCACCGCCCGGCAGAACCGCCGCCAATGCTCGTCGGTGAGCATGACGAGGTAGATCCAGCGCCCGTCCCGCGTTTCGTAGGCGCCGTAGCCGGGGATCGAGAACTCGGCAGAGGGCTCGGTCTCGGTGCGGCCGAGGATCTGCGAATTCAGCTGCACCGCGAGCAGGTCGCGCGCCGCGATGTGCAGCCCGGTCTCGTAGAGCCCGAGCTCGATGTTGCGCTTGTCCTCCTCGCCCGAGAGCAGCGCCGCCAGCACCGCGATCGCCGCGTAGCAGCCGGCGAACTGGTCGTGGTAGGACGGGCCGAGCCGCGCCGGCCGGCCCTCGGGCCGGTTGGAGAACATCACCCCGGTTGCCGCCTCGGCGATCGGGTTCGAGGCGACCTCCTCGGCAAGCGGCCCCGCGCCGTAGCCCTTGATGTGGCAGAAGACGAGGCGAGGGTTGATCGCGCTGCAGGCCTCGAAACTCGCGCCAAGCTTGCGCGCCGCGGCGGGCGAGAGGTTGTGCACGAGGATGTCCGCCCGCGCGACGAGGCGGCGGAAGACCTCGCTACCTTCTGCGGATTGCAGGTCGAGGCAGAGGCTCTTCTTGCCGCGGTTGAAGGCGAGGTAGCTGCCGCTCGGGCCGCCGCGCACGAGCCGGCGCGTCGTCTCGCCGCCGGGCGGCTCGATCTTGATCACCTCCGCGCCGAGCTGCTGGAGGATATGCGTGGCGAAGGGGGCGGCGATCATGCTGCCGAGCTCGATCACCGTCCTGCCTGCGAGAACGCCGTTGGTCATCCCGATCTCCCTTGTCGCGGCGCAGCCATGGCGCGGCTGCCTTCCCTCATGGGTGTCAGATGCGGCGACACCTTGGCAAGATAAAAATGCATTATTTGAAGGTGGCGTGCATCACGCCGCCCCCGGATTCGCACGAAATCGGCGGTATATAGGCGATTTTTCCTCAGAAAATCATCTCGATGACAGCGCAGGTTCACATGAAATGCATTTTATATTGACCGACTCCCCTCGGTGAACCTATCGTCGCCGAGGGAGAGGAAACGCCCGAGGGAGGAGAACATGTTTCATGGACTGAAGGGGCCGCTCTGCGCAGCGGCGCTTGCGGCAAGCTGCGTCTCGGCGACATCGTCCGGCGCGGCGGAGCCGGGCATCGACGAGGCGAACAAGGTGGTGACCATCGGCGCCTTCACCCCGGTGACGGGGCCGGTGCCGTTCTACGCGATCCTGACGCACGCCGCCGAGGCCTATTACCGCAATCTCAACGAGAGCGGCGGCATCGACGGCTGGACGATCAACTACGTCACCAAGGATGACGGCTACGATCCGGCGCGTTCGGTCGCGGTCACCCGGCAGATGGTCGAGGATGACGGCATCTTCGCCCTTTCCGCCTCGATCGGCACGGCGACCAACGTCGCGGTGCTGCCCTATGCGCGCGAGGTGGGCCTGCCCATGGTCGGGCCGATCGGCGGGGCCAGCGCCTTCTTCGTCGAGCGCAACGTCTTCCCGCTGCTGCCGGACTACGGCTGGTCGGCGGCGTCGAACCTCGATTACGCGGTGAACGGGCTCGGCCTGAAGAAGGTCGCGCTGCTGTGGGAGAACGACGAGCTTGGCAAGTCCGCCAAGCGCGGTTTCGAGGCCTACATGGCCGAGCTGGGGATGGAGGCGGCGGAGTCGGTGCCCTTCGACGTGAAGACCACCAGCTTCAGCCCGCATATCCGGCGCGTCGCCAATTCCGGCGCCGAGGCGGTGATCCTCTTCGGCTCGAACGCCAACCTCGCGGCGGCGCTGAAGGCGGCGGACCTGCAGGGGGTCGACGTGACATGGTTCGCGCCCTTCTTCACCGCCGACCCCTCGACGCAGAAGCTGGCGGGGGACCTGCTGGACGGGGTCTACTTCTCGTCCTGGCTGCTGCCGGTGTCGAGCGACGAGCCCGACATCGCCGCCTACCGCGAGTCCATCGCCAGGTACTACCCGGACGATCCTGTCGGCGTCTTCGGCCTCAACGGCTGGAGCAACGCGGCGATCTTCCACAAGGGGTTCGAGGCGCTGCTGGACTCCGGCAAGGAGCTGACGCGCGAGAACCTCGTCGCGGCGCTCGAGACGCTCGAGGGGGCCGCGATCGGCGGCGCCCGCGGGGTGACCTTCGAGGAGGGCGATCACCGCGGCACCCGGCAGGAAGGCATCATCCAGGCCAAGGACGGCGGCTTCGCACTGGTGCAGGATTTCCGCGCCTACCCGGCGGCCGCCTTCGAGATGGCGGCGGCGCAATGAGCCGCGCGGCGTCCGGCAGGGGCCGGGCGCCGGTTTCCAACAGGCAGAAGAACCGGAGGCAGGGATGACCCTGATACCAGTCAGCGCGCCGGCGCGCATGGACGGGAAGATCGCGCTCGTGACGGGCGCGGCGGGCGGCATCGGCCGCGCAACGACGCTGGCTCTGGCCGAGGCCGGGGCCACGGTCATCGCCACTGACCTCGCCGAAAGCGCCGAGTTCGACAATCCGGCGGTCAGCTACCGCCGCTACGACGTCACCTCGCGCGACGAGACCGAGGCGCTGATCGCGGCGGTGGTCGCCGAGCATGGCCGCATCGACGCGCTGATCCTCTGCGCCGGCACGATCTCGCACCGGCCGCTGTGGGACTCGACCGACGACGAGTGGCGCGCGATCCTCGACGTCAACCTGATGGGGGTGGTGAACCCGGTGCGCGCGGCCTTCCCGGTCATGGCCGAACAGGGCATGGGCAAGATGGTCGCCCTGGGCTCGATCGCCTCGAAGATCGGCGGCGTCGCCTCGGGCCCATCCTACGTCGCGGCGAAATCGGCGGTGCACGGCTTGATGAAATGGGTCGCCAAGGCCGGTGCGTCCAAGGGCGTCTACGCCAGCGTCATCGCCCCCGGCCCGGTCGAGACCCCGATGTGGGAGACCGTGACCCAGCGCGCCGCGCCCTCGGCCCACGGCAGCGTCCCCCTCGGCAGGTTCGGCCAGCCCGAGGACATCGCGCAGGCGATCCTGTTCCTCTGCTCGCCTGCCTCCAACTGGATCACCGGAACCGTTCTCGACGTGAACGGCGGCATGTTGATGGATTGAGATCATGAGCGAGACGGACACCATCGGATTCATCGGGCTCGGCGTCATGGGCGGGCCGATGTGCTGCAACATGGCGGCAAAGCACCCGGGCGAGGTGCTGGCCTTCGACCTCTCGGAGGCGGCACTGGCCGAGGTCGAGACCGCCGGGGCACGGCGCGTTGGCTCGGTCGAAGAGCTGGCGGCGCGGGCCGACATCATCTTCCTGTCGCTGCCCGGCGGGCCTCAGGTCGAGGCGGTGAGCGCCGCGATCGGCGCGGCAATGGGGCGCTGCGCGGTGGTGGTCGACCTGTCCACCACGCCGGTCGAGCTGGCCCGCAAGGTCGCCGCATCGCTGGCGGGGCAGGGCATCGAATTTGCCGACGCGCCCGTCGCCCGCACCCGCGAGGCCGCCCGCAAGGGCGCGCTGGCGATCATGGTGGGCGCACCCGCGCCGCTTTTCGCCCGGATCGAGCCGCTGCTGCGCTACGTCGCGACCGACATCACGCTCGGCGGCGAGGTCGGGGCGGGGCAGGTGCTCAAGCTGGTCAACAACATGCTGGTCTTTGCCAATACCGTGGCGCTGGCCGAGATGATGGTGCTGGGCGAGCGGGCCGGGGTCGCGCCCGAGACGCTGCTCGACGCCGTGTCGAAGGGCTCGGGCGACAGTTTCGTGCTGCGCAACCATGGCCGCAAGGCGATGCTGCCGCGCGACTTCCCGGACAAGGCCTTCTCGCCGGAATATGTGCTCAAGGACATCTCCTACGTGTTCGAGCTGGCGGCGCAGACCGGCGTGCCGCTGCCCGCCGCCGAGGCCGCGCGCAGCTACTACGCCGCCGCGCCGGACCACGGGCTCTCGGGGCGCTACTTCCCCGGGGTGATCGAGCTGGTCGAGAAGGGCGTCATGAAGGACGGTGGCGGCACCCGCGACGAGGAGGCGGCGGCATGAGCGATCTTCTCCGCGACCTCTTCCCGCTGGTCTGGTCGGGAATGATCACCGGCTGCCTCTACGCGCTTGGGGCGCTGGGGCTGGTGATGATCTTCAAGTCCTCGCGGGTGGTGAACTTCTCGCATGGCAACGTGGCGGGCTTTGCCGCCTTCCTGATCTACGGCTTCTCGAGCGGCATGATCCTCGAGCTGAGCTGGGGGGCGGCGGTGCTGCTGGCGGTGCTGGCGGTGATCGCCATCGCCTTCGTGACCTATGCGGTGATCTCGCCGCTGGTCTTCGAGAGCGACCTGACCGCCACCATCGCGACGCTCGGCATCGGGCTGGTCGCGCAGGGGGCGACGCTGCTGATCTTCGGCGCCGACATCGTCAGCCTAGACCTGCCGGTTCCGCGCTTCAGCATGTCGGTGCTCGGGCTCTTCATCACCGGCTACGACCTGACCGTGCTGGCCGTGGCCGTGGTCACCATCGGCGCGCTCTTCTTCGTGATCGACCACACCAAGCTCGGCATCGCCTTCCGCGCGATCTCGGAGAACCCCTTTGCCGCCGAGGTCTGCGGGCTGAACCTGCGCTCGGTGCATCTTTTCTCCTGGATCGTCGCGGCGGTGCTGGGCGTCGTCGGGGCGCTGCTGATCGTGCCCACCACCTTCCTGAGCGTGACCACCGTGGCCGCCTTCATGCTGCAGGCCTTCGCCGCGGCGGTCATCGGCGGCTTCGGCAGCCTGCCCGGAAGCCTTCTCGGCGGGCTGCTCATCGGCATCCTGATGAACCTCTTCACCTTCTACGTCTCGCCCGAGTTCAGCAGCACCTTCCTGCTGGGCGTGATCCTGCTGGCGCTGAACATCTTCCCCAATGGCATCCTCGAGCGCGTCGGAGGGACCCGTGTCTGACCATCCCGTTCCATTCACCGCCGCCGCGCCGCGCGAGCGCCTCGCGGCACGGGTTCCGGCCGGGGCTCCGAGCCTTGTCCTCGCCGCCGCGCTGCTCCTGCTGCCGGTGATCGTCGGGGGCTCGTGGATCTTCGCGCTCGGGGTCTGCTTTGCCAATGCCATCGGCGTGCTCGCGGTGAGCCTGCTGGTGCGCTACGGCGGCGAGGTCTCGATCGGCCACGGCTTCTTCGCCGCGGTGGGAGCCTATTCCGTGGCGGTGCTCGACACGCGCTACGGCCTGTCGCTGCTCGCCAGCCTGCCGCTGGCGCTGGTCCTCGGCGTCATCTGCGGCGTGCTCTTCGCCTGGCCGTCGCGCCGGCTGTCGGGGATCTACCTGGCCGTGTCCACCATGGCGCTGGCGCTGGCCGTGCCGGAGCTGATCAACAACGCCGACGGGCTGACCGGCGGCTACGAGGGGCTCTACGTCTCGAAGCCGGTGATCCCCGGCGTGCCGATGGCGATGCAGCGCTACTACGCGGCGCTGCTGGTGCTCTTCGCGGTGGTCGGCGCGCTGGCCCGGCTGCGGCGCTCGCGGCAGGGGCTGCAGCTGCTGCTGGCCAAGGCGCATCCCGCCGCCGCCGATGCCTTCGGCACGCGCCGGGTCTGGGCGCGCATCTCGGTCATGGCGATCAGCGGCGGCATCGCGGCGCTCTGCGGGGCGATGCTGGGCTATGCCGGATCGACGGTCTCGCCGAGCGGCTTCACCCTCTGGTCGTCGATCTTCCTGCTGGTGGGCTCGGTGGTCAGCTTCTACGGCCTGACGCTGCCGCGCGCGCTGGTCGGCGGGGCGTTCCTGACGCTGGTGCCGCAGCTGCTTTCGGCCTCGGGGGCGTGGATACCGGTGTTCTACGGGCTGGCGCTTCTCGGGATGATCCTGCTCGGCCACCACCTTCCGCGGCTGCGCGAGAAGCTCTCCACACGCAGGGAGGAGGCATGATGGACATCGCGACCAACGCGCTGAAGGGCGAGGGCATCGCGCTCTCCTTCGGCGGGATCGAGGTGCTGCGTGGGCTCGACGTCGAGTTCCGCGCCGGCGAGATCACCGGGCTCATCGGACCGAACGGTGCGGGCAAGACCTCGCTCTTCAACTGCCTGACCGGCGCCTATGCGCCGCAGAAGGGCTCGATCCGCTACGCCGGGCAGAGCCTCGACGGGCTTTCCCCTGCGGCGCGGGCAGGCATGGGGATCGTGCGCAGCTTCCAGCACGTGGCGCTGAGCCCCGACCTCAGCGTGCTCGAGAACGTGATGATTGGCGTCGCGCGCAACCACCACGCGGGCTGGCAACACGCCTTTCTGCCGACCCGCCGCGGCCGCGCCGAGATGGCGGCGATGCAGGCCGAGGCCGAGCGCGCGCTTTCCGAGCTTGGTCTGGCCGGGGCCGGCGGCAAGCTTCCGGCGGAACTGCCGCCGGGGATGCTGCGGCTGGTCGAGATCGCCCGCGCCATCGTCGGGCGCCCGTCGGTGCTGCTGCTCGACGAGCCCGCGGCGGGGCTCAACAACTCCGAGACCCGCGATCTGATGCGCAGCCTGCGCAAGCTCGCCGCGCCCGATCTGGTGATGGTGGTGGTCGAGCATGACATGGATCTCGTGATGTCGATCTGCGACCGGATCTACGTGCTGAACTTCGGCAGCTTCGTCGCGTGCGGCAGTCCCGACGAGGTGCGCCGCGACGAGGAGGTGGTGCGCATCTACCTGGGGAGCGACGATGACTGAACTTCTGAACGTCTCGGACCTGTCGGTCTTCTACGGCGCCAAGGCGCAGGCGGTCGAGGATGTGTCCTTCGCGGTTGGCGCGGGGGCGGTGGTGGCGCTGCTCGGCGCGAACGGTGCGGGCAAGACCTCGATCATGCGGGCGGTGGCGGGGCTCGGCCCGGCGCGCGGAACGGTCCGCTTCGACGGCGAGGATGTCTCGGCGCTGCCCGCCCGCGAGCGGGTGCGGCGCGGCATCGTCTACGTGCCCGAGGGGCGCGAGATCGTCGGCGGCATGTCCGTGCGCGAGAACCTCGTGCTGGGCGGCTACCACCTTGGCGCGCGCGAGCGCAAGGCGCGGGCGGCGATGGTGCTCGACCTCTTCCCCGAGATCGCCGACAAGGCGGACCGCGGTGCCTGGCGCCTGTCGGGGGGCGAGCAGCAGATGCTGGCGATCGGGCGCGGGCTGATGGCGGGGCCGCGGCTGCTGCTGCTCGACGAGCCCTCGCTGGGGCTCGCGCCGATGCTGGTGCGCCGGGTCTTCGACCGGCTGGGCGCGATCCGTCGCGAGACCGGCCTCGCGATCATGCTGGTCGAGCAGAACCTCGTGATGACCATGCGCATCTGCGACGAGCTGCACTTCCTGCGCGGCGGGCGGCTGGTCGGGCACCGCAGCGCCGGCGAGCTGCGCGACAGCGCGGCGCGGCAGGAGGCGATCGACGCCTATCTCGGCGCGGCCTCGGCGGCATGAGGGGGCGGGCATGACCGACACGACCTGGCGCATCTACGGCATCCGCCACGCGATCAACGAGGGCCGCACCCGCGGGCAGAACTTCATCCTCGAGGGCGATCCCGGGGCGGGGCTGGTGCTTGACTTCTATTCCTGGGTGCTGGTCTCGGAGGCGCGCGCGATCGTCGTCGACACCGGCATGGATCCGGCGAAGGCGGCCAAACACGGGCACACCCACCTCGCCAGCCCGGTCGCGGCGCTCGCCGCGCTCGGCATCGACGCCGCGCAGGCGGACACGGTGATCCTCACCCACGCGCATTACGACCACCTCGGCTTTCTCGACGCCTTCCCGGCGGCGCGGTTCCACATGCAGGCCGAGGAGATGGCCTATGTCACCGGCCCCTGGATGCAGAAACCCTGGTTCCGCCGCGCCTACGAACCCGACGAGATCCTGCGCCTCGTGACGCTTCTGCATACGGACCGGCTGGACCTGCACGGGCGCGAGGCGGAGATCGCCGACGGGGTGAGCGTGCACTGGGTCGGCGGCCATTGCGCCGGGCAGGAGATCGTCCGGGTGCGCACCGCCCGCGGCTGGGTCGTGCTCGCCTCGGACGCGCTGCACTATTACGAGGAATACGAGCGCGGCGTGCCCTTCGCGGTGGTCTTCAATTCCTCGGACATGATCGCCGCGCATGACCGGATCCGCGCGCTGGCGGACAGCGACGACCACGTGCTTCCGGCGCATGACCCGCGCATCGCCCGGATCTACCCGCAGGTCGGGGATTTCGCGCATCTCTTCCGGCTTGACGTGGCACCCAATTCGGGAAATGCGACATGAAACATTGCATTATCCGGGGCTGCCGCTGGTATAAGGTTTCGGAGGTCGGTACGGAAGGCGATGATGTTAAAGCATCAAACCAAGGAAGAGCGGGTCGCGGACTACCTGCGCGAGGGGATCATCTCGGGGCGCTTTCCGCGTGGCTCGAAGCTGAAGCAGGCGGAGATCGCCGAGCAGATCGGCACCAGCATCACCCCCGTGCGCGAGGCGATCAAGCTGCTCGAGGCCGAGGGCTTCATCCTCGGCACGGCGAACCGCGGCGCGACGGTGGCCCCCTTCGACATCAATGCGACCGAAGAGATCGTCGACCTGCGCGTCACGCTGGAATGCAAGCTGGCGCTGCGGGCGATGGAACGGCTGACCTCCGAGCAGGTGGCCGAGCTGCGCGAGCTTCAGGCGCAGATCGAGGATGCCGCCGGGCGCGGCGACCGCGACGCGGTGCGCAGCATCAACTACCGCTTCCACGAGGTGCTCTACCTCGCCGCCGACCTGCCGCAGACGCTGCGCTTCGTCCGCGCGCTCTGGGCCCGCTACCCGTTCGACCTGATCAACAAGCTCGACAACCGGGTGGGCCGCGCCTCGAAGGAGCACCGCGAGATGCTGAGCGCCGTGCTTGCCCGCGACGAGGGCGCCATGCTTTCGGCGCTGCGCATGCACATCCGCGCGGGCTGGGACGAATTCAAGGAAAGCTACACCGGGTAGGGCAGGACCCCCTCCTTGCGCGGTGGCCGGCACGACCATCGCAGATTACAGGCAAGGAGACCTAAATGGCCGCGGACAGCATCCTGCTCGTCATGGACATGCTCAACGATCTCGTCCACCCCGAGGGGATGGGCGCGACAACCTACGTCCCGCTCTGCCAGGAGCGCGGTGTCTACGAGAACACCGCCCTGGCGATCAGCCGTGCCCGCGAGGCTGGGCTGATGGTCGGCTACGTGCGGGTCGGCTTCTCGCCGGACTACGCCGAATGCCCGCCCGGATCGCCGGTGTTCAGCAAGGCCCGCGCCAACGGGGTCTTCACCCTCGGCAGCTGGGGCACAGAGGTCCACGAGCGCTTTGCGCCGCAGGACGGGGACCCGGACATCGTCAAGCACCGCGTCAGCCCGTTCTACGGCACCAAGCTCGAGCCGCTGCTGCGCGCGCAGGGGATCCGGCAGCTGATCCTCGCGGGGGTCTCGACCAACGGCGTCGTCTCGGCCGCGGTGCGCGAGGGTCATGACCGCGACTACGACTGCGTGGTGCTCGAGGATTGCTGCGCCGGGGCGACCCGCGAGGAGCACGACTGCGCCCTCGCCGGGCTGCGCCGCTATGCAACGATCACGACGGCGGCGGCACTGGTCCTCTGACCAAGTCAGAATAATGCACCAAAATGCGCGATCTCGGGGGAAATTCCGGGATCAAGTTGCCATTTTCAACGGATTTAGGCCAGAAAGCCTCGAAGAAAATGCATTATCTGGGAAATCGGTCGTTGACTGAAAAAAATATAATGCATTAACTGAGTCCAGACGGCGCGCGGATCATCCCGCCGCCGAGGGCGCGACGGAGGGTCGTGCCGGGCACGACAGGCACAGAGGAGAGACGCACCGTGACCATTGCCGAGATCACCGAGAAGTCGAAGGACAGCGTCGGCGGCGCCCCCGCCGAAGGAAAGATCACCGACGAGGCCGTCGCCGCGGCGCGCGGCATGATCGGCCTGCAGCTGCGCCCCGAGGGGCCCTATCTGCAGGACGCGACCACCGACACGCTGCGCAACTGGTGCAACGGCATCGGCGACCTGAACCCGCTCTACCGCGAGCTGGAATACGGCCGGAACTCGCGCCACGGCGGGCAGGTGGCGCACCCGATGTTCCCGATGGCCTTCGGCTGGGTCGGTCGCACCCGCTGGGGCCTGCCGGGGGTGCACGGCTTCTACGCCGGCAACGACTGGGAACTCTTCCGCCACATCCGCCCCGGCGACCGCATCAGCGCCATCGAGCGGGTGGTCGGCGTCGAGGAGAAGGAAAGCAAGTTCTCGGGCCGGCTGGTGCTGCAATATGTCGAGGCGACCTATGCCAACCAGCACGGGCAGATCGTCGCCCGCGCGCTCGGCACCTGCACCCGCCACGAGCGCAAGGCGGCGCGCGACGCCGGCAAGTACAAGGACATCAAGACCCACGAGTACACGGCCGAGGAATACGAGGCGCTCGACGAGGCGATCCTGCGCGAGCCCGAGCGCATCCGCGGCAGCAACGTGCGCTACTGGGAGGACGTGACCGAGGGCGAGAGCCTCGAGCCGATCGTCCGCGGCCCGCTGTCGCTGATGGACACCATGGGCTTCCTCGTCGGCTGCGGCCGCGGCCATACCCACGGCGTCGTCTTCCAGGCGGCGATGAAGCACCCGGGCCACTTCTTCCGCAACCCCGAGGCCGGCGGCGGCATCGAGTATACCGGCATCGGCCACCACCGCGAGAGCACCGCGAAGGAAGTGGGCGTGCCCGGGGTCTACGACTACGGCCCGCAGCGGTCGTCCTGGATGGCCTCGCTGGTCACCAACTGGATGGGCGACGCGGCCTTCCTCAAGCGGGTCCGCACCGAGATGCGCCGCTTCAACACCATGGGCGACAGCACCTGGTGCAAGGGCAAGGTCAGCCGCAAGTACGTCAAGGACGGCCACGCGCTCGTCGATCTCGAGATCTGGGGCGAGAACCAGCGCGGCGAGATCACCACGCCGGGCCTTGCCACGGTGATCCTGCCGAGCCGCGATCCGAACACCCGCGTCTTCTTCGACGGCTCGGCGCTCGATCTCGACCTGCCGGTGGTGCGCTGAGCGCGGCCGAAGACCCAAGACACGCAAGCACAGGGAGGAGGTCCGGCATGGAGCAGGACAAGCCACTTTCAGGGGTTCGGGTCATCGAGCACGCCTCGGGCGTGGCCGGCGCCTGGGCCGGGCGCCTTCTCGCGGCGATGGGGGCGGAGGTCATCATGGTCGAGCCCCCGACGCTCTGCCCGCTGCGCCACGAGGCGCCGCTCTTCGAGGGCGAGGGGGGCAGCGCGCTCTTCGCCTATCTCGCGGCGGGCAAGGGCAGCGTGATCTGCGATCTGGAAAAGGCCGAGGGCCAGACCGCGCTTTCGGGCCTGCTGGCCGAGGCGCAGATCCTCATCGACGACACGCCGCTGGCGCAGCGGCCCAGGCGCGCGCTCGACGAGGCCGGGCTGCGCCAGCGCCACCCGCATCTCGTGCACCTCTCGGTCCTGCCCTTCGGTGCCGCGGGGCCGAAGGCCGACTGGAAGGGGGCCGAGATCACCCTCATCCATGCCGGCGGCGAGGGCTACCTGCTGCCGAACGGCCTGTCGGCCGACCTCTTCCCCGACCGGCCGCCGCTGAAGATCGCCGGGAACTTCGCGCAGATGCAGGGCGGCACCGCGGCGGCGCTGGCCGGGCTGGCGGCGCTCTGGTCGGGCAGCGGGCAGTTCGTCGACGTCTCGGTGCAGGACGCCAACCTCGCGGTCGGCGCCTTTGCCCTGCAGCGCTTTTGCGACGGCTCGATCGAGCACCGCCACACGCGCTCGTTCCGCTACGGCGGAGTGATCGCCTGCCGCGACGGCTACGTCGAGCTGCTGACGCTCGAAGAGCGACAATGGGCCGGGCTGGTGGAGCTGATGGGCCGCCCTCGCTGGGCCACCGACCCGGCGCTGGCGAACCCGGCGCTGCGCAGCGAGCGCGGCGACGAGATCAACCGCGAGATCCGGGTCTGGGCGCGGGACCACGCCGTCGAGGAACTGGTGGCCCGCGCGCAGAAGCTGGGCGTGCCGATGGCCCGCTACAGCGCCCCTGCCGAGATTCTCGCCGGCCGCCACGAGACCGCGCGCGGCCTTTTCCAGCCGCTCGACCTGCCGGGCGTCGGCGAGGTGCGGGTGCAGTCCGCGCCCTTCCGCTTCGCCGAGGGGCCGCTGCTGCTGGACGGCGCCGCGCCCGAACCCGGGCGCGACCAGGCGCGGCTCGATCCCGAGGCGCTGAACGACGCAAGGAGGGTCCGCGCATGAAACCCCTCGCCGGCATCCGCATCGCCGATTTCACCGTCCACGCCGCCGGTCCCTTCTGCACCCACATGCTGTCGCAGCTCGGCGCCGAATGCATCAAGATCGAGAGCGCCCTGCGCCCCGACATCTTCCGCAAGCCGCACCAGGTCTACGGCCGCGCCGGGCCCGCGACCTTCGACCAGGTGGCCTCGAACAAGCTCTCCGTGCGGCTCAACCTCAAGCATCCCGAGGGCGTCGCGCTGGCGCGCAGGCTGGTTGCCGTCTCGGACGTGGCGGCAGAGAGCTTCCGCGCCGGGGTCATGGAGCGGCTCGGGCTCGGCTATGCCGCGCTTCGCGAGGTCCGGGACGACATCGTGATGACCTCGGTGTCCTCGTCCGGCCAGAGCGGGCCGGACAGCCATTTCGCCGGCTACGCGCCGCTTTTCGGCGCCTGGGGCGGGCTCGGCTACCTCAGCGGCTACGAGGACGGCCCGCCGGTCGAGATGCGCCACGTGATGGACCACTCCGTCGGCATGAACGCGGCGCTTGCCACCATGGCGGCGCTGCACCGGCGGCGGCGCACGGGGCAGGGCTGCCACGTCGACGTGGCCGCGCGCGAGGTCGCCTCGGCGCTGGCGGGCGAGGCGCTGACGGCCGCCTCGGCGGGGGTGGTGCCGCGCCGCTTGGGCAATGCCGATCCGCAGCGCGCGCCGCACGGGCTCTACCGCACCCGGCGCGAGGACCGCTGGCTGGCGATCGCCGTCTCGAGCGACCTCGAATGGGCCGCGCTCGCCCGGCTCATGGGCCGCGCCGCGCTGGCGGAGGATCCGCGCTATGCCACCGCCGCCGCGCGCGTCGCCGCCCGCGCCGAGCTCGATGCCATCGTCGCCGCCTGGGCCGAGCTGGTCGAGGCCGAGCAGGCCGCCGAGGCGCTGCAGCGCGCCGGCATCGCCGCGCATGTCTCGTGGCGCGCCAAGGATATCGCCGCCGATCCGCACATGCGGGCACGCGGCGCCGTGGTCGAGGTGACCGAAACCGACGGCCGCGCGCGCAAGGCGGTCGGCTTCCCGGCGATGTTCTCGGCCAGCGACGGGCCGGGGATCGAGCGCGGCACGCCCGCGCTCGGCGAGCACGAGGATCAGGTCTACGGCGAGATGCTGGGGCTTGGCCGCGCCGAACGGGCGCGGCTGGAGGAGGAACGGGTCATCTACTGACCCCGGCGAGGAGCAAGCCATGACCATTCAGACCGCACTCGGGGCCGAAGACCCCGCCCGGGCGATCGGCCGCAGCGAACGGCGCGAGGAGGTGATCGCGCCGGAGCGCGTCGCGGCGCTGGCGGCGACGCTCGATCTCGACCCGGCCCCCTCGGCAGGAGAGGCGCTGCCGCCGGGATGGCACTGGCTCTTCTTCACCCCCTTCGTCCGGCGGCGCGAGATCGGCGCGGACGGACATCCGAAGCTGGGCGGCTTCCTGCCCGACACCGGCCTGCCGCGGCGCATGTGGGCGGGCGGGCGGCTGAGCTACCACGCGCCCCTGCCGATCGGCGCCCGCGCCGAGAAGCACAGCGAGATCCTCGACGTCACCGCCAAGTCCGGCCGCGCCGGGCGGCTGGTCTTCGTCACCCTGCGGCACCGGATCTCGGCGGAGGGCCGGCTCTGCATCGAGGAGGAACAGGACCTCGTCTACCGCGAGCCGCCCGCGCCCGATGCATCGAAAGCCGCGCCGCAGCCCGCCCCCGAGGGGTCGGTCTGGTCCGAGGAGGTGCGGCCCGATCCGGTGCTGCTCTTCCGCTACTCGGCGCTCACCTCGAACGGGCACCGCATCCATTACGACCGGCCCTATGCCATGCACGAAGAGGGCTATCCCGGCCTCGTGGTGCATGGCCCTCTGATCGCGACGCTGTTGCAGAACTTCGCCGCGACGTTGCGCCCCGAGGCGCGCCTCGCGCAGTTCTCGTTCCGCGGCATGGCCCCGCTCTTCGCCGACCAGCCGTTCCGGCTCGAGGCGAAGCCGGGCGGCGATGCGGCGGTGCTCGACCTCTGGGCGCGGGGCCCGGAGGGCGGGCTCGCGATGAGCGCCAGCGCGCGGTTCGATGCATGAGGGCCGCGCGATGAGACAGGCCCGCAGCTACCTCTTCGTGCCGGGCGAGCGCCCGGCCCGCTTCGCCAAGGCGGCGGCCTCGGGGGCGGATGCGATCGTTCTCGATCTCGAGGACGCGGTCGGCCCCGGCAGCAAGGACGCGGCGCGGGCGCAAGTCTGCGACTGGCTCGCCGCGGGCGGGCCGGGGATCGTGCGCATCAACGGCGCGGACACGCCCTGGCTAGCGCAGGACCTCGCGGCGCTGGAGGCCTTTCCCCACGTCGCCGTCATGGTGCCCAAGGCCGAGCCGGAGGCGGTCGCGCACGTGGCCGCGCTGCTGCCGGGCCGGCCGCTGCTGGCGCTGGTCGAGACCGTGGCCGGGCTGGCGCACCTGCGCGAGACCGCCTGCCATCCGGCGGTGACGCGGCTTGCCTTTGGCAACCTCGACTTCGGCGCCGACGCGCGGATCCCCGGCGTTGCCGAGGTGCTCGACCCCGCCCGTTTCGAGATCGCGCTCGCCTCGCGGCTCGGCGGCCTGCCGCAGCCGATCGAGGGGGTGACGGTGGAGCTTTCGGACCCAGAGGCGCTGCGAGACGACATCCGGCGCGCGCGGCTGCGCGGCTTCGGCGCCAAGCTCTGCATCCACCCGTCGCAGGTCGCGCCGGTGAACGAGGGCTTTGCCCCCACCGCGGGTGAGATCGACTGGGCGCGGCGCATCCTTGCCGCGCTGGCCGCCGCGGCGGGCTCGGTCGTGCAGGTGGATGGCAAGATGGTCGACCGCCCGCTCATCGACCGGGCACGGCAGATCCTCGGCGACGCCGAGCCCGCGCCGGCCTGAACGCCGCGGGACGGAAAGACCGGGGGAGGGGCCGGAGGAGGGCGCCGAACCCCGGGGCAGGGCCCGACACGAGCCTTGCCAGGACGCAAGAAACTGACCACCAATGCTTTTCGGGAGGAGACCATGAAACACACGATCATCGCCGCGCTTGGCGCGCTTTGTCTTGCCTCGGGCGCGGCCCGGGCGCAGGACCTGCTCTTCGGCTCGACCTCGGCCTCGTCGAGCCACTACGGCTACATCGTCGCGGTCGGCAAGCTGATCAACGAGGGCGGCTCGGGCATCAAGGCCACCGTCGTCGAGACCGGCGCGACCATGGACAACATCCGCCGCATGGAGCGCGGCCAGATGGACCTCGGGATCATCACCACCAACGTCGTGCAGCACGCCGTCGCGGGCACGCAGGAATTCGACGGCCACCCGCAGGACCTCGCCCTGCTCTGGGTCTACGCGCCCTCGCCGCAGAACGTCATCATGCGGGCGGATTCCGGCATCGAGAGCCTCGAGCAGCTGAACGGCTTCAAGCTCAACCCCGGCATCAAGGGCTCGGCCACCGAGACCACCACCGAGGCGGTCTTCGGCGTGCTCGGCATCACGCCCGACTGGGTGCGCGGCTCGACCACCGACATCGTCGACGCGATCAAGGACAACCGCCTGCCGGGCTACGTGAAATCCGGCTCGCCGAAGAGCCTCGACAGCTCGACGCTCGACCTCGCGAATGCCACGGGGATCCGGGTGCTGGGGCTGAGCGACGCGCAGGCCGAGAAGATCCGCGCCGAGATGCCGGACATCTCGGTGGTCGACATCGCGCCCGGCGTGGGCGAGGGCATTCCCGGCTACAAGACCTGGAGCTTCGGAGTCGGCGTCGCCGCGACCTCGGCCATGTCCGAGGAGACCGCCTACCAGATCGTCAAGGCAGTGATGGCCGACAAGAGCGCGCAGGCCAACGCGCTGGCCAGCGTCAAGGACGTGGATCTTGCGCAGATGACGCTCGACTATGCCACGGTGCCGCTGCATCCCGGCGCGCTGCGCTGGTTCGAGGAGCAGGGCATCGCCGTGCCCGACAGGCTGAAGCCGGCCTCGTGACGGCGGGCCCGGCATGACCCCCACAGCCCTTGGCAAACCGCTCGCGCTGCTGGTCGGCGGCTTCGTCTTCTACACCGCCGCGACCGGACCCTTCGAGGGGCTGATCCAGCGCGCGATCTTTCTCGCGCTGGTCATCTGCCTTGGCGTCGCGCTCTACCCGCTGGGCGCGGGGCGGCGCTGGCGTCCGCTCGGGCTGGCGATCGACCTAGCGCTGGCCGCCGCCAGCCTCGCGGCCTGCACCTACATCGTGGTCAACTACGACCAGATCATGTCCGAGCTGCCCTGGGCGAGCCCGCTCGACATGGCGCTGACCGCCGGGCTGCTGCTGGCGCTGCTCGAGCTCGCCCGCCGCACCGTGGGGCTGATCTTTCCGGCGCTGGTCCTGCTGGCGCTCGGCTACGCCTATTTCGGTGCGCACATGCCCGGCGGGCTGCGCCACCGGGGCTTCGACGCCGCCTACATCACCGAGACGCTGTTCCTCGGCGATCTCGGCATCTGGGGCATGCTGACCGGGGTGGCGGCGACGGTGATCGCGGCCTTCGTCCTCTTCGGCGCGCTGCTGCTGCACACCGGCGGCGGGCAGGCCTTCATCGACCTTGCCATGCGGCTCGGCGGGCGGCAGGTCGGCGGGGCGGCGAAGATCGCCACCATCGCCAGCGGGCTCTTCGGGATGATCTCGGGCTCGTCGGTGGCCAATGTCGCCACCACCGGCAACTTCACCATCCCGATGATGATCCGGCTCGGCTACCCACGCCCCTTCGCCGCCGCGGTCGAGGCGGTGGCCTCGACCGGCGGGCAGATCGCGCCGCCGATCATGGGGGCCGCGGCCTTCGTCATGGCCGAGATCGTCGGCGTGCCCTACACCGACATCATCGCCGCCGCGCTGCTGCCGGCGGTGCTGTTCTACGTCTCGGTCTTCGTCACGGTGCACCTCGTCTCGGTCCGGCGCGGCCTGGCGCTGGTGCCGTCGGACGAGCTGCCGCCCTGGCGGAGGATCCTCGCGCCGCGGCAGATCGGCCCGGTGGTGCTGGCGCTCGGAGGCCTGTTGGCGGGGTTCTGGATGGGCCGGTCGGTGTCCACCTCGGCCTTCTACGGCATCGTCGGGCTGCTGCTGGCCTTCGCGGTGACGCAGGCCGGCCGCATGCCGGCGCGCGAGATGCTGCGTCGGGCTCTGGACGGGCTCGAGGACGCGGGCCGCGGCCTCGTCATCATCGGCGTGCTGCTGGCCGGGGCGCAGGTGCTGGTCTCGATGGTCAACCTCACCGGGGCCGGGGTGGCGCTGTCCTCGGCCATCGTCTCGCTCGGCGGCGACTCGCTGGCGATGGTGGCGCTGATGGTGGGGCTCGTCTGCCTCGTGATGGGCATGGGCCTGCCGACCACGGCCGCCTACGTGCTGGTCGCCGCGGTGCTCGCCCCGGCGCTGACCGAGGTCGGGGTGCCGCCGCTCACCGCGCATCTCTTCGTCTTCTATTTCGCCACGATCTCGGTGATCACCCCGCCGGTCTGCGTCGCTGTCTTTGTCGGCGCGGGCATCGCCGGCACCAGCTGGGTCGCCGCGGCGGGCGAGGCGGTGCGGCTCGGGGCGATGACCTATCTCGTGCCCTTCCTGCTGCTGCTCTACCCCGGGATGGTGCTTCAAGGCGGGCCCTTCGCGGTGCTCGACGCGGCGCTGGCCGGGCTGGTGCTGGTGGTCGCGATCCCGGCGCTGCTGTCGCGTACCGCATTGACCGGGCGCCGCTGGCTCGATCCCGCGCTGCTCTGCGCGGCCATCGCGCTGGCGATCTGGCCGCACCCGGTGACGCCGCTGCTTGCCGCCGGGCTGATGGCGGGGAGCTGGGGTCTGGCGCGACGCCAGCAGCGGGTGACGGCATGAGGACGCTGCGGATCGGCGCGGGCTCGGGCTTCTCGGGCGACCGGATCGAGCCCGCGGTGGCGCTGGCGCGCGAGGGGAGGCTCGACTACCTCGTCTTCGAATGCCTCGCCGAGCGCACCATCGCGCTGGCCCAGCTGGCGCGGCTGGCGGACCCGGCGAAGGGCTATGACACGCGGCTCGAGCAGCGGCTGCGCGCGGTGCTGCCCGACTGCCTGCATAACGGCACCCGCATCGTCACCAACATGGGCGCGGCCAACCCCCTCGCCGCGGCAGAGCGGGCAGCGGCGCTGGCGCGCGAGATGGGGCTGAAGCTGCGCGTGGCGGCGGTGCTCGGCGACGACGTGCTCGACCGGATCGGCCCGGCGAGCCTCGACGAGACCGGCGCCCCCGCGGCGGCGCTCGGCGCGCGGCTGGTCTCGGCCAATGCCTATATCGGCGCGTCGGGCATCGCCGAGGCGCTGGCGGCCGGGGCGGACCTCGTGATCTGCGGCCGCGCCTCGGACCCGTCGCTTTTCCTCGGCCCGCTGCTGCACGAATTCGGCTGGGCGATGGACGACTGGACCCGGCTCGGGCGGGGCATCCTTGTCGGGCACCTGCTGGAATGCTCGGCGCAGGTCTCGGGCGGCTACTACGCCGATCCGGGGCTCAAGGACGTGCCGGATCTGGCCGCGATCGGCTTTCCCCTCGCCGAGGTGGACGAAAGCGGCAACGCCGTCATCACCAAGCTGCCGGGCACCGGCGGGTGCGTCTCGCGCGGGACCTGCATCGAGCAGCTGCTCTACGAGATCCACGACCCCGCGCGCTACCTGCAGCCCGACGTGGTGGCCGATTTCTCGCAGGTCACCTTCGAGGAGACCGGCCCCGACCGGGTTGCCGTGCGCGGCGGCGCGGGCCATCCGCGCAGTGGGCTGCTGAAGGTCTCGGTCGGCTGCCGCGACGGCTGGACCGGCTGGGGCGAGATCTCCTACGCCGGGCCCGGCGCGGCGGCGCGCGGCCGCCTTGCCGCCGAGATCGTCCGCACCCGACTCGCGGCGCAGGGCAACGCGCTGGAGGAGATGCGCTGCGATCTCATCGGGCTCGACGCGATCCTGCCCGCTTCGGCCGGCCCCGCCGCCGCCGAGCCGCGCGAGGTGCGCCTGCGCGTCGCCGGGTGCAGCCCGCAGCGCGAGGTCGCGGCGGCCCTCGCGGACGAGGTCGAGGCGCTCTATCTCTGCGGCCCGGCGGGCGGCGGCGGCGTCGCGACCGGGCTGCGCGAGGTCATCGGCATCCGCTCGGCCTTCCTCCCGGCCGAAGCGGTGCCGGTGAGCGTGCATTGCGTGGAGGCCTGAGATGAAGCTGCACGAGATCGCCCATGGCCGGGCCGGGGACAAGGGCGACATCTCCAACATCTCGGTCATCGCCTACCGTCCCGGGGACTGGCCGCTGATCGAGGCGGAGGTGACGGCGGAGAAGGTCGCGGCGCTTTTCGATCGCAAGGTCAGCGTGACGCGCCACGTGCTGCCGCAGCTTCAGGCGCTCAACTTCGTCATCACGGGCGCGCTGCCGGGCGGCGTGACCCGCTCGCTCGCGCTCGACGCGCATGGCAAGGCGCTGGCCTTCGCGGTGCTCGACATGGAGATCGGCGCCCGCCCCTGAGCGGGCGGGGCGGGCGCGTCTGCGCGGGGATCACTCCACCCGGCGCAGCAGGTCGTCCATCGCCCGCGCCAGCAGCCACGCATCCCCGGCGATCGCGACGAAGTTGAGCCCCGCCTCGAAATAGCCGCGCGCGGCCTCCTCGCCGTAGCCGAGGATGCCGACCGGGATCCCCGCCTCGTGGCAGGCGGCGGTGGCGCGGCGGATCGCCTCCTGCACGGACGCATCCGCCACGTTGCCGACCCTGCCCATCGACGAGGCAAGATCGCCCGGGCCGATGAAGATCGCGTCGATCCCCTCGACCGCGGCGATCTCGGGGATGGCGGCGATGGCCTCGGGGGTCTCGACCTGCACGATGATGCACAGGTCGTCCTCGTAGCTCTGCAGGTAATCCGCCTGCCGCCCGTAGCGGTTGGCGCGGATCGTGCCGGAATGGCCGCGGATGCCCTTGGGCGGGTAGCGCGTCCAGCGCACCGCCTCGGCCGCCATCTCCGCCGACTGGATCATCGGGAACATCAGGCTGCGCGCGCCGATGTCGAGCAGGCGCTTGGTCATCACCGGCTCAGAGAAGGGCGGGCGCACCACCGGTTCGGGGCCGCCCGCCGCCCGCGCGGCGCGCAGCTGGTCGGCCATCATCGACAGGTCGTTCGGCGCGTGCTCCATGTCGAGCAGCAGCCACCTGGCGGCGCTGCCCCCGGCGATCTCGGTCACGGTGGGCGAGCAGAGCGACAGCCAGAAGCCCGGCAGCCGCCCGCCCTGCGCGAGCGCCGCCTTGAAGGGGTTGTTGGTCATGCCTGCGGGGCCTCCTCGGTCTTGCGGTCTGCGCCGCGCTGCTTGTGGTTCTGCCAGAAGATCGCGCACAGGAAGAGCGCGGCCAGCAGCAGCAGTGTCGCGCTGATCGGGCGCAGAAGGAAGGCCGTCCAGTCGCCGTCGAAGACCACCATGCCGCGGCGCAGGTTGGACTCGGTCAGCGAGCCGAGGATCAGACCCAGCACCACCGGCGCGGTGCCGAACCCGTAGCGGTTGAGGAAGAAGCCCAGCACGCCGAAGCCCAGCATCAGCCAGAGCTCGAAGACCGAGCCGTTGACCCCGTAGACGCCGATCACGCAGAACATCAGGATCAGCGGCATCATCATGCGCGCGGGCACGCCGAGGATGCGCACGAAGAGCCGGATGCCGAAGAGCTGGATCAGGAACATCGCGCAGTTGGCGAGGATGAAGGCGAGGAAGATCGCGTAGACCAGCGAGGCCTGCTGGTCGAAGAGCGCCGGCCCCGGGCGCACGCCCTGGATCGTCAGCCCGCCCATCAGCACCGCCGTCGCGACCTCGCCCGGAACGCCCAGCGTCAGCATCGGGATCAGCGCCCCGCCCGCCGTGGCGTTGTTCGAGCTCTCCGAGGCGATGAGCCCCTCGTGCGCGCCGGTGCCGAACTTCTCGGGCGTGCGCGACATGCGCCGGGCCTGGTCGTAGGAGATGAAGGAGGAGATCGAGCCGCCGGCCCCGGGGATCGCGCCGACGATCACCCCGATGATGGTCGAGGAGGCGACGACCTTCCAGGCGCGGACGATGAGCCCGAAGGGCGGCCGGGCGCGGTCGAAGGACTGCGGCGGCATCTCCACCTCGGTCCTGCCGGCGCGGGCGTAGACGTCCTGCAGCACCTGGCTCACCGCGAAGAGGCCGATGAGCGCGGGCAGCAGGCCGATGCCGGTGATCAGCGCGGGCTCGCCGCCGGTGAAGCGCAGTGCGCCGGTCATCGGGTCGGCGCCCACGGTGGCGAGGAAGAGCCCGAGCAGCCCCGCGACCAGCCCCCGCATCATCGAGCCCGAGGAGACCGAGGCGATGATCACGAGGCCGAAGACCCCGAGCGCGAAGAACTCGGCCGGGCCGAATTCCAGCGCGAAATGCGCGATGGGCAGCGACAGGGCGATCAGCAGCAGCGCCCCGATGACGCCGCCGACGAAGCTCGAGGTGATCGAGATGCCGAGCGCCTTGCCCGCCTCGCCGTTGCGCGCCATCGGAAAGCCGTCGAGCGTGGTGGTCACCGAGGAGGGCGTGCCGGGGATGTTGAGCAGGATCGCGGGCACCGCGCCGCCGGCGATGGCGCCGCAGAAGGCGCCGAGCAGCATGCCCACGCCCAGCACCGGCCCCATGCCGAAGGTCAGCGGGATGAGCAGCGCGATGGCCATGGCGGCGGTGAGCCCGGGCAGCGCGCCCATGACGAGGCCGAGGAAGGTCCCCGCGCAGATGCCGAGCAGCACGCGCGGATCCGCGACGAGATAGATCGCGTCGATGATGTTTTCCATTCGAGAGGTCCTCTCGGCTCAGGGAAAGATCAGGCCGAAGCCGTAGGTGAAGACCGCGTAGGAGAGCCCGGTCGCCAGCACCGAGGTCACCGCCGCCCCGAGAAGGACGCGGCCCCAGCCCGCCCGGCCCTCGGGCCGCTCGAGGAAGCGGCTGCAGGTCAGGATGCAGCACATCAGGAAGGCGGCGGTCGCGGGCAGGAAGCCGAGCGGCTCCAGCAGCAGCACGTAGAGGACGAGCAGCCCGCCGACGGTCAGCGCCGCGAGGATGCCCGGCAGGTGCGGCGGGCCGGCCTGCGCGTCCGTGCCGCGCAGGGCGCCGCGCAGGTCCTGCCGCAGCACCTCGAGCAGGGCGAGCAGGCCGAGGATCAGCACGGCGCGGGGGAAGTCGGCGGGGCCGATGTCGCCGCCGCCGAAGGCCGGGGGCAGCAGTTGCGCCTGCCACAGGCCCCATGCCGCTCCGGCCAGCAGCACGAGATCGAAGAGGATACGTCCGGACAGAAGTCTCATGGAAGTCTCACGCATGTCCCGGGAAAAGGCCGGGCCCGCCGGCGGGAGCAGCGGCGGGCCCGGGGCGAGGCGGGGTCAGTTGCCCGCGACCTCGCGGGTGAGCGGCAGGAGCACCTCCTCGCCGGTCTTCACGAACTCCATCAGCTCGTCGCCGTAGAGCGGCGCGAACTCGACGCCGAGGTTCTTCACCGCCGCCTGGAAGCCCGGATCCTGCACCGCCTGCTGCAGCGCCGCTTCCCAGGCCGCGATCGCCTCGGCCGGCACGCCCGCCGGTGCCGCGATGCCGCGCCACTGGTCGGTGGTCACCTCGAAGCCCGCGTCGGCGAAGGTCGGCACGTCGGGCAGCAGCGAGGTCTTGCTGGTGCTCGCCACCGGCACGAGGCTGCCGTCCCCCTCGATCGCCGAGACCACGTCGGAGGGCGAGAGCACCACCCCGTCGATATGCCCGCCGAGCGCCGCGGCGGTCGCCTCGGAGCCGCCCGGATAGGGCACGAACTTCACCTGCGCGCCAAGCGCCTCGGCGATCGCCAGCGTCATGATGTGCGACGAGGAGCCGACCCCCGCGAAGCCGAGCGTCACCGGCTTCTCCTGCGAGGCGGCGACGAAGCTCGCAAGGTCGGCATGGCCGCTCTTCGGCGACAGGGTCAGCACGTAGGGCTCGGTCACGAGGCGCGCGATATAGTCGAAATCGTCGATCGCGAACTGCACGTTGCCCATGCCGATCAGCGTGTAGAAGGCGTTGTTGGGGATGGTCACCGTGTAGCCGTCGGGCTTGGCGGCAAGCGCCTGCGTGATCCCGACCGCACCGCCGCCCCCGGCGATGTTGCGCACCGCCACGTCCGTGCCGAAGGCCGCCTCCAGCGGGCCCTCGAGGGCGCGGACGAAGTTGTCGGTGCCGCCTCCGGCGCTGTAGGGGACGATGATGGTAACGGTACCATCGGGAAATTCGGCCCGGGCCGGCGCGGCACCGGCGCCGAGCGCGGCGGCAAGCGCAAGCGCGCCAAGGCGGAACATGGGGGTGGATGTCATTCGTTCTCTCCTCCTGTCAAACGAATTGGGGTGGGGTCGGGTGGTCTAGTCGCAGGCCTTTCCGCTGACGCGCCGCCGCAGGTCGGAGCGCGACAGCACGTCGCTGTTCAGCGCCGCGCCGAGGCCCGGCCCGGACGTCGGGAAGATCTGCCCCCGCTCGACGCGCGGCACGTCGGTCATCACGTCGCGGTAGAAGCCCTCGAGATGCGAGCGCACGGTCTCGGCGATGAGCGCGTTCGGCATCGCCGCCATCAGCTGCAGGTTGGCCAGCAGCGTGACCGGCCCGGTGCAGTCATGCGGCGCGATTGTGCGGTCATGGGCCAGCGCGAGATGCGAGATGCGCTGCGCCTCGGTCAGACCGCCGGTCCAGGCGACGTCGAAATTCGCCACGTCGATGGCGCCGCGCCCGAACATCTCGCGGTACCAGGGCAGGGTGCCGAGGTTCTCGGACCCGGCCATGCGCGTTGTCGAGGCCTCGGCGTAGCGCCGCAGGTCGTCGAAATTGTCGAGCTTGATCGCATCCTCCTGCCAGAAGATGCCGTATTCCTCGGTGGCCCGCGCGATCTCGAGCGCCGGCGGCAGGGTCCAGAGCCCGTGGTATTCCATCAGGATGTCCATCTGGTCGCCGACCTCGCCGCGGATCTGCTCGAGCACCCAGAGCGCGTCCTTCATCTGCCCGGCGGTGATCCAGCGCCCGCTGGTCTCGCGCGCGGGGACGTCGAAGGGCCAGATCTTCATCGCGGTGATGCCCTCGTCGAGCAGCTCGCGGGCCAGCCGCGCGGGCTCGTAGACCTGCATGAGCAGGTCCTCGTGGCGGGAAATCTGCTGCGGTGCCTCCGCGTTGCGCGAATAGATCTGGCTGTCGTAGCCGGTGCGCACCTGGTTGTTGTAGTTCGAGTTGGCGCAGGTGTTGTAGAGCCGGAAGCTCTCGTGCACCTGGCCGCCGAGCAGCGTGGTGATCGACTGGCCGAGCGCCCGGCCCCAGAGGTCCCAGAGCGCGATGTCGACCGCCGAGTTGCCGCGGATCTCGATCGAGCGCGTGGGGAAGCCCTGGAAGCGGTTGCCGACGTCGAAGCGCAGCGCCTGCGACAGCCGCGTGCGGTCCATCGGGTTCTCGCCGATCAGCCGCGGCGCGCAGGTCTCGTGGATGTAGGCGCAGACGGCCTCGGGGTTGCGGAAGGTCTCGCCCAGACCGATCAGCCCCTCGTCGGTGTGCACCCGCACCCAGACCAGGTTGCCGAATTCCTCCAGCTGGATGGTTTCGAGACCAATGATGCGCATCCGCGCCTCCTCCGTATTTTCCGGGTCGTGCCCAATCTGTCCTCATGAGTACTAATCTTTACAGATGAGTCAATATTAGTAATCTAGAGTGATCGATTTTTACCGAACCGCTCGACCGCGGACGGGATTTGGGGCATGGTCGCAAGCCACGCCCGCCCGCGGCGCGCAACAGGGACCCTCCGCAGGATGCTTCAAGACCTCCCCTCCCAGGCGCATGCCATGCTTTTGGAAATGCTCAATAAACCGGAATGGACAGGGGGCGGGCGCCTGCCGCCCGAGACCGAGCTCGCGCGGGACATCGGCGTGTCGCGCCCGGTCCTGCGCAAGGCGCTGGCGCGGCTGCGCGACGAGGGACGGGTCTTCTCGCGCCGGGGCTCGGGCAATTACGTGCAGCCGAAGCTGGTGGTCGAGCCGCCGCTCGCCGAGTTCGGCGCGCTGACCATCCAGACCGTGCAGGACATGAAACGCTGCATGCGATTCCGCCAGATCGTCGAGGCGGCGGCGGCGGAAGACGCGGCACGGCTGCAGGACGTGGCGGCGATCCGCGCCATCGAGGCGGCGCACCGTGCCCTCGCCGAGCTTCAGCCGGGGGGCACGGTCTTCGACCGGGATTTCGCCTTCCACCTCGCCGTGGCCGCGGCCTCGGGGAACTCCTACTACCGCTTCGCGCTCGAGACGCTGCGCCAGCAGATCGCGCTCGGGCTGGAATTCGGCCGCAGGCTGAGGGGCATCGCGCAGAACGAGGTGTCGGAGCGGGTGATCGCGGAACACGCGAGCGTGCTCCGCGCCATCCAGGACGCCGATCCGGTGGCCGCCCGCGAGGCCATGTCGCTGCACATCCAGCAGGGCATCCAGCGTCTCTTCGGAGACGAGGAGGGCGGCCGGGGCTGAGCGTCAGGCCGGGGCGTCGACCCGGTTCTCCAGCGCCCCGCCCCTCGCAAGGCTGTTGATGTTGCGCGCAATGGCCTGCTGCCTGCGCGCGATCGTGCCGGTCGTCCAGCCGGACATGTGCGGGGTCAGCGTGACGTTGTCCAGTTCGTGGAACGGATGGTGCCCGGGCAGCGGGTGCGGCTGGTCGGGCGTCGGGTAGACGTACCAGGTGTCGATGATCGCGCCGCCGATCTTCCGGCTGGAGAGCACCTCGTAGAGCGCGTCCTCGTCGATCACCGGCCCCCGGCCGACGTTCATCACGATCGCGTGCGGCCCGAGCGCCCCCAGAACTTCGGCCCCGATCAGCCCGGCGGTGCTGTCGTTCAGCGGCAGGGTGTTGATCAGGATGTCCACCTGCGCGGCCATGTCGGCGAGGCCCGAAAGGTCATGGATCGCCGCGTATCCCGTCGCCGCGACGGGCGAGCGGTTCGCGACCTGCACCTCCATCCCGAAGGCCAGCGCGCGGGCTGCGATGGTCCGCCCGATATGCCCGTGCCCGACGATGCCGATGCTCTGCGCGCCAAGCTCGCTGCGCAGCCCCGAGGGACCGCCCGCCCAGTAGTGCCAGTCGCCGCGCCTCAGCTGGCCGTCGGCCTCGGCCAGCGGCACGTGCCGCGCCAGCAGCGCCGCCATGACGTATTCGGCGATGGCATTCTCGTGGCCGAAGCAGTTGCAGACCGCACAACCCTCCGGCAGCGAGGCGAAATGCACGCCGTCAAAACCCGCCGCCGGAAGCTGGAAGAGCCGCGCCGAGATCGGCGGCTGGCCGGCGCGGCTATAGGTGCCGACCACCACGTCGGCGGCGCGGTAGAGCTCGAGCTCGCCCTCGCCGGCCAGCGCGTCCGATACCGTGGCCAGCTCGTGCGGGGACTCGAGCAGCGCCTCGAACCCGTCGAAGAAGGTGCGCGCGTTGGCGCCGTGGAATACGATCTTCATGTCATCCGAACCCTTGAAGTCGGTGCCCGAGCCGGGCCTTTCAGTAGACGGCGATCTGCGGGAAGCAGAGCATCATCGCCAGCGCAAAGGCCTGCAGGCCGATGAAGGGCAAGAGCGCCCGGAAGATGTCGCCCAGCGAGATGTCGGGCGGCGTGACGGACTTGAGGTAGAAGGCGGCCGGGCCGAAGGGCGGCGACAGGAAGCTCATCTGCATGTTCATGCAGAAGAGCACGCCGAACCAGATCGGGTCCAGACCGAGGCTCTTCACGATCGGCACGAAGATCGGCATGGTCAGCAGCGCGATCCCCACCCAGTCGAGGAAGGCGCCGAGCACGAAGAGGATCGCCATCATCAGCAGCACGATCACCGTCGGGTTGTCCGACACGCCGGTGATCAGCCCGGCGACGAAGTTGATGCCTCCCATCAGGTTGTAGACGCCGACGAGCGCGGTGGCACCGATGCCGATCCAGACGATCATGCCGCAGGTCGAGAGGGTCTGCATCGCGCTGTCGCGCAGGAAGCGCCAGCTGAACTCGCCGCGCAGCATCGCCGAGAGCGCGACGCCCGCGACGCCGACCGCCGAGGCCTCGGTGACCGAGGCGATGCCGGCGTAGATCGAGCCCAGCACGAAGGTGACGACCAGCAGCGGCAGGATCAGCCCCTTGAGAAGGCGCAGCTTCTCGGCCGCCGGGATCTTCTCCTTCGTCGGCGGCGGGGCGACGCCCTCCGAGAAGTAGGAGCGGACCAGCACGTAGCCGACGTAGAGCGAGGCCAGCAGCAGCCCGGGCAGGAAGGAGGCGGTGAAGAGATCGCCGATCGAGACGTTGGCGGTCAGCCCGTACATGATCAGCACGATCGAGGGCGGGATCATCGCGCCGAGCGAGCCGCCGGCGCAGACCACGCCGATCGCGAGGTTGCGGTCGTAGCCCTGGCGCAGCATCTGCGGCAGGGCGATCAGGCCCAGCAGCACGATCTCGCCGCCGATGATCCCGGACATGGCCGCGAGGATCACCGACACGAAGATGGTCTGCACCGCGACGCCGCCGCGGATCCGCCCGCCGATCAGCTTCAGCGCGTCGAAGAGGTCGCGCGCCACGCCGGAGCGGTCGAGCATCGCCGCCATCAGCACGAACATCGGCACCGAGACGAAGACGAAACTGTTGACGAAGGTGTAGATGCGGCTGGTGATCACGGTGATCGACATGGGGCCGAAGAACCCCAGCGCGAAGACCAGCGCGACGAGCAGCGTCACGAAGGCGAGCGGCATGCCGGTCAGCAGCAGCACCACCATGAGGCCGAACATCAGGAGGGTGGCGGGCCCGATGCCGAGCGCCGCCAGGTCGAACATGGCGTGCATGTCAGCTGTCCTTTCCGGGCTTTCTGAGCTGCCGCGCGAGGATCACGGCGAACTGGGCGCACATGACGAGCATCAGCACAAAAAGGAAGATCTTGAGATAGGCCGGGAGCGGCGGGTTCCAGGCGCTGCCCGAGCGTTCGAGCCGCAGGTCCCCCGCCGGCGACCAGACCGCCTTGGTCAGCATCAGCCAGGCCGCGTAGGCGAAGAAGCCGCTGGCGATCATCGAGGCCAGCGAGATGAAGAGGTCGAGCGCCTTGCGCCCGCGCGCGGGCAGGGCGTCGTAGATCATCACGACGCGGATGTGCCGGTCGCGCGAGACGCAGAACAGCCCGCCGTAGAGAAACGCGAGCCCGCAGAGGAAGGTGGCGGTCTCGTGCGCCCAGATGGTCGGTGCGTTCAGCACGTAGCGCAGGAAGACCTCCATCAGCAGGAACAGCGCGGCGGCGACGATGCCGGCGGCGAAGAGGTAGCCGAGTCGGTCGATCCAGTGGCCAAGCAGGCCGGCCTCGGGGATCGGGGCCTCCCGCGTCTCGTGGGTGGGCAGCTCGGCGGCCAGCTCGTGCTGCGCTTCGGGCGTCTGGGGTCTGCTCATCGCGCTGTGGTTCCTTCGATCCGTCGCAGGTCCGGCCGGCGGCAGGGGCGCCGCCGGCCAGCCGGGGTTACTGCAGCAGCCCCTTGTCCTTGAGATAGGCGGTCAGCGTGTCGTAGACCTTCTGCGCCATGGGCGAGCCCGCGGCGACGCCGGCCCACTGCTCCTGCGCGATGGCGCGGAACTTGGCGCGCTCCTCGTCGGACCAGTTGTGGATGGTGATGCCCGCGGCCTCGGCCTTGCCGACCGCCTCGAGGTCGCGCTCCTTGAGCGTGCTCACCTGGGTCTGCTGGAACGCCTTGACCGAAGCCTTGAGCTGGTCCTGGATCTCGGCCGGCAGCGCGTCCCACTTGGCCTTGTTCATCGACACCTCGACCAGCGGCAGCGAGTGGAAGCCCGGGTAGACCGGATGCGTCGCGATCTCGTTCATGCCGGTCTCCTGGTTGACCGAGAAGACCGAGTAGTCGGCGGCGTCGATCACGCCCTTGTCGAGCGAGGTGTAGACCTCGGAGGCGGGCAGGTTCACCGGGTTGGCGCCGGCGGCGGCGAAGACGTTGGCGATCAGCCCCTCGGGCGAGCGCACCTTGACGCCCTTCAGGTCGGCGACGCTGTCGAGCGGCACCTTCGACACGAAAGCCTCAAGCCCGGGGGTGGAGACGCCGATGAACTCGAGCCCGTAGGGGTTGATGAGCTCGTTCATCAGCTCCTTGCCGCCGCCGTTCTCGACGAAGTCGATCATCTGCGCGGGGTCCGCCCAGGCACCGACCGGGTTGGCGATCAGACCGAAGGCCGGGTCACGGCCGGCGAAATAGGAGGTGTCGGTGATGTGCCCGTCGATGATCCCGGCGGCGATGGCGTCGGGGGTCTCCTTGTAGTCGACGATCGAGCCCACCGGCAGCAGTTCGATGCTGACCTTGCCACCGGTCATTTCCTTGACGGTCTCGGTCCAGCCTTGCTGGAAGATGAAGTTCGGGTTGCCCGCCGGGTCGGAGGACTGGAAGCGGAAGCTGTACTCCTGTGCCGAGGCGGCACCGGCAAGGCAGAGGCCGGCAAGCAGCGCGGCGGTGGTGGTCTTCAGGATCATCATGGGCTCCTCCCTTTTGGGGTCCTGGTCGCAATTGGCTTGGGTCCGCGCCGCTCAGGGCGCCGCGAACTCGATCTGCACCTTCATCGCGCGGCTCTTGTCCGAGGCGAGCTCGAAGGCGGGCACCGCGTCCCGCGCCGGCAGCACGCCGGTGAGCACCGGGCGCAGGTCGATCCGGCCCGCGTCGATCATCCGGGCGGCGGTGGCGAACTCGGGCGCGAAGCGGAAGCTGCCGAGGATCTGCAGCTCGCGGGTCACGATGGCGGTCATCGGCAGGCTGGTCTCGGGGCCGAGCCCGACGGTGACCAGCAAGCCGCGCGGGCGCAGGACCCCGCAGGCGGCCAGCACCGCGGCGGGGGCGCCGGAGCATTCGAAGGCGACATCGACCTGGCCTTTCCCGGCGCCGAGCGGGCCAAGCGCCTCCGGGCCCTGCGACAGGTCGATGGTGCGGTCGGCGCCCATTTTCGCCGCCGTCGCCAGCGCCGTGGCCGAGATGTCCGTGGCGATGATCTCCTCCGCCCCGGCAAGGCGGGCGGCGGCGATGGTCAGGCAGCCGATCGGCCCGCAGCCCGAGACGATGACGCGCCTGCCGATCAGGCTGCCGGCAAGGCGCACCGCGTGCAGGCAGACCGCCAGCGGCTCGGACATGGCGGCCAGCGCGAGGTCGGCGTCGGGGGACAGCTTGACCAGCTGTCCGGCGGGCAGGGTGATCTGCGCGCGGAAGAGGCCCTGCTCGTGCGGGAAGCGCATCGCCGAGCCGTTGAACCGCATGTCGAGGCAATGGTTGGCCATGCCCTGCTGGCAATACTCGCAGGCGCCGCAGGGGCGCGAGGGGTTCACCGCCACGCGGTCGCCCTCGGCCAGACCGGTCACGCCGGCGCCGACCTCGGTGACGATGCCCGAGACCTCGTGCCCCAGAGCCATCGGCTCGCGCAGCCGCACGGTGCCGAAGCCGCCGTGGTGGTAGTAGTGCAGGTCGGAGCCGCAGATGCCGCCGTGGCTGATCGCGACGCGCACCTCGCCCGCCGCCGGGGCGGGGGCGGCGGCGATCTCCTCGACGCGCAGGTCCTTCGGGCCATGGATGACGACGGCGCGCATCAGAGCACCGAGCTCATGCCGCCGTCGGCGAAGATCAGCTGCCCCGAGACGTAGTTCGAGGCATCCGAGGCGAGGAAGATGGCGAGCCCGGCCAGCTCTTCGGGCTTGCCCCAGCGGCGCATCGGCGTGCGCCCCTTCACCCACTTGTCGAAGTCGGGGTTCGAGACCAGCGCCTCGTTCATGTCGGTCAGCATGTAGCCGGGCGCGATGGCGTTCGACTGGATGCCGAGCTCGCCCCATTCCGCCGCCATCGCCTTGGTCAGCATCTTGATGCCGCCCTTGGCCACGGTATAGGGCGCGACGGTCGCGCGGGCGAGGTCCGAGGTCAGCGAGCCGATGTTGATCACCTTGCCCCTGCCGCGCGGCGCCATGCGCCTTGCCGCCTCGCGGCCGATGACGAAGGCCGAGGTCAGGTTGGTGTCGATCACCCGCCGCCAATCGGCGGTGTCGAGCTCGAGCATCGGCTTGCGGAACTGGATCCCGGCGTTGTTGACGAGGATGTCGATCGCTTGCCCCTCGGCGTCGAAACGCTCGAAGGCGGCAAGGATCGCGGCCTCGTCGGTCACGTCGAAGCAGGCACCCTCGGCGGCGAAGCCGGCGGCGCGCATCTCGTCCACCGCCTGCGCGAGGCGGGCCTCGTTCGAGCCGTTGAGCACCACCTTGGCGCCGCAGGCGGCGAGCCCCTCGGCCATGGCGCGGCCAAGCCCGCGCGACGCGCCGGTGACCAGCGCGGTGCGCCCGGTGAGATCGAAAAGCTTCAGGCTCATGCGTCCACCTCCGACACGCGGGTGCTGAGGTCGCCGCGCTCGAAGAAGGCGGGCAGCAGCTCGGTGCCGAGGCCGGGGCCTTCCATCGGGTAGACGTAGCCGCCCTCGATGCGCGGCACCTCGGTGACCAGCTCGCGATACCAGCCGTTGTAGAAGGCGCGCACCGACTCCTGGATCAGCGTGTTGGGCTGGCTGAAGGACATGTGGATGGCGGCGATGAAGCCCACCGGCCCGATGCAGTCATGCGGCGCGAAGGGGCGGTGGTAGGTGTCGGCCATGGCGGCGATCTTGCGCCCCTCGGTCAGCCCGCCGGTCCAGCAGAGGTCCGCCATCACCACATGCGCGGCGTCGCGGTCCATGTACTCCTTGTAGGCGAAGCGCGAGCCCAGCGTCTCCGACGCGCAGGTCCAGACCGGGGTCGAGCGGGCGAACTCGGCCAGCGCCTGTGCGTTGTTCATGCGGATCGGATCCTCGTACCAGCGCGGCGCATAGGGCTCGACGGCGCGGGCGATCTCCATCGCCGTGGGCAGGTTCCACAGCGAGTGCATCTCGAGCATGATCTCCATCCTGTCGCCGACGGCCTTGCGGATCAGCTCGAAGGGCTTGATCGCCGCCTTCATCTGCTCGGCGGTGATGTACATGCCCTTGTTCTCGATCCCGGCGGGATCGAAGGGCCAGATCTTCATCGCCGTGATGCCGCTCTCGAGCAGGCTCTCGGCCAACTCGTCCGCCCGGTTCATGAAGGCGTCGAGATCCTCGTAGGGCGAGGGCTCGGCGTCGAGGTTCCAGGTGTCGACCGGCTTGATCTTGTTGGTGCGCACGTAGCGGGTGCCGGCGCAGGTGTTGTAGACCCGGACCTTCTCCCAGCTCTGGCCGCCGAGCACCTTGTGCACCGGCAGGCCGGCGACCTTGCCGAAGATGTCCCAGAGCGCGATGTCCACCGCCGAGGCGGCGCGGTACTCGACCCCGGTCGAGGCCTGCGCATTGGGCAGGCTCACCATTTCCTTGTGCAGGAGCTCGATGTTGAGCGGGTCCTGCCCGAGCAGCCGCACCGCCAGCGTGTTGTGGATATGCGCCTCGCAGGCCTCGGCGCCGTAGAAGGTCTCGCCGAGCCCGGTGATGCCTGCGTCGGTCTCCACGTGGACCCAGAGAACATTGGCAAATTCCTCCGCACGGAAGGTGCGGATCGCGGTGATTTTCATTGATTTCCTCCAGGCCGGGCACGCCGGGCTGTGTCTCCGTAACCCGGGCCGAAGGATCGAGTCGGTCCTGCCGCGGGGTTTCCCGGGACATGGTGTAGAGAGGCTGATAGGGTATGATCAAGCTAAAAGTGACTTTTGGTGCTACCAAAATCGCAAACCTGTATGAAAGGTCAGAAGACATGAGCACACAGGAAAGGGGTCTCGTCGATCGGGCGGTGGCCGACCTGCGCGCCTATATCCGCAAGGAAAACATGAAGGTGGGGGATGCGCTGCCGAGCGAGCAGGCGCTTTCGGCGCAGCTCGGCGTGTCGCGCACCGTGGCCCGCGAGGCGATGCGCGCGCTGGCGGCGCTGGGGGTTCTGCAGATCGGCAACGGCAGGCGCGCGCGGGTCGCGGCGATGAACGCCGACGCCATGTCGATTCTTCTCGACCACACGGTCTACAGCGGCCAGCTGTCGATCCAGCAGGTGCTCGACGTGCGCCGCACGCTCGAATTGCGCACCGCGGGGCTTGCCGCACTGCGCCGGTCAGACGAGCAGGCGCGCGAGCTGCTCGAGATCGTCGACCAGATGTTCGCGGCGCTGCGCGGCGACCAGGGCCGGATCATGGACCTCGACATCCGCTTCCACGCGCTGATCGCCCGCGCCTCGGGCAACGCGCTCTACGAGCTGCTGGTCGGAAGTTACGGGGTGATCACGCGGCAGACCTGGGCAATCGGCTGGCGGGCGCGCGGCTCGGAGGAGAACCGCGAGGAGAACATCCGCTGCCACGAGCGCATCGCCACGGCGATCATGATGCAGGACAGCACCAGGGCAGAGGCCGCGATGACCGAGCATTTCGAAACCGCGATCTCGGTGCTGATCCGGGCGGGGGTGACGTGATCCCGGCAGCGCCCTCGGGACGGTGGCTCGACGACCGGACGGGCGCCGGTCGTCGAGGGCGGGCGCCGCGCCTAGCGCCAGAACACCAGCCTGCGTTCGAGCAGCGAGACCACCGCGAAGAAGCCGAGGCTGGCCACCGAGGCGACGAAGATCGCGGCCCAGACCTGCACGAAGTCGATGACGATCACCGCCTGGTAGATCACCCAGCCGAGCCCGCCGTAGGCGCCGAGCATCTCGGTCACGATGGCGACGATCAGGCTGCGCACGGTCGACAGGCGCATCCCCGACAGGATCAGCGGCAGGGCGGTCGGCAGGCGCAGCTTCCACAGGATCGCGGCCCGGCTCGCGCCGAAGCTGCGCATCAGGTTCACCGAGCGCTCGTCCACCCGGTCGAAGCCGGCGAGCGCCGAGACGAACATGGTGAAGCTCACGGCCACGGCGACCATCACGATCTTCGAGCTGACGCCCATGCCGAACCACAGCAGGATCAGCGGCGAGAAGGCCACCACGGGCACCGAATTGACCGCCGTGGCCGCGGGCACGATCACCTTGCGCAGCGGCGGCACCAGCGTGACGGCCAGCGCGAGGCCGACGCCGATGGCGCCGCCGAGCAGGTAGCCGGCCAGCGCCTCGCCCAGCGTGTAGGCCGCGGCCTCGCCGAGCACGGCGCGGGCGGTCCAGAACCGCGCGAGGATCTCCGAGACCGCGGGCAGGATGTAGCTCGGCAGGTCGAAGAGCCGGGCCGCCAGCTCCCAGACCGCGAAGAGGGCGAGCCCGCCGAAGATGCCGCGGGCAAGCGCGTGCGGCGAGGGGGTCATGGGATCTTGGGTCATGCGCTTTCACCTCCCCAGAAGACGATGCGCTTCTCGGCAAGGCCGATGGCGGCGAAGAAGGCGACGCCGAGCACCGCCGAGCACAGGATGCTGGCCCAGATGGCGACCATGTTCTCGGCATACATGCCCTGCAGCAGCAGCACGCCGAGCCCGGTGGTGTCGCCGAACCATTCGCCCACCACGGCCCCGGCGAGGCCGAGCGCCGAGGCGATGCGCAGCGCGACGAAGATGTGGGGCAGGGCGGTCGGGAAGCGCAGCTTGCGCATGATCTCGCGCTCGGAGGCGCCGAAGCTGCGCAGGAGCTGCACCTGCCTTTCGTCCACCGCCCGCATCCCGAGCAGCGCGTTCACGGTGACCGGGAAGAAGGTCAGGTAGAAGACGATCACCGCCTTGGCGAGGATGGTGTTGCCGAACCACATGACGACCAGCGCGCCGAAGGCGATGACCGGGATCGTCTGCGAGACGATGAAGATCGGGAAGATGGTCTCGCGCAGGACGCGCAGCCGCGAGAAGGCAATGCCGATCCAGATGCCGAAAAGCGCCCCGGCCCCGAAGCCGAGCAGCGTCTCGAGCCCGGTGCGGATCATCGCGTCGCGATAGGCGGCGGGGGTGCGCAGGATCGCCTCGATCACCGCGCTCGGCCGGGGCAGCACGTAGGGCCGGATGCCGAAGGTGACGACCAGCAGCTCGACCGCGAGCAGGACCGCCGCCAGCGCGGCGGCGCCCTTCAGCAGCGGAACCACGGCGCCGAAGCGCCGTGTCCCGGGCAGCGAGCCCGCAGTATTGGCCTGCACCGTCATTCCGGCAGGCGCTCGGCCGCGGGGATCGCGTCGACGAACTGGCTGTCGAAGGCGCTCTCGAGGTCGATCGGGCCGCCAAGCACCTCGTAATCCACGAGGATCTTGTGCGCGCTCGCCACCGCGTCCATGTCGATGGTGAAGAGGCCCTTCTCGGCGGCGGCCCCGGCCAGCATGATCTTCTCGACCTCGTCGAGCATGAACTCCTGGTGCGGGCGCTCGAGCGTCGGCGCCTCCTTCAGGATCAGGTCGATCGCGGCCTGCTTGTCGGCGAAGGCGTCGAGCCAGCCCTTGACCGAGGCGCGCACGAAGCCCTGCACGAGGTCGGGATGCGCCGCCGCGAAGTCGTTGCCGACGATCAGCGTGTCACGCGGGAAGGAGACGCCGAAATCCTCGGGCACGAAGCGCTTGAGGTTCTCCTCGCCGACGCGCTGCATCAGCGTGTAATACTCGTTGTAGCGGGTGGCGGTGACCACGTCGACCTGGCCGTCGACGAAGGGTGTGACCGAGACCTGCTGCGGCTGGATGTTCATGTCCGTGCGGTCGATGCCATTGGCGGCCAGCATGCCGAAGAGCACGTAGTTGGCGCCGGTGAACCAGGTGGTGATCGCCGCGTCCTTGAAGTCCGCGATCTCCTGCACCGGGCCGTCGGCCTTGGAGACGAAGACGAAGGGGGTCTCCTGGTGCGAGATGCCGATGCAGGTGATCGGCAGGCCCTTCTCGATGGCGGCGAACACCGAGTCCGTGCCGCCCGACAGGCCGAAGGTGTCGGCGCCGGTCGCCACGAGGTTCTCGGTCAGCAGGTTCGGCCCGCCCGGGTTGATCGTGAGGTCAAGGCCCTCGTCCGCGTAGTAGCCCTTTGCCTTGGCAATGTAGAAGCCGACGAACTGGGCCTGCGGCAGCCACTTGAGGCGCAGCGAGACGGGCTCGAGATCGGCCGCGTGCACGGCGGGCGCGGCAAGCATCGCGGCCGAGGCGGCCAGACCGAGCGTGGAGAGGAAGGAACGTCTTTTCATCGCAGTACTCCATGTTGGGGGTGGACCCGGTTGGCCCGGGCTTGGTGGCTTTGACCCCGGGGTTCAGTGGGAGGCGGGGCCGAAGGTCTTCATGCTCTCTTCCTCGATCGCGTCGAGCAGCTCGCGCTTGAGGGAGATGAACTCGGGGGAGGTGACGAGGTCGGCGCCGCGCGGGCGCGGCAGGTCGACCTTGCGCGACAGCTTGATCGCGCCGGGCCGGGCGGTCATCACCAGCACCTTGTCGCCAAGGAAGATCGCCTCGTCGACGTCATGGGTGATGAAGAGCACGGTGCGCCGGTGCTTCTGCCAGACGTCGAGCAGCCAGCGCTGCATCATGGTGCGGGTCAGCGCGTCGAGCGCGCCGAAAGGCTCGTCTAGCAGCATCAGGTCGCGCTTGAACATGAAGGTGCGCATCAGCGCGACGCGCTGGCGCATGCCGCCCGACAGCTCGTGCGGGTACTTGTCGGCAAAGCCGGCAAGGCCGAACTCGGGCAACATCCGCTGCGCCTCGGCGCGCGCCTCGGCCCGGTTCGCGCCCTCGATCTCCAGCGGCAGGATGGCGTTGTCGATCACGTTGCGCCAGGCCAGCAGCAGGTCGCGCTGCGGCATGAAGGACACCTGCCCGAGCAGCTGGCGCGCATGCACCGACTGGCCCTCGAAACGCAGCACCGAGCCCGCGTCGGGCTCCTCGAGCCCGGCGACGATGTTGAACAGCGTGGACTTGCCGCAGCCCGAGGGACCGACCACCGTGACGAACTCTCCGGGCTGGACCGCGAGATCCACGCCGTTGAGCGCCTGCACCTCGCCGAAGGTCTTCGAAAGCCTGCGCAGGTCGAGGATCGGCTCTTCGGCAGGGGTCATGGCGGGCTCCGTCGTGCTGGGGTGGGTCATTGGCATGTTCATGTGGTCAGGGCCCTTTCGAGCATGCGGAAGAAGGCGTCGTTGTCGGCGCTCTCGATGATGCGCGCGTTCTCGATGTACTCCGGCCAGCGCGAACCGAGCCTCGCCGGGTGGATGGCGGAATGGCCGCGGGTGATCGTTCCGCCGGTCTCGATCCGCACCACCGCCCGGCGCGCGGCGGTGATGATCGACGGGTCGATCGCGCAGGCGCAGGTCAGCGTGTCGGGGTGGGTGCAGATCACCTTGCCGTAGCGCTGCTCGGCGACCTTGCGCGGCGTGGCCGAGACCTTGCGGTAGAACTCGGTCAGCGGGGTCGCGTGCGCGTCGAGCCGGGCCAGCTGCGCCGCGTCGAAGACCGACGAGCCCAGGGTCAGCGTCCAGGTCGAGAGCGTGATCTCGAACCCGGCGCGGAAGACGATCGCCGCCGCCTCGGGGTCGATGTAGAAGTTGAACTCGGCGCAGGGGGTGACGTTGCCGACCGAGTTGTCGGTGCCGCCCATGATCCACAGGTGCTTGAGCGCCTTGGCGATGCGCGGCTCGCGGGTGACCGCGAGCGCGAGGTTGGTCAGCGGCGCCTGCGCGATCATCTCGATCTCGCCCGGCGCCGCCATGATCCGCTCGATCAGCGCATCCACCGCGTGCATCTCCTCGGGGCGCTGGCGGGCGCGCGGCAGGTCCGCGCCGCTCATCCCGTCCGCCCCGTGCATCTGCGCCGGCTCCCAGTCGGCCAGCAGCGGCCGCCGCGCGCCGAGATAGACCGGCACCTCGCCGGACTTGCCCGCGGCCTCGATGGTCGCGAGCGCGTTCTCGGCCTGCTGGTCGAAATCGACATTCCCGTTGCAGATCGTCACGGCCTCGAGTGTCACGCCCGGCGTCTTCATCGCCAGCAGCAGCGAGAAGGTGTCGTCCCCCGCGGTATCGGTGTCGATGATGAGGCGCATCAGTAGAACTCGAACCCCATGGTGCGGGCGTGGTAGTAGAAGCCGCCGTCCTGCACGATCAGGAACTCGGCGCGGCTGTCGCCGTCGTTGTGGTGGCTGTGCTTGGCGGCCGGCGGGGTCAGCAGCGTCGCCCAGGGGCTCCAGTCGCATTTCCGGTCATCGACCATCGAGTAGGCCGGATCCCCGGCGACGGCGAGCGTCAGGGCCGCCGAGTTGTGCTTGTGCGGCGGCTGGAAGCTGTGCGGCTTCAGCGTGTTGAGCGACAGGGTTAGCGTCGGGGCGATGTTGCGGCTCGCCTCGGTCTGCGCGGCGGAGAAGATCAGCGCGTGGCCCGAGGTCGTGGCATTGGCGCCCCGCTGGTAGACGGTGTCGAGCTGGTGCTCGATCTCGGCGGCGGGGAAATGCACGAGCCCGGTCGCGGCCTCGGCGCCGGTGATCGGCGCGGCCTTCTCGAAGGCCAGCTGCGGATCGTTCCCGACGGCCCAGAACACGGCGGTCTCGGTCGCCTCGATCCGGCTCTCCACCCCGCCCGGCAGCAGGAAGACGTCACCCTTGCCGAGCGTCGCGGTCTCGGCGCCGACGGTCAGCGTGGCGCTCCCCTCGATCACGTACCAGATCGAGGCGGTGCAGGTGAGCGTGGTGTCGAGGCTCGCGCCCGCCAGCACGGTCGCGTAGCGCGCCAGCATGAGCGGGGTGGTGGCGGGGAAGGGGCAGCCGAGCTCGGCGGAAAGGTCGCAGAGCACCCAGCCGGTCGCGTCCTTGGCCATCGCCTTCGCCGGCTCGTCGCGCAGGATCCGCGGCGGCACCGGCGGCAGCTTGATGTTGAAGGCGTTGCCCGAGTTGAAGTAGCGCCCGCGGGCCTCGGCCTCGTTCTTCGGCGCGCGCGGCAGTTGCACCGGCATTTCGGCCATATCGTTGATCGTCATGAGAGATCTCCTTTGTCTCGGGTGGCGGAGGCGGCGTGCAGGCAGGTGTCGAGCAGCACCTGGGCCCCGGCGGCCACGTGCGCCGGTTCGGCCCATTCCTCGGGGTGATGGCTGAGCCCGCCGCGGCAGGGGATGAAGATCATCGCCGAGGGCGCGAGCGGGGCCATGTGCCGGGCGTCGTGCCCGGCGGCGGAAAGCAGGTCTGTGGCCGGCAGGCCGCGCGCGGCGGCGCTGCCGAGGATCGCGCGGCGCAGCGCGGGCGAGAAGGTGTTGGCCGGGGCGTCGACCATGGACCGCACCTCGACGGCGCAGGGCGCCGCCACGGCGCGCGCGGCCGCCTCGAGCGCGAGGCCGGTCCGGTCCAGCACGTCGTTCCGGGGGTGGCGCAGGTCGATGCGGAAGCGCACCGTCGCGGGCACGACCGAGGGCGCGTTCGGCAGCACCTCGACCCGGCCGATGGTGAAGCGGATGTCGGGCCCGGCTTGAAGCGCGGCCTCCTGCATGGCCAGCGCGACGCGGGCAAAGGCCTGCACCGCGTCGGCCCGGCGCTCCATGGGCTCGGTCCCGGCATGGGCCTCGCGGCCCGAGAGGGTGACCTCGTAGGTCTTCTTGCCCTGGATGCCGGTGACCGCGCCGATGACCAGCGCCTCGCGCTCGAGGTGGTCGGCCTGTTCGATGTGCGGCTCGATGTAGGCGTGCAGCGGGAAGCCCGGCGCGATGCGCGGCACCCCGGGGAAGGCCTCGGCGAGGCGCTCGAGTTCGGAGGCGACGCTCACCCCGGCGGCGTCGGTGACCGCGCCGACCTGCGCGAGGCTGCGATGGCCCGAGAACACCTCGGATCCCATCATGCCGGGCGCGAAACGGCCGCCCTCCTCGTTCATCCAGGCGACGAGGGTGATCGGGCGGGGCGGGACGATGCCCCTGTCATGCAGCGTCTCGAGCACCTCGAAGGCGGCGAGCACGCCGAAGACACCGTCGAAGCGCCCGCCGGTCGGCTGGCTGTCGAGATGCGAGCCGATCAGCACCGGCGCGCCCCCGGACGTGCCGGGCAGGGTCAGGAAGAGGTTTCCCGCCGTGTCGAAACTCGGCGAAAGCCCGATGGCCTCGCCCCAGCCGATCAGCCGCGCCATGGCGGCACGGTCCTCGGCGGAGAGGGCCTGCCGGTCGACGCCGCCGTCGGCGCGGGCGCCGATCTCGGCCATCGACATGAGCCGCGACCAGAGCCGCGCCCCGTCGATCCGGGGAAGGGAAGGCTGGGAGAGGTCCATCGGGCGCATCGCTCAGTCCGTCCGCATCACCTGGCCGGGGTCGGCCCGCGCGTCGCGGCGGCCCCAGGCCCCGGCCTCGACCATGGCGAGGAACTCGGCGAGGTGGCTGTTGAACAGCCCCGGCTCCTCGAGGTTCAGCGTGTGGCCGGTCTTGGGCAGGACCAGCAGTCCCGAGGCGGGCATGGTCTTCTTGAGGAAGATGCCCGGCTGCAGGCAGTGATCGTCCTCGTCCCCGACCATGATCAGCGTCGGCAGGACGCAGGCTTTGAGCCCGTCCTCGAGATCCCAGAACGAGGGACGCCGCGCCTGCACGCCGCGCATGGTGTTGGCGGCCCCCACGCTGTCATGCCGGGCAAGCCGGGTGACGAACTTCAGGTGCTCGCGCGGGTCCTTGTTCTCGAACTGCACGCGGCTGGCGCCGCGGCCGTAGATCTCGGCAAATCCGGCCGGATCGGCCTCGAACTTCTCGGCCACGGTGAGCGAGACGCCGCGGAAATACTCCTCTGTCTCCTTCTCGCAGCCATAGCCCGCCCCCGCCACGGTCAGCGACAGCGCCCGCCCGGGATAGCTGAGGCCGAAGTGCACGGTGGCGAAGCCGCCCATCGACAGGCCGACGATATGCGCCTTCTCGATGCCGAGGTGGTCGAGCACCGCCACCGCGTCATCGACCGCGATGGCCTGGGAATATTTCCCGACATCGGCCGGGATGTCCGACGGCGCATAGCCGCGCGCCGCGTAGGTGATGCAGCGGTGGCGCCGCGCGAAGGCGCTCATCTGCGGCTCCCACGCGTCGTAGTTGCCGCCGAACTCGTGGATGAAGAGGATCGGCGTTCCGGCCTCTCCCGCGGTCTCGTAGTAGAGTTTCGTGCCGTCCTTGGCGGTGGCGTACATGGGAGCCCCCTCAGAACAGGGCGGGCACGTCCGACAGGCCCTTGGCCGTCTCGACGTAGTCCGCGAGTTTCGATGCAAGCTTCTCCGCCCAGGCCTCGGGCACGGTGGTCGAGACCTTGATGAAGCGGCTGCCGAAGGTTTCGGTGTGGTAGGCGCCCTGGCGGATCATCACCCCGTCGAGCCGCGCGGCCTCGACGATCGCCTCGGGCGTGGTGCCGCAGCCGTCGATCTCGATCACCAGGAAGTTGCCGTGCGAGGGCCAGACCGGAACCGACATGCCGAGCGCCTCCGCGGCCTCCTTGATCCGGACCTTGTTGGCCTGGTCGACGCGGCGCACCTCGGCCATCCACTCGGCCTTGACCCGGAGCCCGGCCAGCGCGCCGCGCTGCGCCACCACCGAGCCGCCAAGCACCGACGTCGAGGCCCCGGCGAATTCCGCGATGAGCTCGGGGCGGGCGAGGATGCCGCCGATCCGCATCCCGGCAAGGCCGAGCCACTTCGAGAAGCTGAAGGTGCAGATGCAGTTCTCTGTATCCACCGAGACCGCCGGCGTATGCGCGTCGGCGAAGTCGCGATAGGTGCAGTCATGCACCAGCAGCGCGCCGTTTTCCTTCGCGATCGCCGCGAACTCGGCGATTTCCGCGGCGGTGTAGGTGACGCCGAGCGGGTTGTTCGGGTCGACCACGTAGACGATGGCGCAGCGCTCGTCGATATGGGCGCGCAGCATGTCCGGCGTCAGCTTGTAGTTGGTCTCGGGCCCGTAGATCGGCGTCTGCACGATCTCGGCGCCCTGCTGGGCGGCGAAGAGGCAGGGCCATTTCCAGGTCGGATCGGTGGTGACCAGCGTGGTCCCGGGCTTGGCGCGGGCGCGGCAGACCAGCGACAGCGCGTTGACGCCGCCCTCGGTCACCAGCGCCTCGAGCCCCGGCACCCCGAAGTCCTCGACGATGGCGGCGCGCAGGTCCTCGAAGCCGAGCGGCGGCGCGTAGGCGTTGAACTCGCCCCGGGTGATCGAGTCGACCATCGCCGCGGTCACCGCGGGATGCGCCGGGATGTGGTTGGTGTTCTGCCCCATCCACGCCAGGTCCGGCGTGTTGAACAGGTCGTCGAAGTAGCGGTTGCGGACGGCGAGGCTGCTCATCAGATCACCGAGCCGCGCGCGGCGATCCCGCCGTCGATGGTGACCACCGTGCCCGAGATGTAGCCGGCCTTGGGCGAGGCGAGGAAGGCGCAGAGATCGGCCACTTCCTGCGCGGTGGCCGGGCGCTTGCCGGGGTACTTGTCGTAGAGCTCTTCCCAGCGGCTCTCGTCGCCGAGCATGTCGATCGCCTTGCGCTTCATGATCTTGAGCATGCGGTCGGTGTCGACCGGGCCGGGGTTCACGCCGACGACGCGGATGCCCTCGTCGAGCGAGCGGCCGCCGAGCGCCTTGGTGAAGGACATCAGCGAGGCGTTGCCGGTGGAGCCGGCGAAATAGGCCGCATCCCAGTTCTCGCCCGAGTTGCCGATGACGTTGATGATCACGCTGTCGGCCTTGCCCTTGCGCTTCTGCCAGAACAGCCGCGACAGGGTGATGTAGCCGAAGACCTTCAGCTCGAAACCGCGGCGCAGCGCCTCGTCGGTGACGTCGGTGATCGAGCCGGCCGGGATGTCGCCGGCGTTGTTGATCAGGATGTCGTAGTCGCCCGCGGCCTCGTCGAGCGCGGTCATCGCCTCGGCCGAGCCGAGGTCGGCGGGATGGATGGTCACCGACACGTCGTACTTGGCCTCGATCTCGGCCTTGAGCGCGGCAAGGGCCTCGCCGTTGCGTGCGGCGAGATGGAGGTTGCAGCCCTCCTCGGCCAGAGTCAGGGCGCAGCTGTAGCCGATCCCCTTCGAGGCACCCGTGATCAGGGCAGTCTTGCCGGACAGGTCGAGTTTCATCGTGGTCTCCTAGTGTATGCAAAGTTTCGCTATCTGCATACACAACACTTTCATCCTGTCCATAGGTCAATTTCACCCGCTCCGAAAAATCCAGAGCAAACTTCATATTTTTATGGATCGCCGGGAAAAGCGTCGTGAAGTGCCTCACGGGAATGCAGCCTCTCCCGCAATCCGCTTAAAAATCCGGCATTAGGCGAATTCCGTCCAGAATTTATCTCTCTGCATACCGTTTTGCGCTTTACGGATACTTTGACCTGGGGTTTGAGTCGCCCTGCCAGCCCGGGCGGTACCCGGACGGAAAGGATACAGATGGCTCAGGTCAGACTCGCCGGACTCGGCAAGACGTATGAAGGCGCTCATGCCAACACCATCGACGGGCTCGATCTCGAGGTGGCGGACGGAGAGTTCCTGGTCCTCGTCGGACCCTCGGGCTGCGGCAAGTCCACCACGCTGCGGATGATCGCCGGGCTCGAGGAGCCGACCGCGGGCGAGATCTGGATCGGTGCGCGCCGGGTCGACGGGCTGGAGCCGCGAGAGCGCGACATCGCCATGGTCTTCCAGAACTACGCGCTCTACCCGCACATGACCGTGGCGCAGAACATGAGCTTCGGGCTGCGGCTGGCGAAGGTGCCCAAGGCCGAGATCCGGCGGCGGGTCGAGTCCGCCGCCGAGACGCTGGGGCTTTCGGGCTACCTCGACCGCCACCCCAAGGCGCTTTCGGGCGGGCAGCGCCAGCGCGTCGCCATGGGCCGCGCCATCGTGCGCGAACCGGGCGTCTTCCTCTTCGACGAGCCGCTGTCGAACCTCGACGCGCAGCTGCGCGGCCAGATGCGCACCGAGATTCGCCGCCTGCACGACCGGCTCTCGGCCACCACCGTCTATGTCACCCACGACCAGGTCGAGGCGATGACCCTCGCCGATCGCGTCGTGGTTCTGAAGGACGGCCGGATCGAGCAGCAGGGCAGCCCGCAGGAACTTTACGACCGCCCCGCCACCCGTTTCGTCGCCGGCTTCCTCGGCTCGCCGCAGATGAACATCCTCGCGGGCAAGGTGGCGCAGGGGATGCTCGATCTTGGCGCGGGCAGCCTGCTTGCCCTCGGCGCCGAGCGCGCCGCGCCGCTCGAGGGGCGGCGGGTCGACGTCGGCATCCGCCCCGAGGCCTTCCGTCTCGCCGCGCCCGAGACCGCGCTCATCCACGCGCGGGCGGAGATGGTCGAGCTGCTGGGTGCGACCTCGCTCGTGCATTTCACCCATGCCGGCCTGCCCTGCACCGCGCTGCTCGAGCCCGCCGAGGCGCCGCGCCCGGGCCAGCAGGTGCACCTCGGGCTCAGCCCCGACCGGATTTCCCTATTCGACGCGGATTCGGGCCGCGCCGTCTGACCAACAAGAGCTGCAAGGCCATCCCCATCCCCGACAGGAGAGCTTGACATGAAACGCCTATTCCTTGCCGTCCTGGCCGGCGGCACCGCGCTGAGCGCCGTCCCGGCGCTTGCGCAGGACGCGGCCTGCACCGCCGAGCCGGTCACCCTGCGCATCCTGCGCACGCCCGGCAACTACCCCTATCCCGCCGCCATGGAAGCCTGGCAGAAGGAGCACCCCTGCGTCTCCTTCGAGGTGAACGAGGTGCCCTTTGCCCAGCTCGGCGACACGATCGCCGTGCAGGCCGCATCGGATGATCCGCCCGACATCCTGGTCTACGACGGGCCCAACACCCAGTCCTATGCCAAGGCGGGGATCCTGCTGCCGGTCACCGACTACCTGCCTGAAGGCTGGGCCGACGACATCCTGCCCGCGACCCGGGCCGAGCACAGCTACGAGGGCGAGGTCTACTCGCCGGGCATCGAGCAGACCACCGTCGCGATGTACTACAACAAGAGCCTGACCGACGCCGCCGGCATCACCCCGCCGCAGACGCTCGACGAGGCCTGGACCTGGCCCGAGGCGCTCGCGGCGTTCAAGGCCTGCCAGCAGGGCGATCCGGGGGCACCGACCGTCTGGGGTCTCGGGCCGACCCGCTTCGGCAACGGCCAGCCCGGCCTCGTCTACCAGGACCTGATCTACCAGCGCTCGAACGGCGATCCCGAGGCGGATCCCGAGAGCTCGGCCTACAAGACCTTCTGGGCGATGGCGCCGGACGGCTCGACGGTCGAGGGCTATCTCGACACGCCCGAGGCGATCGAGGCGCTGACCTTCTACCGCGCGCTCTTCAACGAGGAGGCCGTGGCCCCCAAGGTCGGCATCCCCAACGCCTTCTTCGACGGCAAGGCCTGCTTCTACATCGACACCCCGGCGGCCGGCTCGGCGCTGCTGAAGGATCCGGTGATCGACTGGGGCATCACCCCGATCCCCTACTTCAAGACCCCGGTGGTGCACACAGGATCGACCACCATCGGCGTGACCGCGCGCTCGAAGAACCCCGAGATCGCGGCGCAGTTCGCGGTCGACATGAGCTGGGGCGAGCTGGCCTACATGAACGTCAGCCAGCGCGGCAACCTGCCGACCCTGAAGTCGCTCTTCGACCGCTTCCCGGTGTACCAGGACTACCCGATGAAGGTCTTCGTCGACCAGCTCGAGCACTGGGGCCAGCCGCGTCCGCCGAGCCCCTACTTCGCCCAGTACGACCGCGTCGTGACCGACGCGATCCGCTCGGTGGCCTTCGGGGGTGACCCCGAGGAGGCGATGCAGAACGCCGAGCGCGAGGTCGCCCGGGCGATGCGCCGCTGACCAGATCCTCCCTGACTGCCGGGCACCGTGACGGTGCCCGGCCCTTTCCCCGAATTCCGGAGCCGGCATGACCGCGATAGACCGACAGATGACGGCCCCCAGCCTGGACCGTCGCCCCGACCGCACCGCGCGCCAGCGCCGCGACACGCGCACGGCCTTCGCCTTTCTCGCGCCCTTCCTGCTGCTCCTGCTGATCTTCCAGTACCTGCCGCTGGCGATGATGGCGAAGAACGCCTTCATGGACTACTCGCTGCTCAACCCCGGCGCGGCCAAGTTCGTCGGGCTGCTGAACTTCGAGGACATGATCCACTTCGACGACGCGCGCGAGAGCCTTGCGGCGACCTTCCTCTTTGCCCTCGTCGTGGTGCTGATCGTCATCCCGCTGGGCTTCGTCCTCGCGCTCTTCCTCAATTCGAGCCTGCCCGCGCGCGGCGTCGTGCGCACCATCATCATGCTGCCCGTGGTGACCTCGGCGGTCGTCGTGGCGACCATGTGGAACTTCCTGCTCGACCCGTCGAACGGGCTGATCAACGGGGTCATGTCGCTGCTCGGCCTGCCGCGCCAGCCTTTCCTGACCTCGCCGAACCAGGCGCTGATCATGATCTCGGTGATGACCGCCTGGCAGCAGGTCGGCTTTGCCGCGATCCTCTTCCTCGGCGGCCTGCAGGGCGTGCCGAAGGAGCTGGCCGAGGCGGCGCGGATCGACGGCGCGACGCGCTGGCAGGTGCTGTGGAACATCACCGTGCCGCTGCTGTCGCGCACCACGCTCTTTGTCGTGGTGATCATGACTGTCTTCTCTCTGCAGGCCTTCGCCCCGGCCTTCCTGATGACCGACGGCGGCCCGCAGGACAGCACCAACCTCATCGTCTACCACATCTACAAGATGGCCTTCGTGATGCAGAACGCGGGCTATGCCTCGGCGCTGTCGGTGGTGCTGCTGCTGATCGTTCTCGGCATCTCGCTGCTGCAGATGTGGCTTCTCCGAGCGAAGTGGAACTACTGATGACCGCCCTGCGCAAACCGCTTGCCCTCAGCCTCGTCCTGCTGCTGATCCTCGCCTGCTTCTTCGCGCCCTTCCTGTGGATCGTGTCGAACTCGTTCAAGCCGCAGCTCGGCATCTTCGCCGATGTCACCCCGATCAGCTGGCGCACCTTCCTGCCGCTCGAGCCGGTGCTCGAGAACTACCGCACGCTCTTCGAGCGCACCAACATCCTGCGCGCGCTGCTGAACACGGCGATCGTCTCGGCGGGGCAGGTGGCGCTGACCCTCGTGCTGTGCGCGATGGCCGCCTACGCGCTGACCCGCATCCGCTTCCGCGGCGCCAAGGCGGTCTTCGTGGTGATCCTGCTGACCTTCCTGCTGCCGGTCGAGGCGATGCTCGTGCCGCTCTTCCAGGTGGTCTCGGGGCTGGGGCTGAACAACACGCTGCTCGGAGTGATGATCCCCTGGATCGCCTCGCCCTTCGGGCTCTTCCTGCTCAAGCAGGCCTTCGAGGAACTGCCGCGCGATCTCGAGGACGCGGCGCGGATCGACGGGGCCGGGCACGTCCGCATCTTCGTCTCGGTGATCCTGCCCAACGTGAAGGTGCCGCTGCTGACGCTGGGCCTCGTGACCTTCCTGTTTTCCTGGAACAGCTTCCTGTGGCCGCTGGTCATCGCGCAGAGCCCCGACATCCAGCTCATCCAGGTGGCCATCGCGCAGCAGGGCTCGCCCACGCAGCTGCCGAACTGGGGCGAGACCTTCGCCGGCGCCACCGTCGCAACGCTGCCGCTCATCCTGCTTTTCCTGCTGCTGCAGAAGTACTTCACGCAGGGCATGGCGATGAGCGGCATCAAGGGCTGACGCCCGACTCCACACACCCAGAGGACCTCCGACCATGACCGATTACCCGAAACCCGAGTGCTATTCCGACGGCGAGTGGGAGGCCCGCGTCTCGCTGGCCGCCGCCTACCGCATGGTGGCGCGGCTGGGGCTCGATGACCTCATCTACAACCACATCTCGATGCGCGTGCCGGGCACCTCGGACCAGTTCCTGATCAACCCCTACGGCCTGCTCTTCAGCGAGATCACCGCCTCGTCGCTGGTCAAGATCAACACGCGTGGCGAGGTGATCGAGGAGACCGAGCACACCGTCAACAAGGCCGCCTTCGTGATCCATGCCGCGGTGCACAAGTCGAGCGAGACCGCGCATTGCGTGCTGCACACCCACTCCGACGCCTCGACGGCGGTTTCCGGCCAGCCGGACGGGCTGCTGCCGCTGAGCCAGTTCGCCATGCGCTTCTACAACCGGCAGGGCTTCCACGACTACGAGGGCGTGGCGATCGACGAGGCCGAGCAGCAGCGCATCGTCGCGCACCTGGGCGACAACCCGGTCATGCTGATGCGCAACCACGGCATCCTCACCGTCGGGCGCACCGCGGGCGAGGCCTTCATGCTGCTCTACTATTTCGAGCGCGCGGCGAAGATCCAGCTGCAGATGCAGGCCGCCTGCGCCTCGGGCATCCCGCTGGTGATCCCGGACCACGACGTCTGCGAGAAGGCGGCGCGGCAGTTCTGGGAGCTCAAGGGCGACATCCTCATCCCCGGCGAGCGTGAATGGCCGGCGCTGATGCGCGATCTCGACCGCGTCGATCCGGGCTACCGCGCATGAGCCGCCAGATCCGTTTCGGCCTGTTCCTGCTCGGCACCGGCAGCCACATCTCGGGCTGGCGGATGCCGGGGGCGATCGACGGGTTCGAGGACATCGCCGAGATCACCGCGATCTGCCAGGAGGCCGAGCGCGGGCTCTTCGACCTGATCTTCATGGGCGACAACCTCAATGCCGATCCCTCGGCGCACCCGTCCTACTGCTCGCGGCTCGAGCCGCTGACCATGCTCTCGGCGGTGGCGATGGCGACAAGGCACGTGGGGCTCGGGGCGACCTCCTCGACCACCTACGGCGATCCCTGGACGCTGGCGCGCGGCTTCGCCTCGCTCGATCACATCTCGGGCGGGCGCGCGGCGTGGAACTCGGTCACCACCTCGAACCCGCAGGCGGCGGCCAATTTCGGCACCACCCACCCCGACCACGCCCGCCGCTACGAGATGTCGGCCGAGTTCATCGAGGTGGTGAAGAAGCTCTGGGGCGCCTGGGACGAGGGCGCGCTGGTGAAGGATCCCGAGAGCGGCACCTATTTCGACGCGGGCAGGATCCACGCCATCGACCACGAGGGACCCTTCTTCAAGGTCAAGGGGCCGGTGAACATCTCGCGCCCGCCGCAGGGACGGCCGCTGATCCTGCAGGCCGGGGGCTCCGAGCCCGGGCAGGAGCTGGCGGCGAAACATGCGGACGTCGTCTTCACCGTGACGCAGGACCGCGCCGAGGCGGCGGAGTTCTACGCCGGGCTGAAGGCGCGCCTGCCGAAGAACGGCCGCAGCGAGAGCGATCTCGTCATCCTGCCCGGCGTGATGCCGGTGGTCGGCCGCACCGAGGCCGAGGCCCGCGCCAAGCTTGCCCGCCTGATGAGCTTCGTCGATGACGAGACCGCGCTCGGCATGCTCTCGGAGCGGTTCAACACCGACCTCCGCGGCCATGACCTCGACGGGCCGATCCCCGACCTCGGCGAGAACGACGCCTACCACGCCTTTGCCAAGGCCATGCTCTCGAAGGCCAAGCGCGAAAACATGACGCTGCGCGACCTCTACTCGCTGGTGGCGGCCGCGCGCGGGCACTGGGTGCTCTGCGGCTCCGCCGAGCAGGTGGCCGACACGTTGCAGGAGTGGTTCGAGAGCGGCGCGGCGGACGGGTTCAACGTCATGCCCGGCTGGTTCATGGACGGGTTCACCGACTTCATCGACCTTGTGCTGCCCATCCTGCAGGAGCGCGGCCTCTACAAGACCGCCTATGCCGAGGGCACGCTGCGCGACAAGCTCGGTCTGCCCGCTTGATCCGCCACGAGGCCGATACGCCTGCCGGCCCGGTCCGGATGACCGCGGCAGGCGGGCAGGGGCGTCCGCTCCTGCTGGTGCACGGCTGGGGCGGGCAGGGGGCGCAATGGGACGCGCTGCTGCCCGGGCTCGCCGCGCGCTTCGCAGTCCACGTCGCCGACCTGCCGGGCGGCCCCGGCGCGCCGCTCTCCGGCCCGGTCGACATGGCGAGCCTCGGGCAGGGGCTGGCGCGGCTTCTGGAGGCGGCGGACCTTCGCGGCGCGCTGCTCGTCGGGCACTCGATGGGCGGGCCGGTGATCGTCGAGGCGGCGCTTGCCGCCCCCGCGCGGGTCGCCGGGCTGCTGGGGCTCGACACGCTTGCCGACCGCGCCTTCTACGGCGGCAGCAGCCCCGCGGTGATGGCCGCCCGCCGCGCCGGCTTCGCCGCCGATCTGCCCGGGCAGACGCGCGCCATGATCCGGGCGATCGCCGCCCCCGCCACGCCCGAGGCCACGGTCCAGGCGATCTCTGCCGACGTGCTCCGCGCGCGGGCCGAAGACCTTCTGGCGCTGCGCGACGCGCTCTTTGGCTGGCGGGCCGGGGACCGGGTGCCGCGGCTCGGGCCGCCGCTGCGGCTGCTGACCTCGGCCGAGGTCGCCGCGGCCCATGCCCGCGACCCTCTGCCCTGCCTCGCCGATGTGCCCGAAACCGTCTACGGAACGGGCCATTTTCCCCAGATCGAAGCCCCGGACCGGCTCCTTCCGGCCCTGCTGGCTGAACTTGACCAATTTGGAATTGACTGAGATGAATGCCGTGGGGGAGGATCTGTATATTCCAATTCGCTTTTGGGTATACTGACACCGCCTTTCCCCTCGGCTCATTCCGGACGTCTCCCTGATGCAGGATCCCATCTAATGAACCAGATCATCGACACGCGACCGGACAAGGCGCGGCTGCGCCAGCCGACCCGCTCCGAAGAGCTGCAGGACGACCTCAAGCGGCTGATCGTCGAGGGGGAAATGAAGCCCGGCGACCGGCTCGACGAGACCGAGATCGCCAAGCGCTTCGCCGTCTCCCGCACGCCCGTCCGCGAGGCGATCAAGGGGCTCGTGGCCAGCGGCCTCGTCGAGGTGCGCGGGCGGCAGGGCACCTTCGTTGCGACCCTCTCCATCCCGATGCTGATCGAGATGTTCGACCTGATGGCGGCGCTCGAAGGTCTCTGCGCCCGGCTCGCCGCGCGGCGCGCCACCCGCGAGGAGAAGGAGCGGATGCTCGAGATCCAGGCCCGGCTCGAACAGGCCTTCACCGACAACGACCCCGAGGCCTTCTACGCGATAAACGAGGAATTCCACGACCTGCTCTACATGGCCGGGCACACGCATTTCCTTGCCGACCAGACCGTCGCGCTGCGGCTGCGGCTGTCGCCCTACCGCCGGCAGGTGACCTTCCAGCCCGGCAAGATGCGCGCGACGCTGACCGAGCACCGGCGGATCATCGAGGCCATCGACGCGGGCGATCCCGACGAGGCGATGTCGGCCGCCAGCGAGCACGTCCGCCTGCTGGGCGATCACCTCTCGGATTTCATCGCGACGATCCCGCCGCATCTGCTGGGATGACCTTGGCCGGCGCCGTGCGGGGCTGATCCCGGACGGCCCCGCGTCACGAGACATGGGGCGGCCCGCGTTCGGGCCGCCCTTTCGCTGTTCGCTTGCCGCTCAGTCCCTGCCGTGCGCGACCTGCTCGGCCGAGACGAGCCGCCGCTGCCAGAGGTAAAGCGCAAGCCCGATGCCGAGGCCGATCAGGTCCGACAGCCAGCCCGCGTCGAGCATGGCGAGCGCGCCGCCGATGAGCAGCAGCCGGGGGATCCAGCCGATCCGCCCGAAGTACCAGCCGATGATCCCTCCCGAGAGCAGGTAGATCCCCAGCAGCGCCGAGATGGTGACATGGATCGTGTCGAACCAGTCGCCCTGCATCAGCAGCGAGTCCGAGAAGAAGAACATGTAGGGCACCACGAAGGCGGCAAGCCCGATGCGGAAGCTCTCGACGCTGGTCTTCATCGGGTCGGACTGCGCCAGCGCAGCGCCTGCGTAGGCGGCCAGCGCCACCGGCGGGGTGATCGCCGACATGACCGCGAAGTAGAAGATGAAGAAATGCGCGGTGAGCGGCTCGATCCCGAGGTTCACGAGGCCCGGCGCGATCACCGAGGCGGCGACGGCATAGGCGGCGGTGGTCGGCATCCCCATGCCGAGGATCACCGCGACGAACATCGAGAAGACCATCGCCAGCAGCTGCGACTGGTCGGCGATGCCGAGCAGCAGCGCCGAGAAGCGCGTGCCGATGCCGGTGAGCGCGATGACCCCGACGATGATCCCCGCCGCGGCGCAGACCGCCACCAGCTGCAACGCCATGCGCGCGCCGAGGTCGAGCGCGTGGAACAGCTGCCGCGGCCCCATGCGGTTCGGCGTCAGCCACGAGACCACGGCGGCGGTGATCATCGCCAGCGTGCCGCAGCGGATCACCGAGTAGCCGACGAAGAGCGCCCAGCTCAGCACCACGATCGGCGCGAAGAGATAGGCCTGCCGCATCAGCGCGCCGAGCTTCGGCAGCGCCGAGCGCGGCAGCCCGACCATGGCGAAGCGCTGCGCCATGAGGTCGACCATGAAGAACACCGAGGCGAAGTAGAGCACCGCGGGGATCAGCGCCGCCCAGATGATGTCGGTGTAGGGAATGCCGGTGATCTCGGACATGATGAAGGCGCCCGCGCCCATGATCGGCGGCATGATCTGCCCGCCCGACGAGGCCGCGGCCTCGACCGCCGCCGAGGTCTGCGCGCGGTAGCCAACCTTCTTCATCAGCGGGATGGTCAGCGAGCCGGTGGCCACCACGTTGCCCGCCGAGGTGCCGTTGATCATGCCCATCAGCCCCGAGGCGAAGACCGCCACCTTGGCCGGCCCGCCGCGCTTGTGCCCGGCGGCGGCGAAGGCGACGTTGACGAAATAGGCCCCGACGTGGGTCGCCTGCAGGAAGGCGGCGAAGACCACGAAGAGGATGATGTAGGTCGACGAGATCGCGATCGGCGCCGAGAGGATGCCGTTGTCGGTGTAGATGTAGGAGAAGAACCGCTTCGCCGTGTAGCCGTCGTGGTGCAGGATCCCCGGCAGCCAGGGCCCGGCGAAGGCATAGGCCACGAAGACCGAGGCGATGATCACCAGCGCCAGCCCGGCCATGCGCCGCACCGCCTCGAGGATCAGGATCACGCCGGTGATCGCCGCCCACATGTCCGAGGGCTGGGCCATGGGCATGCCCGCCCGCAGCTGCAGGGCGCGGGCGAAGTAGATGACGTAGCCGGTCGAGGCGATCGCGGCGAGCGTCAGCAGCACGTCGGTCGGCGTCCAGCGGTTCAGCTTGCGGGCCGAGAAGAGCCAGCCGTGCACCACGGTCAGCGCGGTGCCGAGGGTCAGCGGCAGGCCGAAGCTGGTGATCGTCCAGGCCGGCGGCTTGGCCGAGCCGGTCAGCCACCAGCTGCCCCAGAGCGTGGCGATCGCGGCAAAGCCGTAAAGCACGCAGGCGGCCGCCGGGACCAGCAGCGCGAGGCTCGGCAGGCTGCGGCCGCGCGAGGGTTTTTCGGGATCGACCGTGTGCGCGCCGAAGAGCAGGAAGCCGAGCGCCAGCCCGCCGCCGAGATGCAGCAGCCGGTAGGTCCAGGTCTCCAGCGGGTAGAGGTTCATCACGACGAGGTGGAACAGCGTGTAGGCGGCGCAGGCGGTGGCGAAGGCGTGGTTGCGGATGCCATCGAAGATCCGCTGGTTGCTGGCGGGGGGCTCCTCGTCGACGGCGGAGGTCGCCGAGACAGGGGCGTCGAGCCCGTCGAGCGGGCCCGGCGCGGAAAGGTCACCGCGGGCGGTCGTGGTCATGGCATCACCGGAAAGCAAAGCGTGTCAGGGAAACCGCGGGCCGGGTCCTCCGGCCCGCAGGGCAGCGCGCGAGACCGGCTCAGCGCAGCTCTTCGGGGATGGTGATCCCGATTTCCTCGTAGTAGCGCACGGCGCCCGGGTGGAACTTCATGAAATCGTTGGTGTTCCAGTTCTCGGCCATGGTCTCGACGGCGGATTTGTGGACCTGCTGCATCCGCGCGTTGTCGCCGAGCACCAGCTTGGTGATCTCGTAGGCAAGGCTCTCGGGCAGGCTCTCGTTGGCGATGGCGTAGTTCCACATGGCGACGGTGGCGACATCCGCGTCCTGGCCCTTGTAGGTGCCCGCCGGGATGGTGAAGGGCTGCATCGAGGGCACGGAGTCGGTGAACGCCGCGACATTGTCCTCCGAGAGTCCGATGAAGGTCACGTCCTGCTGGATCGCCAGTTCGGAATAGGCGCCGGTCGGGATGCCCGAGGCGTAGACGAAGGCGTCGATCAGCCCGTCGCCAAGCTGGCCCGCGGCATCCGAGGCGCCGGCGAAGCTGGCGTTCACCTCGATGCCCGCATCCGAGAAGTAGCGCTGCCAGTAGGTCGCCGAGGTGCCCGAGGCCGGGCCGAAGTTCACCCGCTTGCCGGCAAGGTCCTCGACCGTGGCGATGCCCGAGCTCTTCAGCGCCGCGGCCTGCAGCGGCGTGCGGTACATCGGAAAGAGCGCGCGCAGGTTGGCCGCCTCCATGCCGGGCATGAGCTCGCTCTCGCCGGCGATGGCCTCCTGCGCCGGGCCCATGGTGGTGAAGCCGACGAGGGTTTCGCCCGCCTCGACCAGCGCGACGTTCTGGATCGGCCCGCCGGTGACCTCGACGCTGGTGCTGACGCCGAGCGCCTCGCCGATCATCGAGGCCAGCCCCGAGCCCCAGACGAAATAGGCGCCGCCCTGCGAGCCGGTGGAAATCGACAGGCTCGACGGCCAGTCGGACTTGTCCTGCGCGGCGGCGGGCAGCGCGGCGAGCGCGCCGGCGACGAACGCCGACATGGTGATGAGTTTCATGCTGGTCTTCCTCCCAAGGTCTCCTCCGGTGCGGCGCCTCGCGGCAAGGACGCACCCACGACGAACACCATGGCGGGGAGGGGCATTCAGATGAATGCTCAGGAGATTATATTCAAAATCGTTATTATCCGTGCGGGGTTCAGGCGCTGGCCTCGATCTCCTCGAGGTGCCGCTCGAGCGTGGCCAGCAGCGCGTCGCGCTGCGGATCGCGCGTGCCGCGGGTCCAGGCGGCGGCGAGGATCAGCTTCGAGCGCGTCGTGCCCTCGGGCATGGTCAGCCGCACGAAGGTTACCCCGGGCACCGCGATGCGCGAGCTCCAGCGCGGCACGATCGCCAGACCCGCGCCCGAGGCGACGAGGTTGACGATCGTGTGCTTCTCCTCGGCGACCTGCGAGATCCGCGCGGTGAGCCCGGCGTCGAGAAAGAGCTTGATGGTCAGGTCATGCGAATGCGGCCGCGAGCGGCGATCGGGCACGATCAGCGGCGCATCGACCAGATCGCCGATCGACACCTCGGCGCGGCTGGCAAGCGGGTGGTCCGAGGGCAGGGCGACCACGGCGCTCTCGAAGAACAGCGTGCGGAAGTTGATCCGCGGGTCGCGCACGTCGGGCGGGCGGCAGAAGGCAAGGTCGAGGCTGCCGCTCAGCAGCTTGGGCAGCAGGTGGATGGTCTTCTGCTCGATGATCTGCACCTCGAGCGCGGGGTGCTCGGCGCGGACCAGCTGCAGCAGCTGCGGCACCAGCCCGGCCGCCGCGCTGTCGATCGCGCCGACCCGCAGCACCGCGCTTTCGGCCTTGCGGATCTCCCGCACGCGGGCCTCGATCCGCTCGGCCTGATCGACCAGCGCCCGCACCTCCTCGAGCACCGCCTTGCCCGCCTCGGTCAGCGCGACCGACCGGGTCGTGCGCAAGAAGAGCCGGGTCTCGAGCCGCTCCTCGAGCAGGCGGATCTGCCGCCCCAGCGAGGCGGGAAGCATGTCGAGCGACTGCGCCGCGCGCCCGAAATGCAGCGCGTCGGCCGCCGCGAGGAAGCATTTGAGCTGCGCGATGTCCATCCTGCCCCCTCCGCGGACTATTTCAGTTCTGTATATAATCCTGCGAAAGTTGAGAAGTCCACGCCTTGCCCCGTACCTTTTCCCGGTGATTGCCGCACCGGCGTCGCGGGGGAGGAGACAGCGAAGCGCCGGGACCGGCCGGCCGTCCTCTTCCTGCGCGCCGGTCGCAGGCCGACCCATGGAAGAGGACGGTAAGAGCCCATGAAGACCTACAAGATCGCAGCCATCCCGGCGGACGGCATCGGCCCGGAAGTCATCGCCGCCGGGCTGCAGGCGCTCGAGGCGCTGGCCCGGCGCGACGGCGGCTTCGGCTTCGACGTGACCGAGTTCGACTGGAGCTCGGCGCGCTACAAGAGGACCGGCGCGCTGATGCCCGAGGACGGGCCCGAGCAGCTCAAGGCCTTCGACGCGATCTTCTTCGGCGCGGTCGGCGCGCCCGACGTGCCCGACCACATCACGCTCTGGGGGCTGCGCCTGCCGATCTGTCAGGGGTTCGACCAATATGCCAACGTGCGCCCCACCAAGATCCTGCCGGGCATCTCCTCGCCGCTGGCGGGGGTCGGGCCGGGCGATCTCGACTGGGTGATCGTGCGCGAGAATTCCGAGGGCGAGTATTCCGGCCACGGCGGGCGGGCGCACAAGGGGCTGCCCGAGGAGGTCGGCACCGAGGTCTCGATCTTCACCCGCGTCGGCGTCACCCGGATCATGCGCTACGCCTTCGCGCTCGCCCAGTCCCGCCCGCGCAAGTTCCTGACGGTGGTGACCAAGTCCAACGCGCAGCGCTTCGGCATGGTGATGTGGGACGAGATCGCCGCCGAGGTGTCGAAGGAATTCCCCGACGTGACCTGGGACAAGATGCTGGTCGACGCGATGACCGTGCGCATGGTGAAGAACCCGCGCAGCCTCGACACCATCGTCGCCACCAACCTGCACGCCGACATCCTGTCGGATCTCGCGGGGGCGCTGGCCGGATCGCTTGGCGTCGCGCCGACCGGCAACATCGACCCCGAGCGGCGGTATCCCTCGATGTTCGAGCCGATCCACGGCTCGGCCTTCGACATCACCGGCAAGGGCATCGCCAACCCCGTCGCCACCTTCTGGACCGCGGCGCAGATGCTCGAGCACCTCGGCGAGAAACCCGCCGCGGACCGGCTGATGCGCGCGGTCGAGAAGGTCTGCGCCGACGGCATCCTGACGCCGGACGTCGGCGGCAGCGCCACCACGCGCGAGGTGACCGAAGCGGTCTGCGACGCCATCCGCGGCGAGAACATCTGAGCAAGGCCGGATCCCATGAGCAGCAACAGGTTGAAAATCGCCGTCATTCCCGGTGACGGCATCGGCAAGGAAGTCGTGCCCGAAGGGCTGCGCGTGCTCGAGGCGGTGGCCAAGCGCCACAACCTTGGCCTGCAACTCGACGGGTTCGACTTCGCCTCCTGCGATCACTACGCGCAGCACGGCCAGATGATGCCCGATGACTGGAAGGCGCAGGTCGAAAGCCACGATGCCATCTTCTTCGGCGCGGTCGGCTGGCCCGAGACGGTGCCTGACCATGTCTCGCTCTGGGGCTCGCTGCTGCAGTTCCGCCGCCAGTTCGACCAGTACATCTCGCTGCGCCCGGCGCGGCTGATGCCGGGCGTGCCGTCGCCGCTGGCCGGGCGCGGCCCGGGCGACATCGACATGTGGATCGTGCGCGAGAACACCGAGGGCGAGTATTCCTCGATCGGCGGGCGCATGTTCCCCGGCACCGAGCGCGAAATCGTGCTGCAGGAGACGGTGATGACCCGCACCGGCGTCGACCGGGTGCTGGAATATGCCTTCGAGCTGGCCGCGCGCCGTCCGCGCCGGCGGCTCACCTCGGCCACCAAGTCGAACGGCATCTCGATCACCATGCCCTACTGGGACGAGCGGGTCGAGGAGATGGCCCGCGCCTATCCCGAGGTGAGCTGGGACAAGTATCACATCGACATCCTGACCGCGCATTTCGTGCTGAACCCCGACCGCTTCGACGTGGTGGTCGCCAGCAATCTCTTCGGCGACATCCTGTCGGATCTCGGCCCGGCCTGCACCGGCACCATCGGCATCGCGCCCTCGGGCAACATCAACCCCGAGCGCCGCTTCCCCTCGCTCTTCGAGCCGGTGCACGGCTCGGCGCCCGACATCGCGGGGCAGGGGATCGCCAACCCGATCGGGCAGATCTGGGCCGGGGCGATGATGCTCGAGCACCTCGGCCATCCCGAGGCGGCGGCCGAGATCGTCGCGGCCATCGAACGGGTGCTGGCCGAACCCGCCCTGCGCACCCGCGACCTCGGCGGCAGCGCCGACACGCAGACCTGCGGCAGGGCGGTGGCCGATGCGCTTGGCTGAGGCCTCGCCCGCCGAGACCCCGGGCGCGTCCCGCACCTTCCTGCGCGCGCTCTTCGACGCGGCGGTCGCGGCCGCCGACCCGATGCGCTGCATCCCCGAGTGGCTGCCGGAGCGCCCCTCCGGCCGCGTCGTGGTGATCGGCGCGGGCAAGGCCTCGGCCCGCATGGGCGAGGCGGTGGAGCGCGCATGGGGCCCCTGCGAGGGGCTGATCCTCACCCGCGATGGCTATGCGAGGCCGCTGCAGGGGATCGAGGTGGCCCTCGCCGCGCACCCGGTGCCGGATGGGCGCGGACTGCAGGCGACGCGGCGAATGATCGAGCTTCTGGAGGGCTGCGGCGAGGCGGATTTCGTCCTCGCCCTGATTTCCGGCGGCGGCTCGTCCCTGCTGACCTGCCCGGCGGGGGATATCACCCTCGAAGAAGAGCAGGAGATGACCCGCGCACTGCTCTCCTCGGGCGCGCCGATCGCCGAGATGAACACGCTGCGCAAGCACCTGTCGCGCGCCAAGGGCGGCAACCTCGCCGCCGCCGCGTGGCCGGCACGGATGCTCTCGCTGGTGGTGTCGGACGTGCCGGGGGACGACCCGGAGCTCATCGCCTCGGGACCCACCGTTGCCGACAGCACGACACCCGCGCAGGCGCTGGAGATTGCCCGGCGCTGGTCGATCCCGCTCACCCCCGCGATGCGGGCGGTGCTGGCCGGCCCGCCGATGACGCAGCCGCCCGGCGCCCCCAAGCTTGCGCACAGCGAGACCCGCATCGTCGCGGCGCCCGCGCAATCGCTCCGCGCCGCCGCCGCGCGGGCGGAAGAAGCGGGCTGCCGGGTGGAGATGCTCGGCGACGCGCTGGAGGGCGAGGCGCGGGACCTCGCCCATGCCCACGCCGCGCTGGCGCTCGAGACCCGCGCCCGCCTCGGCCCGGACGCGCCGCCGGTGCTGCTGCTCTCGGGCGGCGAATGCACGGTGACGCGCCGGGGAAACGGCCTCGGCGGGCCGAATGCCGAATACGCGCTGGCGCTCGCCCTCGCGCTGCGGGGCGCGCCGGGGATCAGCGCCATCGCCTGCGACACCGACGGCGTGGACGGCGCCGCCGAGGTCGCGGGCGCGATCATCGACGAAGCGACGCTGAGCCGCGCCGCCGCGCTGGGGATCGACCCGCAGGCTGCGCTTGCCGCCAACGACAGCCACGGCTTCTTCGCCGCGCTCGGCACGCAGGTGGTGCCGGGCCCGACGCTGACCAACGTCAACGACTTCCGCGCCATCCTGATCTCGGGGACCGCCCGCTGACCTTCGAAAGGGACAGCCGGCCGCCAGCCACGCGCCGTCTGCGAGACCGACACCCCGAAGGCCGGGCGAGGCGGCAGAGCGCCGAGATGCTCGGTTCAGCGACGAAGGGCGATGCGCTGACGGGCGACTTGAAGCCGTGTGAAGCAGGCGGCGGCGTTTTCGACGCATTGGTTCACTGCAAAAGGCTCGACGGGGCACTGGCCTCCCCCTTGCGTGGTGCCGGGACCGGCGAGGAGCCCGACCGCCTTTTCGAATGCCGCGCGCGCAACTGCGGCCCGCCTGCGGGCGAACCTGAGGCGGCGATCGAGGACGCGGAGACCGCGATCACCATCGCCACCCTGCTCGGAGCGGTCCCGCGCAGGAGCTGCGCCCGAACAGCCGGTGCGGAAACGTGCAGGTCGCCTGCGTTGCCGTCTTCGAGGACCTAGACCAGCAGGCCGGGCAGTTTCCCGGCGTCCGCGGCCTCGTGGCAATGATCGATGAAGGCCTGGATCGTGCGCGACACATGGGCCGCGCGCGACATCGCGATCCCGAGTTGAAGCGGACGAACGTCGCTGTTCAGGGGAATGAACTTCAACAACTTTCCGTCCATGGCCGAATCCGAGACCGTCCGCATGTTCGAGATGCCGAAGCCGAAGCCGTTGGCGACGAGGCTGCGCTGAACCGAGACCTCGCTGGTGCGCTCGGCGATCCGCGGGCGACGCCCGAGGGCGCGGAAGAAGGACAGGAAATAGTCCGAGCTGTGCGGCAGATCGAGAAGGATCATGTCATGATCCACAAGGTCATCGATGGCCAGCTCGCGGCGCGGGGCCAACGGGTGCGCGACGTCGACCATCACGTAGGGCGGCAGGGACTGCAGGGGCTGGAAGTCGATATCGCTCGGCAACGACAGGTCGTAGGTCAGCGCGACATCGATGCGCGACGAGCGCAGAGCATCGAAGATCTGCGCCTGGTCCAGCTCGACCTGGGCGAAATCGACGCTTTCGTACTTGTCGACGAAGCTGCGGCGGAGCTGGGGCACCATCAGCTGGACGAAGGTGCGCATGCACCCGACCCGGAGCGAGCCACGTACGCTGCCGGTGTAGATATGCGCCATGTCGTTGAGCTTGTCGGCGGCTTCGATGACGGCGCGGGCCTGCTCGATGAAGCTCTCGCCGGCGGGGGTCAGCACCGAACCCTGCGAGTGGCGGCGGGTGAAGAGCTGCACCCCGAATCCGGCTTCGAGCTGGGCGATGGCCGAGGACATCGAGGGCGCGGTGACGTTCACCTTGTCCGCCGCTAGGGCGATGCTGCCCGCTTCACCTACCGCGATGAAGTACTCGAGTTGTCGCAGGGTAAATCGGAGGGGCATGTCCTTCACCTTCTACTGACCGGACGGTCCTGAAACCGCCCGCGATGGCACTGTGCCTATTCATCACCCGGAACGCCATAGGAGGGCGCGTGCCCGGGATCGAGGGCCCGTGCCACGTAGTCATCCATCTGGGGCGCGTAAACTTCATAGGCGCCCTCGAGAGCGGCAACTGGGCAGTCCGGGGTCCAGTCGATGCGCAGGTCGGCAAGTGGCCAGCTCTGCGTATCGACCAGAAGCAGCCCGGCGGAGCGGACCGGTCCTGCCTCGCCACCCGCCTCGAGCCCGGCGCGGAGCGCGCCGACGAGCCTTGCGCCAAGATGGCCGGTGCTGTTCGAGAAGGCCTGCACCATGACCTCGGGCACCCCCGCGTCAGCAAGGAGGTTGCCAGCTGCCGCCGCGTCGCGGGTCTCGGCCTCGGACCACATGCCAAGGACCTTCTTGCCGGAATAGACGGCTGCCTGACCGGAGCGATCCACGGCCAGCACCTGCCGGAAGGCCATGTGCGCGCCGCGCCGCTCGAGGATCGCGAGCGCCTCGCGCGGGCTGGCGCCTTTTTCCATGAGCGCCAGCGCGTGGGGGCCGAGCCGCGGATCGGTGATGTTCTGCGTCGCGACGGCACCCACGCCCGCGCGTGCGAAGGCGCAGCGGGCCGCGACCGCCGGCGAGGACGACGAGATCGCGACGCCGAACATCCCGGTCTCGACGCAATGCCCGATGATGGAAAATGTCATGTGACCTCCGAGGGGCGAGCTGCCCCCAGTAACTGTGTTGTCATCCTCGTGGCGGCGGCAGGTGGGAGCCCGCGCCGACCATGACGTCAATCGGGGATGACGGCGGTCGCATCGATTTCGACCAGCCATTCGGGACGGGCCAGCGCGACGACCACGAGCCCGGTGCAGACCGGGTGGACGCCCCTGATGTACTCGCCCATGGTCCGGTAGACCGCCTCGCGGTGCCGGACATCGGTGAGGTAGACCACCAGCTTCGTCACGTGGGCCATCTCGCCACCGCATTCCTCGACAAGCTGGCGGATGTTGCTCATGACCTTGTGGGTCTGCTCGACCGGATCATTGCTCCTGATGTTCTCCGCGGTGTCGAGGTCCTGCGGGCATTGGCCGCGAAGGTAGATCGTCGTGCCGCCCCTGGTGACCACGGCCTGCGCCAGATCATTGTCGAGCTTCTGCTCGGGGTAGGTGTCGCGGGTGTTGAACTTGCGGTGCCGGAGATGCGCCATGGTTGGGTGACTTTCTGAAAAGGGGCACGAAGCCCGCTGGAGATGGGGTCAGGCAGAGGGCCGGGTGGCGCGCATTGCCGGCCGGGACTCGAAGGCGTCATGCCAGTCGGCGAGTGCCGGATGCGCGCTGCGCCAGTCGAGATCGGGAAAACGGAAGCCGAGCCATCCGAGGGCGCAGCCACAGCTGATCGCGCCGATGTCATGGCAGTCGGGTGCAGGCAGGTCGGCATCCATCGCGGCGAGCGCATCGAAGACCTTTTCCCGCTGCTTCTCGATCCAGAGCGCCCAGCGATGATCCTCGGGGCGGACCAGCGTCTCGTAGCGGATCAGCAATGCCGCATCGAGCAGCCCGTCCGCCAGCGCCTGCCGGCGCAACGCCGTCCAACGCGCGGGTCCGGGAGCCGGGAACAGGCCACCGCCGCAGGTGCTGTCGAGATATTCGCAAATCACCCGGCTGTCATAGAGCGGCGTGCCGTCCGCGGTCTGCGCCGCCGGCACCTTGGCCAGCGGGTTGGCCTGCTGGATCGAGAGATCCCGCTCCACCGGATGGGCAGCGGTGTTGCGGAGTTCGATCTCGTCCGCGATCCCCAGCTCATGCGCCACCGCCATGACCTTGCGCACGAAGGGAGAGGCCGAGCCCCAGAACAGCGTCAGGGTCATGCCGCGGCCCCGTCGATCACGAGGGCGATCTTGCCGAAGTTCTGCCCGCTCTCGAGCAGAAGGTGCGCGGCTTGTGCCTCGGCCAGCGGCAGCGCCTTGGACAGCACCGGGCGGACCTTACCGGAACCGATCAGCGGCAGCAGCTGCGCGCGCACCCTGGTGGCGATCATGGCCTTTTCCGCATCGCTCTTGGGGCGCAGGGTCGAGGAACTGAGCCATAACCCCTTGCGCATCACCAGGCCAAGATCGACCGGTGCCATCATGCCCGTCATGAAGGAGAGCCCGATATGGCGCCCGCCCGGCGCCATGCAGGCGAGGTGCCTGTTGACGGCGTCACCGCCGAGAATGTCGAGCACCACGTCGACCCCGGCGTCCGCGGTCAGGCGCATCACCTCGGCGGCGAGGTCGGCGCTGCGGTAGTCGATGGCGTGGACGCCCATCGCCGCGAGGCGGGCGCATTTCTCGGGGCCGCCCGCTGTCACGATGACCTCGGCGCCGATTGCCTTCGCGAGTTGCAGCGCGAGCGTGCCGATGCCGCTGGCGCCGCCCTCGATCAGGACCCGGTCACCGGCCTTGAGCGCGCCGCGGTCAAAGAGGTTGTGCCAGATGGTGAAGAGCCCCTCGGGCAGCACCGCCGCCTCGGCAAGGCTTACCCCGTCGGGCACCGGCAGGCACTGGTCGGCCTTCGCGGTGACCTTCGTGGCGTAGCCGCCGGCCTTGACCAGCGCCATGACCCGGGTGCCGATCAGCGCCGGGTCGACGGCTTCTCCCACGGCCTCGACGGTGCCGGAGACCTCCAGCCCGAGGATGTCGGAGACATCCGCAGGGGCGGGCAGGGCTCCGGAGCGCTGCATGAGATCGGGACGGTTCACGCCCGCCGCCGCGGTGCGGATCAACAGCTCTCCGGCGCCCGGCGCGGCGATGCTGCGCTGCACCAGCTCGAGCACTTCGGGGCCGCCGGTGCCGTTCGCGATCACGGCGGAGATGGTCTGTCCCAGGTCGGTCATGCGGCGGCCCCCTTGTCTTGCCTGGCATAGATCGCCGGCCCGGATTGCGGCAGCGCAATGCCGACGGCGGTGCCTGCCGGCAGCGCCTGGCGCGAGGGCACACGCAGCATCACGCGGCGATCTTCTCCAGCCGCGGACCGGCAATCGAGATGCAGCTCGGCATAGCTTCCCTGGTAGACCGAAAGAGCCACGCTGGCCGGGATGGTGCCAGGCGTGCCCGCCTCGGCAAGTGCGCAATGTTCAGGACGCACGAACAGCGTCACGGGGCCGGGTGCGGGCAGCTCATCCTGATAGGCGTGGACCGAGAGCGGCGTGCCACCGACCGACAGCGCGACACAGGCACCGTCGCGGCTGAGCAGTTCGGCGTCGAACAGGTTGGCATCACCGACGAAGGTCGAGACGAACTGGTTCCGTGGTTGGTCGTAGATCTCGCTCGGGGTGCCGATCTGGCGGATGCGGCCGCGCGACATCACGGCGATCCGGTCGGACATGCTGAGCGCCTCGCCCTGATCGTGGGTGACGAAGACCGTGGTCAGGCCGAGCCGGGTCTGGATCTCCTTCAGCTCGACCTGCATGGCGGTGCGCAGATTGCGGTCGAGCGCCGAGAACGGCTCGTCGAGCAGCAGCACCCGGGGACGGATCACCAGCGCCCGGGCCAGGGCCACGCGTTGCTGCTGGCCGCCCGAGAGCTGCCGGGGTCGGCGGTCGGCGAAGTCCTCGAGCTTGACGAGCGCCAGCGCCTCGCGGACGCGCTGCGCAATCTCGGCCTTGGGCACCCGGCGCGTCCGCAGCCCGTAGGCGACGTTCTGCGCCACGCTCATGTGCGGGAACAGCGCGTAGTTCTGGAAGACGATGCCGATCTCGCGCTGATGCGGCGGCACCTGCGTGACGAGGTCGCGTTCGATGAACAGCTCGCCCTTGTCGGCCTCGAGAAAGCCCGCGATCAGGTTGAGCAGCGTGGTCTTGCCGCAGCCCGACGGGCCGAGCAGCGTCAGGAACTCGCCGCGCCGGATCTTCAGCCAGACCGGCTCGAGCGCGACGATGCCGGAGAAGGACTTCGAGACCCCGTCGATCTGGACAGCGGGATGCTCCCGGGTGGGTTGCGGCGCGGCGGCAGAGATCTCACTCGACATTGAGGACCTTTTCGAGACGGAAGAACTTGTGGACGATCAGCAGGATGAGGGCGACCACGATGACGTAGATCACCGAAACGGCGGCGAGCGTGGGATCGGCATATTCGCGGACGTAGTTGTACATCGCGACCGGCAGCGTCTGGGTGCGCTGGTTGACCACAAAGAGCGACGCGGTGAACTCGTTGAACGACAGGATCGCCGCGAAGAGCCCGCCCGAGATCAAGCCGGGCATCAGCAGGGGCAGGGTGATGGTCAGCAGGACGTGGCGCGGCCCGGCCCCGAGGCTCTCGGCGGCCTGCTCGTAGCGGCGTTCGAAGTTCTGCAGCGACACGTAGACCGAGCGGACGACAAAGGGCATGACGATGATCACGTGCACGGCCACCACGAGCCACATCGACCGCGGCAGCGAGGCCGCCGCCGACAGGATCAGCAGGCCGAGGCCGATGGTGAAATTCGGGATCACCAGCGACGACATCAGGATGCCATTGAGCAGGCCCTTGAGCGGGAACTCGTAGCGGTTCAGGACGTAGGCAAAGCCGGCCCCGGCGATCAACGCGATCACCGCACCGAAGGCAGCGATCCTGAGCGAGTTCAGAAGCCCCTCGCCGAAATCGCGGTATTCGAAGGCATTGGCATACCAGCGCAGCGACCAGCTCTTCGGCGGGAAGCTCAAGATGGCCCCGTCATTGAACGACGCGATGGCGACCACGACGAAGGGCAGCAGCACGAAGCCGAGGATCAGCGTCAACAGGATGCGTCCGGACCAGTCGAGCAGGTGGTCGAGGGGTGTCTTCTTCATTGTCAGTGCGCTCCCATCCGTTCGAGCTTGCGGATGCCGGTGTTGAAAAGGGCCAGCACGGCGACGGTGAAGAGCAACCCGACCAGCGACAGCGATGCGGCCAGCGGGAAGTTGAACGACGCGAAGCCGACCTGGTAGACCAGCGTCGAGATCGTCTGCACCTGCCCGCCGCCGATCATCTGCGGTGTCGCGAAGGCCGAGAAGGTCCAGGCGAAGGCGGTGGAGGTTGCGGCGACGATGCCGGGGATCGAAAGCGGCAGGGTGACAGTCAGGAAGACCTGCACCCGTCCGGCGCCCAGCGAGGTGGCGGCGCGCTCGAGATTGCGGTCGATGTGCGAGAGTGCGGCGGCCAGCATCACCACCACGATCGGCAGGGTGAAATGAACCAGCGCGATGACCACGCCGGGCACCGTGAACATGAACGAGACCGGCCGGTCGATGATGCCCAGCTGCATCAGCGTGGCATTCACGAAGCCCCGGTTGCCAAGCACGATCATCCACGAATAGGTGCGGACGATCTCTCCTAGGAAGAGCGGCGTGAGCGAGATCAGCAGGATCGCGCTGCGCAGTCCGGCGCTCCTGGCGCGGACCATGGCGTAGGCCAGCGGGTAGCCGATCAGGAGCGTGAACAGCGCGGTCCAGACGCACAGCATGACCGTGTTCAGGAAGGCCTGACCGTAGACCAGTTTCCACAGCGTGGTGAAGTTTTCCAGCGTGAAGCCGCCGGGTTCGAGAGAGCCGGGCACGTGCGCGCGCAGGCTGTATTGCACGATGGCAAGAAACGAGGCCGCGATTCCGAATGCGATGAGGATCGACGGCGAGGCAAACCAGCCAAGAAAGGGGCGTTTCGACATGCGGGGCGTCTGCTCCTGTGGAAGGATGTCCCGGCAGCGCTGCGGCTGCCGGGACGGATCGGGCTCGGGGCGCGCGCAATCGCGGCCGCGCCGGTGGCGATCAGTTGCCCGCGATCATGTTCTCCGAGAACCACTTGCGCCATTCGGCGGTCTTCTCGGCGCGCAGCTCGTGCGGGATGATGAGGGTCTGGGTTTCCCACTGCTCGGGCGTAGTGAAGATGCCGGGCAGCTCGGCGAGCTCCTCGGGAAGCACGACGTTCGAGACCACCGGGCTGCCCTTCTTGATCTCGGCGATCTGCGCCTGGACTTCGGGGTCGAGGGCGGCGTTGATGAACTTGTAGGCGAGGTCTTCCTTCTCGGTGCCGGCGGTGATGCCCATCGTGTCGACACCCAGAACCGCGCCCTCCTTGGGGATCGCCAGCTGCACGTCGAGTCCTTCCGACTGCATGTGGTAGGCGTTCATCGACAGCATGATCTGGACCGGGGTCTCGCCCGTCGACAGCAGCTGCTGCGAGTTTGCGTCGTTGGTGTAGAACGCCTTGAAGTTCGGCTTGAGCGCCAGCAGCTTGTCGGTCGCATCCTGCCAGTTCTCGATGTCGACGCCCTCGAGCTTGGCAGCGACCGAGATGATGTGCGACGGGTCGAAATCGGGTGCCGCGATCATGCCTTCGAGCTCGGGCGACCACAGGTCTTCCCAGCTGTCGAAACTGATGCCGTCGGGCAGAAGCTCGGGCAGGTAGCCGATGGTGTAGACATAGGCCCAGGCACCGATATGCGACGGGCTGATCTTGGCCTGCTCCACGAGGTTCACGGCATTCGGGATGCGCGACATGTCAAGTTCCTCGAAGAGGCCGTCATTGCGATAGAGCCAGCCGATGTGCGAGGTGGTGAAGGTGACGTCGCTTTCCGGGGCGTCCCGGTTCAGCATCGCCTGGTTCAGACGGTCGATAGTGCCGCCGGTGATGAATTCGACCTCGACGCCGGTTTCCTCGGTGAACTTCTTGGCGATGGTCTGGTCGATCAGGTCACGGAAGCTGCCGCCCCAGCTGCTGACAACCAGGGTCTCGGCAAAGGCGGCGGGCGCGAGCAAGCTCAGCGCGGCGGCGGACAGAAGGAGTCGTTTCATGATGGCTTTCCTGTTGGGTTGGGAAATCGAATGGCGGTGCTCTGATGGCATGCCGGGTTATTGGCCGGATCGAGATGATCCGGCGGCTTTTCCGGCCCGCGCCTTTGACGCGGGCAAGAAAGAGTGGTGATCCGTCTCGCGGGACTGGCCCGCTTCTCTTCGCGGCGCGGCCGCAAGGTTACGTGCTTGGGCTGACCGGGCCCTTTGTCTGTGCTGGAGCCGGTCTCCTGCCGGTCGGCTCGTTTCTCATCCCCAAGGCTGCCCGAAGACCGCACGAGGCAATAATTGCTAATTTCAACTTCCTGATAAGGCTCCACCAAATGAACATCGCAAATATCTGTTTTTACACGGATATTATCGGATTCCCCGGCGCCTTGCCGAAGCGTGAAATCGGCATTTTCCGCACTGCCTAATATCCGCGCACCCTCGAGACGGTGTTGACCAATTCCTCGCCATTCTGCACAGCCCGGATGTTCGCGACGATCTGCGGCGCGGCGCTTTTCGGAAGCGCGACCGAGGCCAGATGCGGGGTGATCAGAACTCCGGGGAGTGTCCAGAGCGGGTGTTCAGGCACCAGCGGTTCGGCGGCGAAGACGTCCAGCGTCGCGCCGGAGAGATGGCCCGAGCGCAGCGCACCGACCAGGGCATCCTCGTCCACCACCTCGCCGCGCGAGAGGTTCACGAAGGCCGCACCCGGCCTCATCGCGGCAAAGGCAGAGGCTCCGATCCGAGCGCGGGTCGCCGGTGTCAGCGGCAACATGCAGACCACGATGTCGGATTGCGCGAGCAAGTGGGGCAGGGCCTCGTCGCCGCAATGCACGGTGACCCCGGGCAGATCCTTCGGCCGGGTTGCCCAGCCATGGGTGTCAAAGCCCTGCCGCGCGATCTCGGTGGCCGCGAGCGCGCCCAGCTCGCCCAGTCCGAGTACGGCGACCGAAATGTCCCCGGCCGCCTTCGGGTGCCTGTAGGCCCATTCGCGACGCGCCTGCGCGGCTTCGAAATGGGGAATCTCTCGGGCATGGCGCAGCACCGCGAAGAGCGCGAAACTGGCCATCATCTTTCCCATCTCCGGGTCCGACAGGCGGGTGATCGGCAGGTCGGGAAGGTCGTTTCGGGCGACCAGCCTGTCGACCCCGGCGCCGAGGTTGATCACCAGTTCGAGATTGGGAAAGCGGTCGAAGAACCCCTCCGGCGGCATCCACACGAGCGCGAAGCGCACCGTCTCGGGATCGGTGACGGCATCCGAGTTCTCGATCCGCACGTCGTCACCCAGAAGCGGGGCAAGCGCGGCGCGCCAGGGCTCGAAAGGATCGGGGCCGCTGTAGAAGACGAGCGTATCGGTCATGCGGGGGACTCGGAGATCAGCTCGCTCATCGCGCTCAGCCCGAGCAGGTAACCGCGCAGTCCCAGCCCCGCGACGACGCCCGTGGCGGCCTTGGAGATGAAGGAGTGATGGCGGAAGGGCTCGCGCTTCCAGATGTTGCTCATGTGGCATTCGATGATCGGACCGTTGAAGGCCAGCAGCGCGTCGAGGATCGCGATCGAGGTGTAGGTCAGACCGGCGGCGTTGATCAGCACCCCGTCGCAGCTTTGCCGCGCCTCCTGGATCCAGTCGATCAGCACGCCCTCGTGGTTCGACTGGCGGAAGTCGAGCGAGAAGCCAAGCTCCTCCGCCCGCGCAAGGCAGGCAGCCTCGATCTGGGGAAAGCTGTCGGCACCATAGGTGCCCGACGCATCGAGCCCATAGAGATTGGCATTTGGTCCGTTCAGGAACATCACGGTTTTCAAGTTCTTGTCCTTCCATCTGCGGGGGGTGCGTCCGCTCGACCTGCCCGGCGCGACGCGGCGCAAGGCCCCGCGCCGGCCGGAGCGCCGCTCCTCGTCGGGCGGCAGGGCGGTCAGGTGTTTTCGTAGGCGTCGTAGTTTCTCTGGACCCCGATGTGGGTCGCGAGATACTTCGCGTCGTACCAGCATCCGTAGATGAACGAGGACGCGCGGTTGGTCAGCTCGGGAAGCCCGAGGAAGTAGATCCCGTTCTGTGCCGAGATGCCGCGCTTGTGGAAGGGTGTGCCGTCGTCGTTGAAGGCGTCGACTTGCAGCCAGCTGAAATCGAACTTGAAGCCGGTGGCCCAGATGATCGTTCCGATATTCTCCTTCGCCAGGTCGACCGCAAGCACGGGATCGGTGACACAGGCGGGATCAGGTTCGATGTTCCACGCCTCGGGTTCCGGCGGCAGGTTGATGCCGTTGCGCGCGACGTAGTCGTCCGCCTCGCGCAGGACGTCGAGATAGGCGCGATCGCCCTCCAGCAGGTTGGCGCGAAGGTCATCGGCGATCGTGATGACGCCGTTGTCACAGGCCGTCGTCATCCCCAGCACGGTGACGCCCATGTTGCCGAGCCGCCGGAAGTCGACCGTGTGACCACCGTCGTAGCCGGAGACGGCGAAGGCCACGTGCTTCTTCTTGGGGGTGGTCTTGATCTCGTCCCACTTGCCGAGCACACCGAGCCACCAGACATAGTCGCGGTTGCGATAGCGGCGCGGAGGGCGGTAGTGCTCGCCGATCGAGAGAAAGACCTCGCGACCGGACCGGCGCAGCTCTTCGGCGATCTGGCATCCGGAGGCGCCGCCGCCCACCACGAGCACCGCCCCCTCGGGCAGGCTTTCGGGGTTCCTGTAGGCGGAGGAGTGCAGTTGCGTCACACCGGCATCTTCGGGGACGATCCGGGGGAAGCTCGGCACCTGGAACGGGCCGGTTGCGGCGACCACGCGCTGCGCCTCGATCTCGCCCTTCGAGGTCGAGACGATGAAGCCCGGCTTGCCTTCGCACTTGCGGACGCGGGTCACCTCGACGCCGGTGCGGACCGGAGCGTCGAACATCCTCGCGTATTCCTCGAAGTACCGCGCCATGCGTTCCTTCGGCGGAAAGGTCTCGGGGGTCACGTCGTCGAACTCGAGGTTCGGGAAACGGTCATGCCAAGCCGGCCCGTTGGCGACAAGCGAGTCCCACCGCTGCGAGCGCCAGCGTTCCGCAATCCTGTCTTTCTCGAGAACGATATGGGGGATGCCCATCTGCACGAGATGCTCGCTCATCGCAATTCCGGCTTGGCCAGCACCGACAATGACCGTGTCGGTCGTTTCGACTGTCATGATATCTTTCCAGTTCCTGTTCTCTTTTACGCCGGCCGGATAGGGTTGACGCCCAACGAGATTTGAATTCGCGGGCCGGAGACTTCTGCCCTGAAGGTGGCGGCGGGTGCGGCGGGAAGGAAAGAAGATAATTTCTTGGTTGAGGTTAGGCAGCGTTGTCGATGCCGGCGCCGGAGTGCTGCGCGAAAGGTCAGCGGCCCTGATGGCATGAGGTAAGCATATATTTTCTAATGAAAAAGATACGAAATCCGGGTGGCTTGACTGGTGCCTCGCGGATGTTTGGCCTCCTCCACCTCTCCAGCGATCAGGTGGGGCGACCGGAGACGTGATTGAATTTTGGGCTTCTTGAAGATGTGCGAAGCGCCAAGAGCAATTCCGAAAATTACGAGGACATTTGTTGCGAAATACAATGGCGAAGTTGGCCGCGAAAACCATTCGATTTGCGGCCAATATATATCACCCCCGCCTTGAGTTTATCCCGCGCGCATTTCCGAAATACTGCGGCGGCCGGTCTGCGCCATCGCGGATTCCAGTTCCTGTGCGAGCATGCCAAAAAGCGCTCCGGGCCCCCTTGGTCCGAGTGCGGCGATCGCATAGAGGAAAGGTCGCCCAAGAAACACGAAATCGGCACCCGCCTCGAGCGCCTTGAGGATGTCCTCGCCGGTCCGCACGCCGCCATCCAGCGCCAGAGGATAGTCCTTCGGCATGATATCGCGGATTTTCCGCAGCGCATCGAGGGGCGCCGGCGCGCCGTCCAGTTGCCGCCCACCATGGCTCGAAATCTGCACCGCGTCGGCACCCGCATCGCGGGCCCGCATGGCGTCTTCCGGATCGAGGACGCCTTTCAGCACCAGCGCTCCGGACCAGCGCTGCCGGATCCGCGAGAATTCCTGCCAGTCGAGACGTCCCGAGCTCTGCCGGGACATCAGCTGCGCGAGGGTCTCGGCCCCGGCCCCGGGGCGGGCGTAATCGGCAAGGTTCGCGAGCAGCGGCATCCCGCTGCGCGCGGTGGCAAGGCTCCAGACCGGGTGCCGCACGAGGTCGGCGAGCAGGCGCGGCGTGTAGGTCAGCGGCAGTCCGAAGCCGTTGCGCAGATCCCGCAGGCGCCTGCCGGGGCGGGCCACATCGGCGGTGACGACCAGGCTCTCGTAGCCCGCAGCTTCGGCCCGAGCGATCAGGTCCTCGGTGATCTCGGTCGAGGCGCCGACATAGAGCTGGAACATCGCGCTCGACGGGGCCGCCTTGCGCATGCTCTCGAGCTTCGCGGTGGCCGGGGTGGCGGTGACGAAGGGGGCGCCTGCCGCCTCGGCCGCCGCGGCAAAGGCACTGTCCGCGCCGGGCCAAACCAGCCCCGGAAGCCCCACCGGCGCGATGCCGAAGGGCAGAGCCCAGTCACGCTTCAGAAACCTGTGAGAGAGGCTTGCCGGGGTCGCGGAATTGATCAGAACCCGCGGTCTGAGGCAGGTCTCGCGGAAAGCCTGACGGCTGCGCGACAGTGCTGTCTCGTCACCGGCGCCGCCATCGAGGTAGTCGAAGACGAAGCGCGGCAGCCGCTTCCGCGCTTTCTCGCGCAGGTCGGAGACGGAGATCGGCTGCGAGGTCATCAGACCTGGTTCCTTTCGGGGCGCGGCATGGCGCAAACGACACTGAGCATCTGACAATCTCCGGGATGGACCGCACTGGCCCGGGCGGCGCCGGGCGTCGGGGGATGTTCACTGAAGCCGGAGGCGCTCGCAATTTGGAAAATCCTTATCAGCGCGAAGACTTCGGATGTTTTCACGGCAATCGCAAAGCTTGGGCGAGAAGGGCACGGGATGACCGATGCAACCTCCCTGAAGGCACCTCGCACTGCGTCAGGTCCGGGCGCGAGAAAGGGAGGTGTGACCGCCTGATCGGACGTACCAAGGCTGGCATGCACACCAAGCTGCATGCCAGCTGCGACAGCAAAGGCCGCCCGATCAGTCTTTTCGTCTCCGCCGGGCAGGTCGGCGAAACCATCGGGGCGCCCGCGTTGCTGAGCAGCCTGCCAGGCGCCAAGTGGCTGCCCGCTGACACGCGCTTTCGCGGGCGCTCCCTTCAGCGTGCGGAGGCTGCCTTCCGCGCCGGGCCTATCCGCAGCATCCAGACGAAGCCGAGCGTCAGCAGGAGCAGCGCGAGGCTGATCGGGCTGGTCACGAAGATGCTGGGATCGCCCTTGGAGACGATCAGCGACCGGCGCAGGAACTCCTCGAAATAGGGGCCTAGGATGACCCCCATCAGCGCCGGGACCACCGGGTAGCCGCAGACCCGCAGCAGCATGGCGAGCACGCCGATGGCCAGCGCCACCCACATCTGGAAGATCGAGAAGGTGGAGGCGTAGACGCCGACCATCGAGATCATCCCGATGAAGGCATAGAGCACGCCCCGGTTGATCCGCGAGAGGCGCAGGTAGAGCGGGCCGAACAGCAGCACCGACACGAAGATCAGCAGCGAGGCGACGAAGAGCGCCGCGAACATCGGCGAGACGACCATGAAATTGTCCGAAAGCAGCGTCGGTCCGGGCACGAGCCCGTGCAGCAGCAGAACGCCGAAGATGATCGCGGTCACCGCGTCGCCGGGGATGCCCATGGTCAGCAGCGGGATGATTGCGCCGCCGCAGACGCCGTTGTTCGCGGCCTCGGAGGCGGAAAGCCCCTCGTAGGACCCCTTGCCGAACTCGTCGGGCTTTTTCGCGCTGCGCTTGGCCTCGGCATAGGCGATGAACGAGGCCATCGAGGCGCCGCCGCCGGGCAGCATGCCGATCAGCACGCCGAGAACCGAGCTCCGGATCATGGCAAAGGCCCCGACCTCGCGGATCCGCGCGCGGCTCGGCAGGAAGTCGCGGCGGCGCGGCGCGGGCAGGTCGGCCACGGCCTGTGCCTGGCTCAGCCGGGCGGGCATCCCCGCCTGCGCGATCAGCTCGCAGACCGCGAAGAGCCCGATCACCGCGGGCAGCAGGTTGACGCCCTCGATCAGGTTGTAGCTGTCGAAATCGAACCGCCCCTCGGGCAGCATCGGATCGATGCCGACCGTTGCGATCATCAGCCCGATCGCCATGGCGGTGGTGGACTTCAGCAGCGAGCCCTGCGAGACGATCGTGACGGTGACGATGGCCAGCAGCACCAGCGAGAACTTGTCCGGCGTCTGGAAGAGCAGCGCGAGGCTGCTCACCGGCTTGGCGAGCGCGATGAGGATGACCACCCCGGTCAGCCCGCCGATGGTCGAGGCAAAGGCGCTCATCCCCAGCGCCTGCGCGCCTTCGCCGCGCTTCATCAGCGCGTGGCCGTCGACCGTGGTGATCGCACCCGACGGCGCGCCGGGGATGTTCAGCGTGATGCCGGTGATCGAGCCCGCGTAGAGCCCGGCCATGTAGATCCCGGCGACCATGACCAGCGCGTCGGCGACATCCATGCTGAAGGTGAAGGGCAGCAAGAGCGCGATCGCCAGCGTCGCCGTCAGGCCGGGAATGGCCCCGAACACCAGCCCGAGAAGGAAGCCGCCGATGAGGTAGAGGAAGGTCACCGGATGCAACAGCATGAGGAAACCGTCGACGATTTGTGCGGTCATCTCAGAACTCCCAGAGCGGCAGGTAGAGGTCGAAGAGCTGGACGAAGAAGAGCCAGCCGAAGAGGGTGACGCAGAGCCCGGTCACGACGCCGATCAGCGCCGCGCGGCGAAGCTGGCCGCTCTCTTCGTAGTTGAAGTAGCCGGCGATCAGCGCGGTGTAGACAAAGGCCGCCGGCAGGTAGCCGACGTAGAGAAAGCCGATGACGAAGCTTGCGGTCAGGGCGATGGCGAGGACCGGGCCCAAGAGGCCGACCTGCGGGACGTGCTCCGAGCCTTCGGCGGCGGCCAGCGCGGCGGCGGCGGGCTTGCGCAGTTCGGCGCCGAGAATGCAGAGCACCGCGACATAGACGAAGACGCACAGCAGCGCAGGCAGGAAGGACGGGCCCGGCTCGCCCGAGGCGAAGGGGCGGCTCATCTGCAGGATCTGGCTGGCGTAGACGGTGTTCCCGGCCAGCAGCAGCAGCGCAAAGAGGATCTGCCGGGTGGACCGCGGAGAGGCGGAAGTGGACATCGAGGGGTTCCTTTGTCCCGCGCCGCGGCGCAGGGCGCGCGCCGCGCGGAACCGGAGCCGCGCAGCGGTGCGTCGAAACGGAAAATTGGGGCCCGCGACTGCGGGCCCCCAGGGGGGGAGTTACTTGCTCAGCAGGCCGGCCTCGACCAGCTCGTCGGTCAGGGCAAAGGCCTTTTCCTGCGATGTCTTGACATAGGCGGTGGCCTCTTCGGCGCCCATCCAGACGGCACCCATGCCGGTGTCCGCGGCGACCTTCTGGAACTCGGGGTTGTCGAAGACCTTCGCGAAGGCCGCCTCGAGCGTGGCGCGCTGCTCGGCGTCCACCTCGGCCTGGGTGGCGAGCAGGCGGAAGCCGCCCCAGACCACGTCATAGCCACTTTCCTTGAAGGTCGGCACATCCGCGAACTCTTCCGAGCGCTCATCCGCCATCACCGCCAGAACACGGGCCTGACCGGACTGGATCGCGGCATAGGCGGCCGAGATGCTGGTCGAGGCGGCATCGGTCTCGCCGGACAGCAACCCTTCCACCTGCGGACCGGAGCCCTTGGGGTAGGGGATGTGCTGCACGTCGATCTCGGCCTGCTTGGCGAAATCGAGCGCCGGCAGGTGCCAGACACCGCCGAGGCCGACGTTGGAGATCTTCAGCGTTCCGGGGGCCGCCTTGGCCGCCGCGACGAACTCGTCGAGCGTGGTGAAGGGCGCGTCGGCGCGCACGATGATCGCCGTCGGGTGCACGGTCACGGCGCCGAGATAGGCGAGCTGCTCGGTGTCATAGCCCGGCACAAGCTCGTTGTAGGGCACGGTGATGACGCTGTCCCAGGTGAGCGAGCCGATGGTGTAGCCGTCGGGACGCGACTTCATCAGGCGCAGCGTGCCGACGCCGCTCTGCGCGCCGGTGATGTTCTGGGTGTTGACGCCGACGCCGAGCGGCTCCTCGGCGAAGCTGAGGAAGCTGCGCATCACGGTGTCGGTGCCGCCGCCGGCGCTCCAGGGCATGATGTGCATGATGTCCTTGCTCGGGTACTCGGCCGCCTGGGCAGGGCCGTGCAGCGCGGCCGTCAGGGTCGCGGCCGCGGCGAAGAGCTTCGTCACATCCAGTAGTTTCATGGGGAGTCTCCTGTTGGGGGGATGGCAGTCCGGTCTTGTGGCTTTGGGGCTGTGTGCCGGATCAGTAGAAGTAGGGGAGCTTCTTTTCCTTCGCGGCCTCGATCCACGGCGGAACGAAGGGCACGATCTTGTCCTGCGAGGGCACGCGCATCTCGATGAAGCTGGCGCCGGGATGGGCGATGGCCTCGGCCAGCGTGGCCTCGATCTGGTCCTCGGAGGTGATGCGCGCGGTCCGGAAGCCGAAGCCCTCGGCGACCTTCACGTAGTCCACCGCGCCGAAGTCGGTGGTCCAGGGCGCGTCGACATCGTCGAGCAGGATCGCCTCGCCGCGGATCCAGCCGTAGTTGTCGTTGCGGGTCAGGATCACGGTGATGTTCTTGCCGCTGCGCTTGATGGTCTCGAAATCGCCGAGCACGAAGGCCAGCGAGCCGTCACCGGTGAACGAGATCACCGGCCCGTCATTGGCAAAGGCCGCGCCGATGCCTGCGGGCACCGAATAGCCGAGCGCGCCCATCGAGTAGTTGGTGATGTAGCGCCGCCCGGCCTCGCGCACCGACAGCAGCGCCGAGGGGTAGATCGCCGCGACACCCGGCTCGGCGGTGACGATGGCGTTCGGCGGCAGCAGCCTGTCGAGCGCCTGCGTCAGCTTGACCGGCGAGACCGTGCCCTCGGGCATCTCGATGTTGGAGTTGAACACGGCGTCGAGCGCGGTGCGCTTCATCTCGGTCAGGTCGAGCGTCGGGCGCGAGAGGTCCGGGTGCTCGGCCCGGATGATCTCGGCCATGTACTCGAGCGTCGCGCGGGCGTCGCCGACCATGCCGACCTTCAGCGGGTAGTTGTTGCCGACATGCGCCTCGGCCATGTCGAGCTGCAGGAAGGTCGTCTCGGCCGGGTCGCCGTAGAGTTTCCAGTGGTTGGTGCCGCTCGAGTCGGTGTTGGAGCCGACGAAGAAGACGCAGTCGGCGTCCTTCACGTAGGCATTCGAGTAGTCCATGCCGCCGCGCGCGCCGATCACCCGCAGGGCCAGCGGATGGGTCTCGGGGATCGTGCCCTTGCCGGGAGTGGTGGTGCCGACGGGGATCTGCAGCAGCTCGGCCAGCGCCAGAACCGCCTCGCCGGCGCGCGAGATCAGCGCGCCCTGTCCGCAGACGATCGCCGGCTTCTTCGCCGCCAGCAGCGCGTCGATCGCCTTGCGGATCTTGCCGTGGTCGGCGACCGGGCGGTGCGCCGGGTAGCGGCTGTAGTCGCTGTCGGCATAGAGATCGGCGATCTCGGCCTCGTCGTGGAAGACGTTGATCGGCACGCGGATGTGCACCGGCGCGGGACGGCCCGAGGTGGCGACGCGGAAGGCCCGGCGCAGCAGGAAGGGGATGTCCTTCACGTTGGTGAGGTAGAAGGATTCCTTGCAGATGCTCTCGTACATCGCGGTCTGGTCGACCCCGGTCAGCCCGTGCTTCTTGTCCTGGTTCACCGGGATGTCCGAGCTGAAGAAGATCACCGGCACCGAGGAGAGGAAGGCCTCGGTGATGCCGGGGGTGCAATGGGTGACACCGGGGCTCGGAGCCTCCAGCACCGCGGGGCGGCCGGTGATCTTGGCATAGGCCTCGGCGGCGTAGGAGGCGGTGCGCTCGTCGCGGGTCAGCACGTATTCGATGTCGGAGCTGCTCTGCCATTCCTTGTACCAGCCGATCGTCGTCTCGCCCGGAAGCCCGAAGACATGGCTCACCCCATGCAGTTCCAGCATCCTCAGGATGACCTGCGCCCCGTTCATCACTTCGCCCACAACACTCTCCAAGTTTGGCATTCAAGCCGGTGTTCTTGTCTGTATACAGCATAGCACGCAGGTCGGAGTGCAAATCAATTGGTTTTTTTCGCGCCGGCTGCTAAGATCGTGTCGAAGCTCAAGGTTCAGGAATAACCACTTGGAAAGCCATCAGAAAAACAGTGGGTCAGTTGAACGCGCCTATGCGCTTCTCAAGGAGATGGCGGCCAGCTACGAGTTCAAACCCGATTCGAGACTGAACGAGACGGAACTGGCGAAACGTCTCGAAACCAGCCGCACGCCGCTGCGCGAGGCGCTGAACAGGCTGGTCGCCGAGGGCTTCCTGACATTCCGCAGCGGGCAGGGCTTCTTCTGCCGCTCGCTGACCTCGGCAGAGATCATGGACCTCTACGAGGCGCGCGCGGCGATCGAATGCGAGGCGACGCGGCTGGCCGCGCTGCGCGCCGACCCCAGGGACGTCGAGGGCCTCGAGACCTACCTTTCCAGCGCAGACGCCACGTACCAGCCCGGCAATTCGCCGGTGGAACTGGTGCAACTCGACGAGGACTTCCACATCCGCCTCGCCGCGCTCTCGGGAAACTCCGAGATGGTGCGGATGCTCGAGAACATCTACGGCCGGATCCGCTTTATCCGCCTGATCGACCTCAAGACGCTCTCGGAGAAGACGGGGCCGGAATATGTCACCACGGAGCCGCACAAGCGCATCCTGCAGGCGGTGAAGCGCCGCGATCCCGAGGCCGCGCAGGCCGAGATGCGGCGCCACATCGAGCGCCGGCTGGAAGCGGTCACCGAGAACGTCCGCAACGCCTTCGCGCAGCTCTACACCGTGTGACCGCGCGGCCCGCGGCGGTCAGAGCGGATCAAATACCCAGATGCCCGCCCCCAGCGCGGCACCGAAGGGCAGCGCAAGCGACGCGCCGAGCCGGCGCGCGCCGGGCCGGTCCGACAGCAAGGCGGGATCCGGCATCGAAAGACGCAGGCCGACAAATGCCGAGCGTCCGGGATCGACCGCCGCCCCCACCAGCGCCTCGGCCTCCGCCTCGGGCAGGATCTCCAGCGCGCCGCGGTCGAGCGCGATGCGGAACCCCGCGCCGAAGGCCTGCGCGGGACGGCCAAGGCAGCGGGCAAAGCGGGCGGCCGTCTCTGCGGGATCGGGCGCCGACACGAGGATCGCCTTCAGCGCACGGGCGCCGTTTGCGTGCCCGGTCCAGCGCGGCTGCCACAGCGCCGCGGGAGTGTGGTGGACGAGGAACTGCACCCGGCCCTCGGGCATGGTGCCCGCAGCGAGCCGCGCGACAGAGAAGGCCGCGGTTTCCGTCCCGGTTTCGGTGGCCACCTCCCGCTCGAAATGCACGACCGGGCGCATCTCGATCCCCGCCGCTTGCAGGTCCGCGTGGCGGGCACCGGCATCGGCAACGGCAAAGGCCGCAAGGTGCAGCCCGGCGCGATGCTCGAGCGCGGCGAGGAACTCGAGGCCGATCGGCGTGTCGGCGGTATGCACGAGAAACTCCAGATAGCCCTCGGGCAGCATGACGCAGATGTTGCCAGTGCCCGTCAGCGACGGCGCGCCGGTCACGGGATCGGGCTGCACCTGCGCCGAATAGGGTGTGACCGTGAACCCTAGCGCCTCGAGCTCGGCGCGCGCCGCCTCCGCATCGACCACGAAGTGCCCCGAGTGATCAAGGTGGATCGGGTCGGTGGTTGCGGGCAGGTCCTGGGGCATGGGGTGTCTCCGGTGCTTGGGTTGGGGGGCGCGCGGCCCCTGTCTCATGCACGCTGCCGCCACGGAACGCAAATTCCCGATCCCCGAACGGCGATGGCATGCCGCGAAGCGCGACGTTCCGTGTCCCTGCCGCCGCGATGCGCCTCTCGCACCGCTTTCGAGGCCCCGGATGAAGGAGATCAGCGAGAGAGTGAATGCGACACCCCGGAAGTGCCTAGGATGACGCACGCCAACGGAAGCGTTCCGAGAAGGAATGGTGAAACCGAGGTAGCGGATCCTGTCGCACCCCCCCCTTGAGGTCATGGCTTCTTGGAAGGGGGCTGGAGCCCGGACAACGCGAAGCGCCGCGGTTGCCCTAGCGTCCGCCGCAGCCCGTCTTCAAGGGTGCATGACGCTCAATCTTAGACCGGTATCGTGGCCGAAGGGAGCATGCCCCCTCCCTCTTCGTCCACGATACCGGGACAAGGCGCGGCGGAAGTCGTCAGGGCGCGGTACAGGCGAAGTTTTCCGCCTTGGCGGGGTCGCCCGTGCCGCTGTAGCGCGGATAGGCGGGGTATTCACAGACCGGGATGCTGCGCGGCCCGCTGGGGTCTTCGAAGGCATATGTGAGGTCTTCGGGCGGGCGTCCTTTCTCGACCCAATCCGAAATCGCCGTGAACCAGTCCACCCCGCGCATGTCGCCCGCCCCGTTGTGGTTGGACCCGGCCACGGTGAAGAACATCGCGCCATCGCGTGGGGTTTCCATCCCCAGGGCGCGGACGAGCTCGAGCAGTTCAGCGTGCTTTGCCGCATGGGCATTGGGTGACAGCAGCCCGTCGCTGTTGCCGTGCCACGACAAGAGCTTGCCGCCCCCCGCCACGTATTGCGCCACGCCGATCAGGTCATGGTCGGTGCCGCTGCGCAACATTGCCAGCGACAGCGGCGCGGAATTGCGGTCGGGATCGAAGTCGCGCGGGTAGTCCGGGGTGAGCCAGCCGGCATCCCCGGTCGCGATCAGCGCGAAGCCGGAGGCCAGCTGGTTGTATCGCGGTCCGTAACTGCTGAGGTCGGCCCAGTTGTACCCCTTGTACACGACCCGCCCGTCAAGCTCGACGTCGGAGAGGAGGGCATCGAGAGTGGCCACTTGTTCGGGGTTGAGGCAGAGATTGCCGGGGCTCGTGCCGCAGGCCAGTTCGGCGGGCCGGAACTCGCAGGCCCGGGGATTGGCGATGATGCCATCGCGAAGCCCGTCCCCCTCGTCACAGGCCGCGACCGCGGCCTGATACGCAGCGCCGTATTGCTCGGGGCTGAGTTGGCCGGGCGTGCCATCGAATCGGCCGATGTTCAACCAGGCCAGGGTCTGACCCGCCATGTCGATCGTCTCACACCCGGCGACGATGCCATCATATTCCGCCGGCCAGCGCTGCGCAGCGATATAGGCATTGCGCCCGCCATTGGAGCAGCCGTTGAAATAGCTGTGCTCGGGGCGTTTTCCCTGCACTGCCGCGATGGCCTCCTTGGCGAAGAAGATCGTCGTTCCGGTGGCGCGGTAGGCGTAATCAATCGCGGAGTCCCGCGCCTGCGGGCTGTCCCCGGCCCAGACCTGGGGGGCTGCCTCGCCCTCGACCTTGGCGCGGTTGCCTCCGTTCGAGGCCACGTAGGCCACACCGCGATCCGCCACCAGCGGCAGCAGGCCGGTCACTTCCCCGCTGTCGCTACGCGACAGCGCAGAGCGGATGGTTCCGTCGAAGCCGCCGCCGCCGCGCTGCAACAGCTGCCCCGACCAGGCTTTCGGGATCACCAGTTCGATATCGAGGAAGGGGGCGCGGCTTCCGGCCACAACGCAGAAGGACTTGCCTTCAAGCGCGACCGTCTCCGCGCTGGTCACCGTCACGCCGGAAATGATCTGGTTGGCGGTCGCGCTGCAGGACGTCGCGAAATCATCCGGCTCCGAGGTCTGTGACCAGAGCGGATTGCCGATGACAAGGAAAGGAAGCGCCGCCACTAACCGCGTGCATTTCAACATGAATCATCTCCTCCAGAGATTCTGTTTACGTTGCGGCAAGAAATAACCGACCGGTCGGTTAATGCAACGTCAGACTTTGGCATCCGGGGTCTTGATGCGGTTTCCTCACAGGGTGTCGAGGTCGGCATGAGTTCAACGCTGCGACCGCCGCCACGGCGCGTTCCAGGTGCCTCATTCGGCGTAAGGATCGATTGTCGCCGCCGCAAGGTCTTGCACGAGCCTGGCGGTGCCAGGAGGCAGCACCTCCCGGAGAGGGGGCGCAGGCCGAACACCACCCCGTCTGAGCCTATGTGACCAAGGGACTCGAAGACTTCGCTCCGCCGCACTTTGACACGTCGCATGAAACCATTCGGGTTCGGCGACGGCGTAATGGCGCAGGTGGCGCGGTGCCTCGGGATCGACTACCGATAGGCAGCCACCAGCACGGAAACAGGGCAATGACTCAACTCACTACCAGAAGCGAAACTCCCATATCGCGAATGGGCTACGGGGCCATGCAATTCGGCCGGACTGTGGACGAGGACGGCGCCCGCGAAATGTTCCGGGCCTGTACCGATGTCGGGATCAACATCTTCGATACCGCCTTCAGCTACGAGAAAGGCGAGTCCGAGCGTATCCTGGGCAAGCTGGTCTCTCCCTTCGAAGGCGAGGTGATCGTCGCGACAAAGGCGCCGAACGATCGGCCAGCGTCGGCGGACAATCTGCGCGACGCCTTTGCGCAAAGCCGCCAACGGCTGGGTCTGGCCTGCATCGATATCTACTATCTGCACCGGTTCGACCCCGTGACGCCCCTGGAGGAGACCTTTGGAACCCTCGCCGAGATGCAGTCGCGGGGGGAAATCCGGCACATCGGGGTCTCGAATTTCGCGGCCTGGCAGATCATGAAGGCGCAGGCGGTCTGCGCGAAATTCGGCACCCGGATCGAGGTCTGCCAACCGATGTACAATCTCGTCAAGCGTCAGGTCGAGGTGGAAATCCTGCCTGCATGCAACGACCAGGGCATCGCGGTCTGCGCGTACTCGCCATTGGGGGGCGGTTTGCTGACGGGAAAATACGCAGAGGGCGCGCGCGGGCGTCTTTCCGAAGATCCCACCTACGCGTCGCGCTACGGCCAGCCGTGGATGCACGAGGCGGCCCGCGGGCTGAGCGCCTTGGCGCAAAGCCGCAACGTGCCTGCAGCAACGCTTGCCGTGGCATGGGGCGCGCGCAATCCGGGGATCACGTCAATGCTGATATCCGCGCGCAATACCGCTCAATTGCAGCCTTCTCTCGACGCGCTGAACCTTGTCTTGCCGGATGATCTCTATGCCGAGATTTCCGCGCTCAGCCCCGAACCGCCGCCGGCAACTGATCGGTCGGAAAGGAACTGATCGCGGCACTGGGCCACTGAGACCCGGTTTGTCCGGGCCGTCACGGGCGAAACCGGCATTCAGCACCGGTCGCCTATCGATCCTGCGCCGCTTGGCCGAGGGTGGTCGCGTGTCGATCCGCTGGAACCCGGCTCAGTCTCCCGGGACCGACCTGCCCGCTCCACCGCGGAAGTCAGGCGAACCCCGGAAGACTGAAACCTCTGGCCCAAAGCGGAAGCGCAAGCGTCGCGACGAGCGCCTCGAGCGGTCGCCGCTTCAGTCCGACAGCGGATCGGGCCGTCGGCGCATGGCGATGCCGAAGGAGAAGAGCAGCATCAGCGCTGTGAAGCCGTAGATCACCAGCGCGATCGGGCTCCGCAGCAGGATGCCGAAGTCTCCGCCCGAGATCGACAGCGCGCGGCGCAGGTTGTTCTCCATGTCCGCGCCGAGCAGCAATCCCAGCACCACCGGCACCAGCGATATCTCGATCTTGCGCAGCGCGTAGCCGAGCAGGCCGAAGCCGATCATCACGAAGAGATCGAAGCTGGAATGGCTGATCGAGTAGATCCCGATGAAGCTGACCATGACCACGATCGGCATCAGCAGCCACTGCGGCAGCGACAGCAGCCGGGTGAAGATGCCCACCATCGGCACGTTGAGCAGCAAGAGCACGAGGTTGGCGAGATAGAGCGCCGCGATCAGCCCCCAGACCAGATCCGGCTGACGCTCGAAGAGCAGCGGGCCGGGCTGGATGTTGAGCGAGACGAGCAGCGCCAGCATCACCGCCGTGGTGCCCGAGCCGGGCACGCCCAGCGTCAGCATCGGGATGAGCGCACCGCCCGAGGCGGCGTTGTTGCCCGCCTCCGGCGCCGCGATGCCACGCGGATCGCCGGTGCCGAAGGTGCCCTCCTTGTCGCTGATCTGCTTTTCGGTGCTGTAGGACACGAAGGCGCCGAGCGAGGCGCCCGCGCCCGGCAGCACGCCGCAGATGAAGCCGATGACCGAGCCGCGCAGCGCCGCCGGGAAGCCCTCGAAGACCTCGCGCAACCGGGGCAGGGCGCGGCCGAGCTTGGCGGCTCCCGCGCCAGAGGTGGCGTGGCTCTCGAAATACATGATGATCTCGCTTACCGCGAAGAGCCCGACGATGGCCACGATCGGATCGAACCCGTCGTAGAGGTGGTAGGACCCGAAGGTGAACCGCGCCGTGCCGGTGGCGGGATCGAGCCCGACGCTGGCCAGCAGCAACCCGAGCACCGCCGCGAGCAGCGTCTTGAACGGGTTCACCCCGGTCACCCCGCCGATCGTGGCGAAGGCCATGACGTAGAGCGCGAAGTAATCCGCCGGGCCGAAGTGGATCGCCGCCTTGGCGAGCAGCGGGGCAAAGAATGTCAGGCCGAGCGTGGCGAAGGTCGCCCCGGTGAAGGAGGCCACCGCCGATATGCCGAGCGCCTTGGCGGCGTGGCCCTTGCGGGCCATGGGATAGCCGTCGAGCGTCGTCATGATGGCCGGCTCGTCGCCGGGGATGTTGAGCATGATCGAGCTGATCCGCCCGCCGTACATGCAGCCGTAGTAGATGCAGGACAGCATGATGAGCGCCGAGCCCGGCTCGAGCTTCATCGCGAAGGCGACGGGGATCAGGATCGCCACGCCGTTCACCGGGCCGAGCCCGGGCAGCGCGCCGATCAGCGTGCCGGCAAAGCAGCCGAAGACCGCCAGCGCGAGGTTGAGCGGCGTCACGGCGACGGCGAACCCGCCGATGAGTGAGGTCAGGATGTCCATGGGGTCTCGCTAGCCGAGGATCGCGGGGGCGAAGGGCAGGGGCAGCCCGAGCACCCTGTCGAAGATCACGAAGAGGGACAGGCCCACGGCAAGCCCGGTGATGCCGGCCTTCAGCGGGCGCGCGCCGAAGAGCAGCGCGAGGCAGGCGGTCCCGAGCGTGGTCGAGAGCGGGAAGCCGAGCGGCTCGAGCAGCAGCACATAGCCCGCCAGCACCGCCACCGTGGCGATCTGCCGGGTCAGCGCCGGCCGGGACTGCGCGGCCGGGTTGGGATCGGGGCGCAGGATCAGCCCGAGGCTGAGGATGGCCGCCAGTGCGGCGACCATCTGCGGGAACACGGCGGGTCCCAGGGGATCCCCGAAACCCGCCTCGTATCCGCGTGCGACCCAGAAGGCCGAGACCGAGATCATGAAGACCACGGTCCCGACGATGCGGTCGATCATTTGATGACCCCGATGCTGCGCGAGATCTCTTCCATCTGCTTGGCCTGGTCCGCGACATAGGCCTCGAACTCGTCGCCACCGCGCCAGACGGTGATCAGGCCGTTGCCCTCGGCGGCGTCCTTCCACTCCTGGGTGTCGAAGAGCGATTTCAGCTCGTCCACCCAGGCCTGGTAGTCCTCGTCCGAGACATCGCCGCCGGTGTAGAAGCCGCGCCAGTTGTAGCCGGTCACGTCATAGCCCTGATCCTTGGCGGTGGGGGCGTCGGGGAAGGCCGGGATCGGCTCGTCCGACAGCGCCGCGAGGATCTTGATGTCGCCCGACTCCACGAAGCCGGCGATCTCGCCGAGGTCGGTCGACACCGCGCCGACCTGGCCGCCGAGCATCTGGGTCACGGCGGGGCTGCCGCCGTCGAACTGCACCCAGCGGATCGCCTTGTAGTCGTCGCCGGGCATGCCCGCGGCGTCGGCCAGCATCAGCAGGCGGATGTGGTCCCAGCCACCGGCACCCGAGGAGCCCGCCACCGGAACCGAGGTCGGATCGGCCTTCAGCGCGTTGAGCAGGTCGCCGATGGTCTCGTACTCGGAATCCGCCGGGACGGTGATCACGCCCACGTCGGTGCCGAGCATGCCGACCCAGCGCATCACGTCGACGCCGCCCGGGTACTTGCCCTGCGCGATCTGTGTCACGCCCACGGTCGAAGTGGCGACCAGCAGGTCGCCCTCGGAGGCGCGCTTGCCCGCCACGTTGGCGAAGGCCACCGCGCCGACGCCGCCGGGCATGTTGGTCACCTGGACGGCGCTGTCCTCGAGCCCGAGCTCGGTCAGCAGGCGGCCGACGGTGCGGCAGGTGAAGTCCCAGCCGCCGCCCGGGTCCGCGGGCGCGATGCATTCGGCCGCGCTTGCGGCGGTGGCGGTCAGCCCCGTGGCGAGGATCGCCGCGGTGACGAGGTTGCGCGTATAGGACATGGTTCCTCCCTTTCGTCCTTCGGCCCGTCGGGCCATTTTCGTCGGGGTCTCCCTCCCCGGATCGTCTCAGTGCGTGTCGTCGCGGTCCCGGTTGTGGTCCCGCTTGTGATCGACGACGCCGCGCGTGCCGAGAAACCGGCGCGCGCTCTCCACGGCCGCGAGGATCTGGTCGCGCACCTCGCGGGTGTGCAGCCGGACCTTGCGGGCCGCCTCGTCCGCGTCGCCGGCGGCGACGAGGTCGAGAATTTCGGTATGTTCCTGCCAGGCGGTCTCGCGCTGCGCCGCGTCGCTGGCCAGGAGCCAGCGCAGCCGCAGCGCGCGGCCCACCGCGGCGCGCACGGCGTCGCGCAGGAAGGGGTTGCCCGAGAGCGCCGCCAGCTCGACATGCACGTCGAGCCCCGAGGCGAGCCAGTCCTCGACGCGGAAATCGGTGCGGCCGCGGTCGATGGTGCGGCGCAGCGCCGCGAGGTCCTCGGGCCGCGCGCGCCGGCAGGCAAGCCGCACGGCGGTGTCTTCCAGCTCTTCGCGGAATTCGAAGAGGTCGCGGATCTCCTGCAGGTCGATGGGCGCGATCACGTAGCCGCCACGCGGGTCGCGGTCGACCAGCCCCTCGGCGATCAGCGCCGCCAGCGCCGCGCGGATCGGCGTGCGCGACATGCCGTAGCGCTCCTGCAGGCTGCGTTCCGAGACGGGTTCACCGGGCGCAAAGGCCATCGACAGGATGTCCCTGCGGATATCCTGGAGCGCGCGTTCCGCCTGCGGCAATGCCGCGTTTTCCGCCGCCTCGTCGGTGCTCATGGTCTGCATTGACCCTCCCTGCATCGGTGGTATACCACCTCGGTAGACCACATCAACAGCTTTTGGAGGAGGGCTCATGACGCAGGTCACGCTGGAGGGATTCCCCGAGAGAGTGCGCATCGTGGATGTCGGCCCCCGCGACGGGCTGCAGGCCTGGCCGGCGCCGGTGCGCACGGATGTGAAGATCGAGATGATCAACGGGCTGATCGCGGCGGGCGTGCCGCAGCTCGAGGTGACCTCCTTCGTCGCGCCGCGCGCCGTGCCCAACATGGCCGATGCCGCCGAGGTCATGGCCGCCATCGACCGCAGCCGCGGCGCCGAGCTGACCGCGCTGGTGCCCAACGCCCGCGGCGCCGCCCGCGCCATCGAGGCCGGAGTGGACGCGATGGTGGTGTTCCTCTCGGCCTCCGAGAGCCACAACCAGGCCAACGTGAACTGCGCCCGCGACGTCTCGCTCGCCGCCGCCGCCGAGATCGCGCGGATGGGGCAGGAGGCGGGAGTCGCGGTCTACGGCGCCATCGCCACCGCCTTCGGCTGCCCCTTCGAGGGCGACGTGCCGGTGGCGGACATCCTGCACGTGGCCAGGGCCTACGCGGACAACGGCATCACCAGGATCACGCTCGGTGACACCACCGGCATGGCGACGCCGCGGCTGGTGCAGGAGCGCTGCCGCGCGCTTGCGGCCGAGCTGCCCGAGGCCGATGTCGCGCTGCATTTCCACAACACCCGCGGGGTGGGGCTCGCCTGCGCCTATGCCGGGCTGCTCGAGGGCATCACCCGCTACGAGGCCAGCGTCGCCGGGATCGGCGGCTGCCCCTTCGCGCCCGGCGCGACCGGCAACGCCTGCACCGAGGATCTGGTCTACATGCTGCATGAAAGCGGGGTCGAGACCGGCATCGATCTCGACGCGCTCATCGCCGTCGCGCAGCGCACCGAGGCGGCGCTGGGGCAGAAGCTGCCGGGGCAGGTGATGAAGGCCGGGCCGCGCCTGCGCCAGTACGGGCGCGACGAGGTCCGTTCGTCGAGCGGGAGCCGCGCATGAGCCCTGCCGAGCTGAAGCCGCCGCTCGACGGCATCCGCGTCATCGACCTCACGCGCGTGCTCTCGGGGCCGTTCTGCTCGATGCTGCTCGGCGACATGGGCGCCGAGGTGATCAAGATCGAGAGCCCCGGCGGCGATCCGGTGCGCGGGCAGGGCCACCACAAGAACGGCTTTTCCTGGTATTTCGCGGGGTTCAACCGCAACAAGAAATCCGTGGTGCTCGATCTCTACTCGGACGAGGGGCGCGACGCGCTGGCGCAGCTGCTCGAGACCGCCGACGTGCTGGTCGAGAACTTCCGCCCCGGCGTGCTGGCGCGCATGGGTTTCCCGCCGGAGCGGCTCGACGAGATCAACCCGCGCCTCGTGGTGGCCAGCGTCAACGGCTTCGGCTCGACCGGGCCCTACACCGACCGCCCCGCCTTCGACTTCATCGCGCAGGCGATGAGCGGGTTCATGAGCGTCAACGGCCCCGAGGGCACGCCGCCGCTGCGCGCCGCGCAGCCGGTGACCGACCTCGTCGCCGGGCTCTACACCGCCTTCGGCATCGTCTCGGCGCTGCACGGGCGCAACCGCGACGGGGAGGGGCAGGCGGTCGAGACCTCGATGGTCAACGGCGTGCTGAGCATGATGGCCTATCTCGCCTCCGAGCATTTCGTCACCGGCGAGAACCCGCAGCGCACCGGCAACGACCACCCGCTGGTGGCGCCCTACGGGCTTTACGACACCGCCGACGGGCAGATCGCCATCGCCGCCTCGAACGACCAGGTGCTGGGCCGGCTGCTGGCCGAGATCGGCCTGCCGGATCTGCTGTCCGACCCGCGGTTCGACAGCAATGACAAGCGCTTCGCCCGCCGCGAGGAGTTGCACGGCATCCTCGACGCGGCGCTGGCGCATGACACGCGCGAGAACTGGATCGCGCGCCTCAACCGGGCGGGTGTGCCGACCGGCAAGATCCAGACGCTGAAGGAGGTCTTCGCCGACCCGCAGATCCAGGCGCAGGAGATGGCGATCGACGTGCCGCATGGCGACGACCGCGGCATGGTGCGGATGCTGGGCTTCCCGGTGAAGCTGAGCCGCACCCCCTGCGAGGCCCGGCTGCCCGCGCCCCGGCTCGGCGAGCACACCGAGGAGGTGCTGGCGGCGCTGCGCGCGCACCAGGGCTAGCTCAGGACCTCGGAAACGGCTCCCGGCGCGCCGCGACCGGCACTGTTCATCAGGATGTCGATCCCGCCGAACGTGCTGACCGGCGCTTCGATTATCGCTTCCACCGAGACGCTGTCCCGGACATCGACCTCGATGGCACTGGCGGAGTTTCCGATTTGGTCCGCGATGCCCCTGGCCTTCGTTGCGTCACGGTCGGCGACAACCACCTGGCCAAGCCGAAGCGCGGCACCTCGGCCGGGATCACCCCGAAAGCGCTCCGCATCGACCGGATGGCGGCGGATGCGGAGGCTCAACGCCACGCGGCGTGCGGGAAGTTGCGTTTTCGCGATTGGTAATGCCCATCACAACGGACCGTTGTGGCTCGATGTGGAGACCTTTGCGGACGCTGGACTGATCACCCTGTCTGTCGTGAACAGCGCAACCTATGTTGTTCCTTTTAGCGCGCGGAAGCCTGTCTACGGGACGAAGCCCATGGCATTCGCGGTACCGCGTGCCGACGGCTCGGTACTGATGTTCGATCAGGCGACCGCGGCAATGGCAAATGGCGAAGTGCGCATAGCCGCGAAGGAGGGTCGGCAATTGCCCGAAGGCGTCGGACTTGACGCGCAGGGCCAGCCAACTCGCGATCCTCTGAAAGTCCTGGATGGAGGTGCACTCCTGCCGTTCGGTGGTCACAAGGGGTCTCAGATTGCAATGATGATCGACTTGCTGGCGGGGGCGCTGACCGGCAGCAACTTTTCGCATCAAGTCGACTGGTCAGGATATCCCGGTGCCGAGTCCGCCTACACGGGGCAAACTTTCATCGTGATCGATCCCGCGAAGGCCAATTCAGCCACGCCATTCAGTTCTCGGGTGGAGGAGTTGGTTCGGAAGCTCTCCGAAGCAGGGCAGACACGTCTCCCAGGAGACACCCGAAAGCAGGCACGCGCGCGATCCGAGGCTGAAGGCATCAAGATCGATGCGGAAACATACTCGGAGCTTCTTGCATTGGCCTGACGCAGAAAGAAGCTGGAGCCAGAAATCTGCCTCGTCCCGCATCACCTTGTTGCGTCAGACGCTCTGTAGCTGAGTGGGCCCCCTTATTTCAGATCGAGGCACTGGAAAAGTAATCGCGCGCGCCTTGCGTAATCCGCTACAGCCACCCCACCAGTATCGGTACGAGGAAGCTTGTCAGTACGGCGTTCAGCGCCATTCCGATCCCGGCATAGGCGCCGGCGACAGGGTTCACCTGAAACGCGCGAGCCGTCCCGATGCCATGCGCGGCAACACCAACTGCAAAGCCGCGCGCGCGCCAGTCCTTGATGCCGAGTGCGTCCATCAGCGGCGTGATGGTGATCGCCCCAATGATCCCCGTCAGGATCACAAGCGTGGCTGTCAAAGTTGGCAATCCCCCAAGCGCTTCCGAAATCCCCAGTGCCACCGGGGCCGTTGTGGACTTGGGTGCGAGTGACAGGACAACCACATCCGGCAACCCCAGGAGCTTGGCGATCAGGATCGCCGAGGTGGCAGCGACAACAGATCCGACGAACAATGCGGCAAAGAGCGACGCTTTGAGAAATCTTCAGGCCAGGCGCCGAGCGTCGGCGCGTTGCAAGTCGTCCCCCCGAAAAGGATGTATCCATCGCACGCGTCGCGCTCCAGCAGCTGCAGGCTGAGCTGATCCGGGGCCTTTCCTGCGGCGCCGACCAACCGGAGCTGAATCCCGAGATGTAAACAGGCGTCTGATGCACCGCAGAGGAACTCACCCATTCGGGGTCGGCGATCCTGCGCTCCGGTGGACCGATCAAGATCAGTCCAACGATCGGCACACCGTTCGATGCATGCCGTGATCCGTTGCTGGCGCTCCTCGAGGGCTTTTTGAATTGGCTCTCCAAGCTGAAGACCAATCCATGGAAAAGGGGCTGGCCGAATTTGAGGGAGCCGGCCAGGCCAGGGGTCAGCGGGCCGGGAAGAAGAAGAAGCCCGCTGGGGTGATGGCACCCTGCAAGACGAGTTTCAGGGCGGGGCGGGCGTACCGCCAACCGCCCGATCACCTCTCTGCAGGACTTCCAGAACCTGAAATTGCGGGTCATCCAGGCACCGGCATTTGTGGAGTCGTATCAGGCGCTTGGCGCCCAGCCCACGCCC